>JANLPG010000058.1:0-3942 GCA_031367105.1 Gemmatimonadota bacterium | reverse complement strand
AGTCGATCGGAACCGCCGCTCGCACGTTACAGCACGCTACCCACGAAGCGTACTTGCCGAGCCCGCGCCGCCTCCTCCAGTGGGGCCAGCTGTTCTGGTGCTGCTGGCGGATCAGGCGGTGGGGACTGACCTGCAAACAGGTGGCGGCGGCTGGCGGCTTTCGAACGGCAGCTTCGATGTCGGCAGCACTGGAACCATTGCTCGGCGCCACCCCGCGCCGCACGGTGGCCAGGATGAGCGAAGCAGCCGTCACCGACAAGTTGGTGGCGGAGCTTGCGGAGCATTTCGATCGACTCGACCCTCTTCAACCGACGCACCGACTCCAGGCCGCGGTGCCCGGCCAGCCAGCTAGCGCCTGACCGAGGCCTCGGTAGCGCGCGCTATCTTTCCCGTTCCCTCTCCCCAGAGCACTCGAATGCGCCTCGCCGGTGTCGTTGCTACCCTCGTCGGTCTCTCACTCACAGCCCCACTAGTCGCCAACGCGCAGCTCTCACGGCCGAAGATCGACACGGTCGGTGGTCACGTGGTACGCGTGATGAACCCGGGGCCCACGGCGTGGGGGGACACCAACGGCTGGAAGCTGGTGCTCGAGCGGACGATTCAGCCGAAGGAAGGGGAGGCGGGGGAGCTACAACGGCCATATCCGGTGCTTCGGACGTCCAGGGGCCAATATGTCGTCGGGGATCAAGGTGCGACGGCGATCTCCCTTTTTGCCGCGAATGGTCGCTTCGTCAGGAGCCTTGGGCGCGCGGGCGCCGGACCTGGCGAGTATAGGAATCTGAACATTGCCCTGTTCAACGACTCGCTGATCATCCAGGATGGGCAGTTGAAGCGCGTGACTGTGATGACGCTCGACGGAAAAGTTGTGCGAACATTCCCGGCGTACACCAACAGCGGCGCCAACCAACTCGACATTGACGAGAAGGGGCGTCTGCCAGTCGGCGTCTTCGATGGCAAGGCAACGTCCTGGGCCTTTTTCACGTTGTCTGGCCAAGCCCTGGACACAATGAGGCTTCCCGAGGCTGCCCCGGTAGCGCAGTGGAGCTACGACATTCAGGGGGGGCACGCCAGCAGCTCCATCCCCTTCCGACCAAACAATTTGCATCGCCTGCTGCGGGATGGAAGTGTGATCTATGGGAGTACTGGCACTTACCTGTTCTTCGTCACGCGTAATGGGCGCGATACAGTGAGAATGTTCGGGCGCAACGGTGTGGTAGGCCTCCCCATTCCCGATACACTGCGTCAGTCCATCTTCGACCGCGTGACACAGGACCCAGGAGTGCGGTCTGTCGCGAAAGCCACTGACATTCCGAAGCGATATACGCTCTGGTCTTCGGTTGGTGAGGACAACGCGGGCAATTTCTGGGTGCGTACCGGGAGCGGGTGGGTGTCATCGCGCGAACTCGATGTCTTCGCTCGTGACGGCCGCTTCCTTGGCGCTGTACCCCTGCCCTTCGAGAGCTCAAACGTCACAATCCTGGGCGACCGCATCGGAGTCATCGACGCGGACGCCGACGACCTACCACGCATCCGCATCTACCGGATCGATCGGCGAGGGAAATAGCTCCTTCGTCACCAGCACTCGCTCCTTCGACTCCGCAGCGTCAACGCCGCTGCTCCGCTCAGGATGACACCGATGCGAACCCAGATCGCGGCACTACTCCTCGGATCGCTCGCCGCCTGCTCCGCCAACGGGCCGCAGCTCGCCACCGCGAAGGTCGACACGCTCGCGGGTGGCATCGTACACGTCAGGAACACCGGCCCCACGATGTGGCGCGACACCTCCGGCTGGCGCTGGGTGGCGGCTGCCACCATCAACCCCGCCGAAGGTTCGCCGGGTGAGCTCGGCGAGATCGGGGCGATGGCCATTGCCGACGACGGCACCGTCTATGCCCTGCAGCAGAAGCCGGCTGTCATCAAGGTCTTCGACCCCCATGGCGGCTTCGTGCGCGCCATTGGAAAGGAAGGGGACGGTCCGGGGGAGCTGCGCGACGGCTTTCTCGGCATCCGTGGCGACACCCTGCTGATTCAAGACCCCAATCATTCGCGACTCACGCTCTTTCGCACCGATGGCAGCTTCCTCAGGACGGTGCCAAGTCCCTGCTGCTACTTCTGGCCGCGACTCACCGTGGACTCGCTCGGCCGCGCGTGGATCCCCGGATCCGGAAACGCGGAGAAAGCCTCGTGGTACCGCCTCCGTCTAAACGGCACCATCGCCGATACGCTCGCAATGCCGCCGCAGGACGATTTCCGCAAGATGAAAAGCTGGACCGTGACTATGAAGCGCGGCAGCAACTCGATGTCGATGATGATGCCCGCACCGATGCAGCCGGGGACGTCATTCGAGCCGCGCATCGACGGAATGATCATCGCGGGCAATACCGGCAGCTATCGCTTCGCCGTGTTGCGGGGCGCGACCGACACCGTTCGCATCTTCGAGGCGTCCGCGCCCACGCTGGCCATCAGCGAAGCGATGCGAGATACCATCTACAATCAGGCGACCAGTCACCGCGACGAGGTGATCCAGAAGGCGCTGCGCGAATCGGCCAAAAAGGACGACATCCCCCACACCTGGCTCCCGTGGACGCACATGTCGCTCGACCGCGAAGGGCGGCTCTGGGTGGCCCTCCCTGGCGACGCCGGTGAGGTGACCCGGCTCCAGCTCTTCGACCGCGACGGCAAACTGCTGGGCGATGTGCCACCGCCCAACAGAAAGATGTTCAAGACGGCGGCCTGGGGTCGCGACTGGCTCGCGGTGGCCGACGAGGATGCCGACGGGCGCCCGATCATCCAGACCTATCACCTGCGGACAACCCCCATCAAGTGACACCCGGATGACAGGTAACGATCGGGCGCCCTGACGCATCTAACCTTTCTGGCACCCTGCCCACTCTGCCGGAGCGAGCGATCGTGAAACTTCGTCTTGCCATTCCCACCGCGCTGCTTGCCCTGGTCGGCTGTGGCACCGCCGGCGGAAAAGTCGCGCTCCACGTCCCCGCGATCGACACGCTCCCGGGCGGCATCGTGCGCATGCGCAACAGCGGCCCCACCGCGTGGGCCGACACCAACGGCTGGAAGCTGGTGCTGGAGCGCACTTTTACGATGACCGAAGGCTCGCCGGGGCAACTGAACAACCCCGGCAACATCGTCGCCGACTCGAAGGGGAATGTCTACATCCTCGACCAGAAGCCGGCGACAATCAAGGCATACGGTGCCGACGGCGCTTTCCTCCGTACGATTGGTCGGGAGGGTAGCGGGCCAGGCGAGTTTCGACCGTGGGGACTGCTGATGATCGCCCACGACACGCTCGTGGAGCACGACCCGCGGCAGTCGCGCACTTCCACCTTCACCACCGATGGCAAGTTCATCCGCGTCTGGCTGACACTTTGTTGTCACCAGCGACCAGTGAGCGCCGACGACAACGGCTTGATCCCGATCCCGGGAAGCATCACGATCGACACTACGGCGGGCCGCAAGTCGATGTTCGCGGGTGCAGGTTTCGTCCGCTTCCGCCTCGACAGCACCGTGGCCGACACCATCCTCTTCCCCACTGCACCCGTGCGGAAAATGTGGGAGTTTCACAGCAAGGAGAACAACTCCACCTGGTCGATTCCCTTTACGCCGGGAACTTCCTCACACCTCGATCGAGCAGGTCAATTCATCTGGGCCGATCAGGAGCAGTATCGCTTCATTGTTTCGAAGACAGGCCTCGACACCATTCGCATCTTTGAATCCATCGGAGCTTCCTCAACAGCCATCCCCGACTCCCTCCGCAAGGAGCAGTTCGACAGCTACACCAAAGGCAACCCCAACCTCCGGGGCATCGCCAGGATGGAGGACATCCCCACTGTCTACCCAGCGTGGACAACCTTCGTCATCGACGGCGCCAACAACATCTGGGTCCTCCTCCCCGGTCCGAAGGGTCCCGGCAGCGCGTGGGAT
>JANLPG010000023.1:0-1667 GCA_031367105.1 Gemmatimonadota bacterium | reverse complement strand
CACGCCACGCCCGGTTTGCCCAACGGGCTCGCCCGCTCCGGGTCGTCCGGCTCGCATTGGTACAACCGCTCGATCCGGTACCCGCCCGCGCCCTCATCACGCACGAGCACCGCCCCGAGCGTGGCCACGGGAACCTTGTCCGGCCCATCGCGCAGGTCTCCGCCGCGCACGAACGTGTGCAGGGCCGAGAGCTCGCCGACCATCTGGGCGATGAGGTCGTTCAGCTCGGCGCGAGTGGCGACGCGATCGACGAGCGGCAGATATTTGTCGAGCATGGCGCGCCAGTCCACGCCGTGCATGTTCGTGTCGTAGAAATAATCGCGCATGAGGCGCCAGGACTCGATGAACATCTGGCGCCACTGCACGCGCGGGATTAGCGAGAGCGTCCAGCCGGAAAGGTTCACGGCCTTCTTATCCAGATCGGCGATCGGCCCCGGCGCGCCGTCCGCGATATAGAACGAGTCCTTCTTGCGGATCAGGAGCTTCTTGCCGTCGGCGGAGAGTTCCACCGACGCGACATCGGCAAGAACGGTCTTGACCTCCGGGGCGTCGTTCTTGATCTCGATGGACTCGAGGTGGTCAAGCGAATTCGAGAGTGGAGCGAGGTACCGATCATCGTGATCTCCGCGAGAGGCCAGGAGGGCGACAAAGTCGCCGCACTGGATGCCGGGGCCGACGACTACCTCACCAAGCCGTTCGGGGTCGACGAACTGCTCGCGCGCATTCGCGTCGCGCTGCGCCACGCGCTGCGGCGCGATGCCCCGGAAGCAGTGGTAACCATCGGAACACTGCGGATCGACTTCGCCGCACACACCGTCCACCGCGATGGCGAGGAGCTGCGCCTCACGCCCACCGAGTACCGCCTGCTCGCGGCGCTGGTGCGCCATCCCGGACGCGTGGTCACCCACAAGCAGCTGCTTCGCGAGGTGTGGGGGCTCCACAGCGATGAGCAGGTGCACTACCTGCGGGTCTATACGTCGCAGCTCCGCCAGAAGATTGAAGTCGATCCCGCTCGGCCGCACTGGCTGCTCACCGAGCCAGGAGTGGGATACCGCTTCCGGGCGGAGTAGCCGGAGGCGGAGCGAACGATGTCGGGCGCCCCTGCTTGACTCGTCTCGCAGGGGCGGCGATGTTCGGGCCCAATGCCGTTAGCTCGCCGCTGGTTCCGACGAATTCTCGCTACCCTCGCGGTGGTCGGTGTCCTGCTGGCACCCGCCGAAGCGATGCTCCACGCCCAGACGGTGGCGACGCACCCGATGCCGACGGCGGGCCAGACAGCCAGTCACTCGCAGGCGTCGCATCCGGGGAAACACGCGCCGCACCACCGTACTACCACCTGTTGTGACCTGTGCGTCGGCGGCTGCAGCTGTACCGGCAGCCCCCTTGTTGCGATCAGCTTCACGACCGACGGGGCTCCGATCGACGCTGACGAGCTTGCTGGTGCGCTGGTGCCGCGGCCCCCTTCCCGGCAGATTCTGCCCCACTCCCTCCCGTTCGCCCTCGCACCTCCTGCCGCCGGCTCCGCCTGACAGCGCCGCGACCGCGAGTCGTGGCGACCCGCCGCCCGACCCAAGGTCCCCTGTTCTCGGAGGCGCACTTGTCGTTGCGTCACTGCTACATCATTGGCTCGTTGATACCTGTGCTCCTCAGTGCCCAGCAGCCAGGCC
>JANLPG010000001.1:0-3694 GCA_031367105.1 Gemmatimonadota bacterium | reverse complement strand
CTCGGTCGCACCGTTCGTGAGGTGCTGGACGCTGGCCGACTCGACTAGCCGTCTTCGCGTACCACCCGCGGTCTGCCGCCGCCAGCATACTGTGCTTCGATCCGCGAATAGAGATCATCGGCGCCAATCAGCCCCTTGATCGAGGCAATCACGCCACCGACCACATCCTCGGCCCAATACTCATCGGGACGGCTGGCTTCGGGCAGCAACACGCGCTTCTTCTGCAGGTAATCGATCGCAGTCTGTTGCCACTCGGCCTGCGCACTGGCGACCACTGACCAGGAGCCAGTCGCCCGCAGCTCCATCTCGGCCAGGGCCTCGAGGTGCTCCTTTAACTCCCGCGCGATCGGACCGGTACGGAGTCGGTCGGCCACGAGGGTCAGCACCGCGCGCCGTTCCGACTCCATCGGCTCCGGGAGCGGGGCCAGGTAGTGCCGCTGGTCGGCCACCATTTCCGCCAGGCGGACGCACACCGCCCGGATCGCCGGGGTGAGTTCGCCCGGTGCCTCGGCGGCCCACGATCCGGCGGCACGGAGAATCGCAGCAATGCGCTCGTCGGCGGCGGTCGAAATTTTCTGCTGGTCCATAGCGTCGGCCATAGGGAGAAGGGTGTCCGGGCCCGGTCCGAATGGCAAGGGAGCGGTCACGCTTCGCGCGGAATCAGCGAAAAGGCTTCCCCGAATGCGGCGATGGTCGCAACCCGGGCTTCCGCCCAGAGCTCTGCCTCACTGCGCGTGGTGCCCAGCTCGCGGAGTACCGAGGTCATTGTGACGTTCTCGAGACCGCAGGGGACGATCTGATTGAACCAGTGAAGGTCTGGGTGAATGTTCAGTGCGAAGCCGTGCAAGGTGACCCACTGCTTCACGTGAATGCCCAGGCTGGCGATCTTCCCACCCGCAGTCCAGACCCCGGTCTTCCCTGCTACGGCCTCGGCCTGGATACCGAGCGATCCGAGTGCGTTGATCAGCGTCTGCTCGAGCGTCCGCAGGTACCAGTGCAGGTCTTCGCGATGGTGGGTGAGGTGCAGGATCGGGTAGCCGACCAGCTGTCCGGGGCCGTGCCACGTCACGTCGCCCCCGCGCTCGACTTCGACGACCTCCGCGCCGCGGGCTCGGAGCTCCTCCACCGGCTGGGGGAGCGACGATGCGCGCGTCCCCCGGCCAAGGGTGTAGACCGGGTCGTGTTCGACCAGCAGCAGGACGTCGTGGCGGAGGGAGCCGTCGATGCGGGCGAGGCGGAGCGCCCGCTGCTGTTCAAGGACCGACTGGTAGGGTCGTCGACCAAGATCCCGCACCTCGAGGGTGGGGGGCATCAGGCGGCGGCGCGGGCACGCCGTGCGAAGAAGGCGGCGGTCAGGATGGCGACTCCCGCCAGCGCGACGAGCGCGAGCTCACCGAGCAGACCGCGGACCAGCATCGTGAGCAGGACGCTGAGCAGGAAGCCGCCGAAGGCGCTCACCATCGCTAGCCCGCCGCGGCGGTAGTTCGAGTCGATCGCGCCCATCAGGAACCACGCGGTGGCGGCGGCGAGGAAGACGCCGGAGACGGTTCCGTAGATCAACAGGTTGACGGCAAAGCCATCCGTGATGGTTTCCCGGGAGACGATCCCGCTGCGCTCGGCCACGCGCGCGGTTACGAGCGTGATGACGGTAATGGTGGCCACCGCCACCGCCATCGCGGCAGCCATCGCGTTGGCCGCCAGCCCGACGTAATCCTCGGCAGGAGCCGCGTCGCCGAGCGGATTCGGCGAGGGGTGATTGGGGTCGGTCACCCTAGATGTGGACGGCGCGGCCCATCGAGTCGAGCGCCGCCTCGCCGATCGCCTCCGAGAGGGTCGGGTGGGCGTGAATTGCCAGATCCACCTCTTCCACGGTGTACTCGTTGGTGCGGGCCATCACCAACTCGCCGATCAACTCCGAGGCGTGACCGCTCACGATATGGGCACCGACGATCTCGCCGTACTTCTTGTCCCGGATGATCTTCACGAAGCCGTCGGTCTCATTCGAGGCGCGGGCGCGGCCGTTTGCCGAAAAGGGAAAGCGCCCGATCTGGATATCGAGGCCCTTCGCCTTCGCCTGCTCTTCGGTGAGTCCCACCGACGCCACTTCGGGGTGGCAATAGGTGACACTCGGCACGTTGCTGTAGTCGATCGCCTTGGGACGGTGTCCGGCGATCACCTCGGCGACGTGTACCCCCTCGCGGGTGCCCTTGTGCGCGAGCATCGGTGGTCCGGCAACATCCCCGATGGAGTACACGCCCTTCACGGTGGTTTCCAGTGTCGTGGGATCGACCTGAATGAAGCCGCGATCGGTGAGTTTCACGCCGACCTGTTCGAGCCCGATGCCTTCGGTATTCACGGCACGTCCGGCGGCCATCAACACTTTCTCCGCGGTGATGGTCTGTGGCTTGCCCGCGACTTCGAGCTGGAGCGTCACGCCGGTGGCGGTGACATCCGCCTTCACGACCTTCACGCCGGCGAAGACGGCGATACCGCGCTTCTTGAACGACTTGGCGATCACCTCGGAGCATTCGGCATCCTCGACCGGGAGGATGCGCGGCAGCGCCTCGATCAGCGTGACCTCGCTGCCGAAGGCGTTGAAGATGTCGGCGAACTCGGAGCCGACCGCGCCGGCACCGACGATTGCAAGGGACTTCGGCGCGTGCTCGAGGAAGAGCGCTTCATCGGAGGTGATGACAGTGGTGCCGTTCACGGCGAGTCCGACTTGCGGGATCCCTTTCGTGCGCGAACCAGTGGCCAGGACGACTGCCTTCTTCGCGGTGATGATGTCGTCGCCGACTTTCACGGTCGTGGCCGAGGTCAGCACTCCCGTCCCCTTGATCACCGTGATCTTGTTCTTCTTCATCAGGAATTCGGCGCCCTTCGAATTCTGGTCGGCGACCCGGCGCGAGCGCTGCATCGCGACACCGTAGTCGACCCTCACCTCGCCCACCTCGATCCCCAGCTCCTTGGCATCCTTGCGAATCAGGTTGGCCGTCGCGGCGCTGTGCAGCAGCGCCTTGGTCGGAATGCAGCCAATGTTCACGCAGACGCCACCGAGCTTGTCTTTTTCGATGACCACGGCGCTGAGGCCGAGCTGCGCTGCCCGGATCGCGGCCGGGTAGCCGGCAGGTCCGCCACCGACAATCACGACGTCAAACGAACTATTTGCCACAGCACGGACTCCGTGAAGAGGTCAGACTTACCGAACGAGAAGCGAGAAGCGAGAAGCGCGATGCAGTGGGGGATCCTCGCGCGAGGCCACACGCCCGTCCCCGGCTGTTCCGCGCTTCTCGCTTCCCGCATCTCGCATCTCGTCGTCACCACACCAGCGCTAGCGGATTCTCGAGCATCCCGACCAGCGTCTTGAGGAACGCCGCGCCGCTTGCGCCATCGATGACGCGATGGTCGCACGACAGGGTGATCCGCATCCGGCGGCGCACTTCGATCTTTCCGTCGTGTACCACCGGCTTCTGCTCGATCCGTCCGATGGCGAGGATAGCGGCCTCGGGCGGATTGATGATCGCGGTGAACTCGTCGATACCGAACATCCCGAGGTTCGAGATCGAGAAGGTCGCGCCGGTGTACTCCTCCGGCTTGAGTTTCTTCTCCCTCGCCCGGCCGGCGAGCTCGCGCACTTCCGCGGCGATCGCACGCAGCCCCTTCTCATCGGCGTGGCGGATGATCGGAGTGATCA
>JANLPG010000196.1:0-9098 GCA_031367105.1 Gemmatimonadota bacterium | reverse complement strand
GGCCACCAATGGCCCCGACGCGCTGAAGGCCGCCAAGGACGAGCGTCCTGACCTGGTGGTGCTCGACCTGATGCTCCCGGGACTCTCGGGATACGATGTCCTCGCCGAGCTTCGAAAGCGTGACGAGACCCGGGATGTCGGGGTGATCCTGCTGACCGCTCGCCGGGACGAGCCCGACCGGATTCGGGGCCTCTCCCTCGGTGCCGACGACTACCTCACCAAGCCGTTTTCGCCGGCCGAGTTGACGCTCCGGGTCCAGGCGCTGCTCCGCCGGCTTGCTGCCCCAGCCGTCTCGGCGGGGGCGACCCTGGTGGCCGAAGGACTGACCGTGGACCGCGCCGCCCACCGCGTCTTGCTCGCCGGCGACGAGTTGAACCTGACCGCCACCGAGTACAAGCTCCTCGTCCTCCTCCTCGAGCGCCGGGGCCGGGTGCAGACCCGGCCGCAACTACTCGAGTCGGTCTGGGATGCCCAGCCCGACATCCAGACCCGCACGGTTGATATGCACGTTCAGCGGCTGCGCTCGAAACTCGGGGAGATCGGTGACCTGATCGAAACGGTGCGCGGCTTCGGATACCGCTTCAAAAAATGAATTTCGCCGGGCGTCTCGTTCTGGGCACCTTCACTGTCGTTGCCCTCACACTGCTGGTGCTGATCTGGGGCTCCGAGCACGCGCTCCGCTCCGGACTCGAACGTGACGTCCGCAGCGCACTCACGCGCGAAGCGCTGCTGGTCCGCAGTGCTCTCCCGGACGACTCCACGCACTGGCCTGAGGCGGTGAGTCAGCTGAGCTCGCAGAGCGGCCATCGGATCGTGCTGACGGATGCCGCAGGGCGGATCTATGCCGCGAGCGACTCACTCCTCGACAACGACATCCTGACAGTGACGACTCCGGGTGGCCCCGGGAGTATCGAGGTAACCGGCCGACTCGACCGGGTCGACGACACGATGCGACGGGTGCGAAGCTCGATGGCGGGCGCGGCGCTGATGGCGTTGCTGGTCGCGCTGGTGCTGGCGTTCGTGACGGGCCGGTCAATTGCGAGCCCGCTGGTGGCCCTGTCAGCCGCCGCCCGCGCGATTGCGGCTGGCGCCCTCCCGCGCTTCCCGCGCTCCGGCGTGCCCGAAGTGGATGCACTGGTGCAGGCGCTGCGTCAGATGCATCGCCAGTTGGCCGATCGCTTTGAAGAGCTGCAAGCGGAACGGGCCGAGGGCCGGGCGATGGTGGATGCCATCGGAGAAGGGATCATTGCCTCCGACTCGCGCGGTCGCATCGTGACGGCGAATCCCGCCGCACGCCGGCTGCTGGGGTACGGCCCGGAGGAGTCACTGCCCGAACTTCGTACCCTCTTCCGCGACAAGGAAGCACGCGCGGCAGTGGCCGAGGTGCTCGCGGGAGCGATCGTGCGGGATCGCGAACTGGACCTCGATGGCCAGGTCGTCTCCCTCAACGCTCGGCCGCTCGCTGGAAGCGGCGCAGTGCTCGTGTTGCACGATCGCACGCAGGTTCGACGACTCGAAGCGATTCGACGCGATTTCGTCGCCAACGTCTCGCACGAACTCAAGACGCCGTTGACTTCGATCTCCGGCTATGCGGAGACCTTGGCCGAGGGCGGGGTCGATGCGGCCACACAGCGGCGCTTTCTGGAGACGATCCGCAGTAACGCCCAGCGAATGCACCGCCTCGTCGACGACCTGCTCGACCTCTCGCGCATCGAATCCGGCCGTTGGGTGCCGCGCCCCGAGTCGACTGCCGTGGCCGCGATCACCCGGGATGTCTTCGCCACTGCGATGGACCGCGCGGCGGCGCGCGCGGTGACGCTCTCGCTCGAACTGGCCCCGGACGCCGGCGTGATTTTCGTGGATCCGGAGGCACTCGGTCAGATTCTCACCAATCTGATCGACAACTCGCTTCGCTACAGCCCCGGTGGCGGCGCGATCCACTGCCGCACCCAGCGGTACGACCAGGGCGTGGAACTGGCGGTCGTCGATACCGGAAGCGGAATCCCCGGGGAGCACCTCTCCCGCCTCTTCGAGCGATTCTACCGTGCCGAACCGTCCCGGAGCCGCGAGGAGGGGGGCACCGGACTCGGACTCTCGATCGTCAAGCACCTGGTCGAAGCGCACGGGGGAAGCGTCGGGATCGAGAGCGAACTCGGCGCCGGAACCACCGTCTGGGCTCGTTTCCCCGATCAGCGTCCGGGCGTTACAGCTCCGTGACAGTGACGAGATGCAGCTGTGATCGCCGGGGGCGTTGTTACCTGCGCTGAGCCGATCACGATGACTATCGTGGCACGGAGCTCAGCCACTGGTGATTCACCGTCGCGAACTTCGGAGCTGTCATGGTAACCCGTCCCTTCGTCCTTCTCTCGGCAGCGTTGCTCGTATTTGGCGCACGATCCGGCAGTGCGCAGGCCGCACAAGCCCCGACCGTGACGGTCACCGGCGTCGGCTACGTCAACTACTCCTACCAGCTGAACGTCGACTCGTCGCTGGCGCCTCCGGCGCACGGCAACAACTTCGACGTGGCCCGTTCCTATGTGAACGTCCTCGGCAAGTTCGGCGGTGGGATCAGCACCCGGGTCACGGTCGATGTCGACGGTCGCAAGGCCGCTGCCAATCAACAGACGTTCCGGCTCAAGTACGCCTACGTTGCCTGGACACCAGAGAACAGCCACCTCACCTACAAGATCGGTGCGATTCACACCCCGCTGATCGACTGGGAAGAATCACTCTGGGACTACCGGATGCAGGGCGTGATGCCACTGGAACGGGCCGGCTATGTCTCCTCATCGGATTTCGGTGCCGGTGTCGATGGGATGTGGAACTACGAGCAGGTGAATGCCCAGATCGGGATCTACGACGGCGAGGGTTACAGCAACGCCCCCGGAGATAACCGCAAGGATGTCTCGGGACGGCTCTCGGTCCGGCTCGCCCGCAGCAACCTGCCGGGCAAGTCCTCCGGATTCCGCATCACCGGCTACGCCAACGTCGGCCTCGCCACTGGCGGTGGCACCCGCAATCGGTTTCTGGGAATTCTGTCGTACAAGTCGAAGGCGGTGACCCTGGCGGCCGAGTACGGGATGATGCAGGACTCCACCAGCGCTACGACACCGGACGTCAAGGGGCGTCTGGTGGCCGCGTACGGCGTGTTCAACGTCCCCAGATCGAAGCTCGCCATCATCGGTCGGGTGGACTCCTTCGATCCCAACACCGATTCGACCGCCGTGACGGCGGCAGCGCGCCTCGCAGTCAATCGTCAGACCCGGATCATTGCCGGCGTCTCCTACGCCGTGTCACCGAACCTCCGCTTCCTCGCGGATGCCGACCTCAACTCTCTCGCTGGCGGGTCACCGACGAACAGCTTCGACAAGGGTCGCCAACTGCTCTACCTGCATACCGAATTCAAGTTCTAGAATGATCTTCGATACCTCTCTCCTCTGCTGGAGTCACATATGAAGCACAAGTCGATGCTTACCCACCTCGCCGCGATGGCGCTGGTCGTCGGGTGCACGCCGGCACCCGCCGTGTCCCAGTCGCTCACGGGGGCCGGGGCCACGTTTCCGAACCCGATCTATACCAAGTGGTTCGATGCCTGGCACAAGAAGACCAATGCGCAGATCAACTATCAGTCGGTCGGCTCGGGCGCAGGCATTCGCCAGTACACCGAGGGAACTGTGGATTTCGGCGCCTCCGACGGACCGATGAGCGCGGACCAGATGAATACGGTGCAGGGGCAGGTACTCCACATCCCCACCGTGATGGGCGCCGTGGTACTGACCTGGAACCTTCCGACACTGGGCACCACGCAGCTCAAGTTCGACGGGCCGGTCATCGCGGACATCTTCCTCGGCAAGATCACCAAATGGAACGACAAGCGTATCGCCGCGTTGAACCCGGGTGTGAAGCTGCCCAATCTCGATGTGATCGTGGTGCACCGGTCGGACGGATCGGGCACCAGCTACATCTTTACCGACTACCTGAGCAAGGTCTCTCCTGAGTGGAAGCAGAAGGTCGGTTCCGCGACCGCCGTGAACTTCCCGGTCGGGCTGGGCGGCAAGGGCAATGAAGGCGTCACCCAGCAGGTGAAGCAGGTTGAAGGGACGCTCGGATACGTCGAACTGATCTACGCCTCGGCCAACAAGCTCCCCTACGCGCAGGTCAAGAACGCCGCAGGTACCTTCGTGCAGCCGTCGCTGGAGACCGTCACCAACGCCGCCGCGAGTGCGAAGTTCCCGAAGAACACCGATTTCCGGGTCTCCATCACCAACGCACCGGGCGCACAGGCGTACCCGATCTCGTCCTTCACCTGGCTGCTGGTGCGGCCGAACACGAAGGATCCAGTCAAGGCGAAGGCGCTGCGGAACTTCCTCGCCTGGATGGTCACACCCGAGGCGCAGAATATGGCCAAGGTGCTGCTCTACGCTCCGTTGCCGCAGGAAGTGGTGGGGCTGGTGACCGAGCGGATCAAGACGCTCAAGGGCGCCGGGAAGCCAATCAGCTGAGGGCTTGCCACCGCGACACGGCCGGGTGATTTATCGGGCGGTTCTGCAAAGTTCCGCCCACCCGGAGTTCCGCGATGATGCATCGGTTCGTCCGCGCCGTTACCCTGCCCGCCGTCCTGCTGCTGCTCGTCCCCGCCGCCGCGCCACAGGATGACCCGCCGCTCCGTGGATTCACGACGGCCCACGCCAGGATCGAACGCGAATGGGAAGCGAAGTTCCGCGCTATCCCGGAGCCGGCGCGGATGCGCGAGGCGATGCGCCGGCTGACGCTGCGGCCGCATCATCTCGGCTCGCCCTATGGCAAGGAGAACGCCGAATGGCTCCGGGCGCAGTTTGCGTCCTACGGCTTCAGCGCCGCGATCGAGCGATTCGATGTGCTCTTCCCGACTCCGGTCACCCGGGTCCTCGAACTGGTGTCGCCGACGACGTTCGTCGCGCGGCTCGAGGAGCCTGCGCTGCCGGACGATCCGACCAGCAACCAGAAGCGCGAACAGCTTCCCACCTACAACGCGTATTCCGCAGACGGCGATGTGACCGCGCCCCTCGTCTACGTCAACTACGGTGTCCCCGCCGACTACGTGACACTCGAGCGGCTGGGTATCTCCGTGAAGGGGGCGATCGTGATTGCGCGCTATGGCGGCTCTTGGCGCGGCATCAAGCCCAAGGTCGCCCACGAGCACGGCGCTGTCGGCGCGTTGATCTACTCCGATCCACGGGATGATGGATTCGGCGCGGGCGAGACCTACCCCGCCGGTCCGTTCCGCCCGAAGGACGGGGTTCAACGCGGCAGCGTGATGGATATGCCGACCTATCCCGGCGACCCGCTGACACCCGACCGCGGTGCTGTTGCCGGGGCGACCCGACTCGATCGAGCCGCGGCGACCACCATCATGAAGATCCCGGTCCTCCCCATCTCCTACGCCGATGCGCAACCGCTCCTCGCCGCGCTCAGTGGTCCGGTGGCACCTCCGGAGTGGCGGGGCGGATTGCCCATCACCTATCGAATCGGACCCGGTGCCGCGCGCGTCCACCTGAAGGTGGCGTTCGACTGGAGTCTCAAGCCGCTGTACAACGTGATCGCGACGCTTCGCGGGTCGACCTTTCCCGACGAGTGGGTCCTGCGCGGCAACCACCACGACGGCTGGGTCAACGGTGCCGAGGATCCGATTTCCGGACTGGTGGCCGAGCTCGAGGAGGCCCGCGCCCTGGGCGAACTCGTCAAGCAGGGGTGGCAACCACGCCGTACCATTGTCTATGCGGCGTGGGACGGCGAGGAGCCCGGTCTGCTTGGCTCCACCGAATGGGCGGAACAGCATCAGGACGAACTGCGGCAGAAGGGCGTCCTCTACCTCAATACTGATGGCAACGGCCGCGGTTTCCTCAACCTCGAGGGCTCCCACGCGCTGGAGCGATTTGCAAACGAGGTCGCTCGCGACATCACCGACCCGGAGACTGGCGGCGCCGTTGGAGCACGCACCCGCGCTGCCCGCATCGCCGGCGGCGACAAGGAGGCGCGCAGCAGGGCCGACCTGCGGCTCGGGGCGCTCGGCTCGGGCTCCGACTTCACCCCGTTCCTGCAGCACGTCGGACTGCCGACCCTCAATATCGGCTTCGGCGGTGAGGACGGTGGCGGGATCTATCATTCGATCTACGACAGCTTCCATTGGTACACGCATTTCAGCGATACGTCGTTCGTTTACGGTCGTGCGCTGTCGCAGACCGCAGGAACGATGGTGATGCGCGTGGCCGGCGCCGATGTCCTCCCCGCAGAGTTCGGAAATCTGGCCGAGACGGCGCGTGGCTACGTCACGGAACTGAAGGCGTTGCGGGAGAGCACAGCCTCGGAGATCGCGGAACGCAACCGACAGATTGCCGATGGGATCTTCACGCTGGTGAACGACCCACGACGTCCGACCCGCGCGCCGGCGGCGCAGCTCCCCGCTCCAGTACTGAATTTCGCCCCACTCGACAACGCTGCCACCGCGCTGGACAGCGCCGCCGCGCGGTTCGAGCGGGCCTACGCGGCGCTGCCGGCTGCGACCGCGCCCGCTGCCTCCTTCGCCCCGGTGAACGCATTGCTCCGCCAGGGCGATCAGGCGCTGCTGCTCCTCGAAGGTCTCCCGAAGCGGTCGTGGTATCGCCATTCGCTCTATGCGCCAGGTTTCTACACCGGCTACGGCGTCAAGACGATGCCGGGAGTCCGCGAAGCGATCGAGGAGAAGAACTGGCAACTGGCCGACGCGGAGATCGTGCGGATCGCTGTCGCGTTGTTGCGGGAGGGTGATCTGATCAGCCGCGCTGCCGGACTCCTCGAACAGCTGCTCGACCGCAAGCCACTGCCGTGACCGCCTGTTTCCCCGGATATCCGGGGAGGATTGGGCGGTGACACATTCGTTACAAAGCCGTGACCAGACGGGGGAGGACGGGGGGTAGTCTCCACCCACGATGACTGCGCCAGCCGACCCCGATTCGCCCCGCCCCGCGCCCGCCAGTACGTCGACCACCCTGGCGGGAGCCTCGCGAGGCGACCAGCTCTTCAGGGGATTGCTCACGCTCGCGGCACTCTTCATCCCGGCGCTGTTGCTGGCCCTCTTCCTCGAACTCGCCGACGGCTCGCAACTGGCGATGTCGAGGTTCGGCTTCCAGTTCCTGACCAACAGCGTCTGGGACCCCGTGGCCGGCGATTTTGGCGCCTTCCCACTCATTTTCGGCACCCTGCTGACGTCGCTGATCGCGTTGCTGCTCGCCGTGCCGCTCTCCCTCGGCGTCGCGATCTACCTCACCGAGTTCGCTCCGCAGGCCATTCGAAAGCCGGTTGCGATGCTGATCGAGCTGCTGGCCGCGATCCCGAGCGTGGTCTATGGCCTGTGGGGAGTCTTCGTCCTGATCCCCGTGCTCAAAGCAAGCGTCTTCCCGTTCCTGCGCGAGACGCTCGGATTCCTTCCGATCTTCAAGGGGGCCATCTACGGCCCGTCGGTGCTGGCGGCGAGCGTGATCCTCACGATCATGATCATGCCGTTCATCATGTCGGTGTCGCGATCGGTCCTGCTGGCGGTGCCGAATAGTCAGCGCGAAGCTGCCCTCGCCCTCGGCGCCACGCGCTGGGAGGCGGTGCGCACCGCAATCGTCCCGTACGCTCGCTCGGGGATCATCGGCGCTGTGATTCTCGGCCTCGGTCGGGCGCTCGGCGAGACGATGGCCGTCACGATGCTGATCGGCAATCGGCACGACATCGCCGCCTCGCTCTTCGCCCCAGGCTACACGATGGCGGCGGTGATTGCCAATGAGTTCTCGGAAGCGGCGACCGAACTGCACATCTCGTCGCTCACCTACGTGGCACTACTGCTCTTCCTCGTCACCGTGCTCGTCAACGCCGGGGCCCGCCTGTTGATCTGGCGCGTCGCCCGGGGTGCCGCCATCGGGAGCAAGGCGCTGTGAACCCGCGGACGCTGCGGCGCGTCAAGAGCCACGCGATGGTGGGGCTGATGGGGCTCGCCGTGGTGGTCGCCGTGCTGCCGCTCCTGCTGATCCTGCTCTCCCTCACGCTGAAGGGGGCGAGTTCGCTCTCGCTCGCCTTCTTCACGCACACGCCGGTCCCCGCAGGCGAGACCGGTGGCGGCGTCCTGCACGCGATCGTCGGCACCCTGATCATTGTCGGCATTGCCTCGCTGATCGGAGTTCCGGTCGGGATCGGGGCCGGACTCTACTGCGCGGAATATCCGGGCAGCAAGCTCGCCTGGGTCACGCGCTTCGTTTCCGACGTGATGAACGGCACCCCGTCGATCGTGGTCGGCGTCTTTGCCTGGACATTCATCGTCGCGTCGCAAAAACACTTCTCCGG
The DNA here is from genome assembly GCA_031367105.1 of Gemmatimonadota bacterium. Taxonomy (GTDB): domain Bacteria; phylum Gemmatimonadota; class Gemmatimonadetes; order Gemmatimonadales; family GWC2-71-9; genus Palsa-1233. The sequence continues at coordinate 755 of JANLPG010000196.1, read as the reverse complement.
ATTGGCCGGCAGCGTGGCATTGGCGATCCTGATGATTCCGATGGTGACCCGGACCACCGAGGAGTTGATCAAGCTGGTCCCCGGGTCGTTGCGCGAGGCGGCGCTCGCATTGGGGTATTCCCGCTGGCGGACCTCACTCACCATCGTGCTCCGCACGGCGCTGCCGGGGATCGTGACCGGCGCCCTGCTCGCCGTCGCGCGCGCCGCCGGTGAGACGGCGCCACTGCTGTTCACCGCCCTCGGCAGCCAGTACCTCTCGTTCAACCCGAATCAGCCGATGGCAGCACTGCCGCTGGTGGTGTTCACCTACGCCTCGGGACCGTACGAGGAGTGGCATCAGTTTGCCTGGGCTACGGCGCTGGTGCTGATTCTGGTCGTCTTCGTGCTCTCGCTCGCCGCACGCTTCGCGACCCGGCAACGGTTTTCCTCCGGTGGTTGATCAGCACCCGCGGGTCCGCACCGACAAGCTCAGCGCGATGTACGGAAAGTTCACCGCGGTCAAGGGCGTGTCACTCGACTTCGCGCCGAACCAGGTCCACGCACTGATCGGACCGTCGGGATGCGGGAAGTCGACTTTCCTGCGCACCCTGAACCGGATGCACGAAATCTCCGAGGGCGGATGGATCGCCGGGCGTGTGTTGCTGGATGGCGAAGACGTCTATGCCAGCAGCGTCAATCCGATCCAGCTTCGCAGGCGGGTCGGGATGGTGTTCCAGAAGCCGACTCCGTTCCCGATGATGTCGGTGTACGAGAAT
>JANLPG010000176.1:0-1581 GCA_031367105.1 Gemmatimonadota bacterium | reverse complement strand
CGCCACCGACGGATTCCTGATGCTCAATGCCGCGGGCGGGGCCGGCCCGGGCAGTCGGCTGGTCGCGTTCAACGAGTCGCAGTGGCTCGGCAACTTCCTCGCCGCCGGTGTCAGCGCGATCGCGATGGACCTCAAGAACTTCGGTGCCACCACGGTCGACCTGCGCCTGTTCTTCACCGGCGCCTCGGGCACGGCGGTATCGAGCAGTCCGTTCGTGCTCGCCGCGGGTGGCGGCTGGCGCCATGCGGTCTTTGCGCTCACCGGCGGCGCGCTGGCAGGCGCGCCGGCTGCAACGCTCACGGATGTGACCCAACTGCGCCTGTACCACAGCACGACACCCGTGTTCCTGGGCGAGGGCATCCTGGCGCAGGTCGGCGTCGACAACGTCAGCGCGGTGCCCGAGCCGGGTTCGGTGGCGCTGCTCGCCGCCGGGCTGACGATGCTGGCATTCGTTGCCGGGCGGCGACGGCGCCTGGGCATCACGCTGGCGCTGCTGAGTCTCGGCACGGTGGCACAAGCGCAGGGGCAGGACGTGCTGCCGTCGATCGCCCGAGGTTCGATCGCGGTGCGCCTGCAGTCGGTCGCCACCGGGCTGTCCGCGCCCGACTACGCCATCAGCGCTCCCGGCGACCCGAGCCGGCTCTACGTCGTCGAGCAGAATGGCCTGCTGCGGGTGATCCAGAGCGGCACCCTGCAGGTGACGCCGGCGATGGACATCCGCAGCCTGGTATCGCCCCCGCTGGTCACCACCAACGCCAACGACGAGCGCGGCTTTCTGGGCTTGGCCTTCCACCCCGGATTCGCCACCCCGGGCAGCGCCGGATTCGCCACGCTCTACACCTACACCAGCCAGGCCATCGGATCGGGCACCTTGGGCGTCAGCTTCGCGGCACCGAACGGCGCTTCGCAGGCTTACAAGAACATGGTCACCGAGTGGAAGATGAACCTGGCCACCCACCAGGTAGACCCGCTGTCGCGGCGCGACGTGGTGTCCTTCGGCAAGAACGCCAGCAACCACAACGGCGGCACGATCACCTTCGGCAACGATGGCTACCTCTATCTCGCGCTGGGCGACGGCGGCAACGCCAACGACGTCGGCGCCAGCCACATCGCGGCCGGCGGCAACGCGCAGAATCTGAGCACGCCGCTGGGCAAGATGCTGCGTTTCGACCCCCTGAACCCGAGCCTGACCGCCGCCAGCGGCAATCCGCTCAGCGGCAACGGCCAGTACCGCGTTCCGCTCGACAACCCGTTCCAGGGCGCGGGCCAGGTGGCCGAGATCTATGCCTACGGCTTTCGCAACCCCTACCGCTTCAGCGTCGACAAGCCCACCGGGCGGATCATCGTTGCCGACGTCGGCCAGAACACGGTCGAGGAAATCGACCTGCTTGCGCGCGGGGCCAACTCCGGCTGGGCGATCAAGGAGGGCGACTTCCTTTTCAACCGCACGACCGGCGCCGGAGGCACGGCCGGCACGGTGGGGGTGCGCAGCCCGGGCAGCCCGCTCGGGCTGACCGACCCCATCAGCGGCAGCGCCAGCACGCTCGAGTACGACCACGGCGACGGCATCTCGATCACCGG
>JANLPG010000175.1:0-1828 GCA_031367105.1 Gemmatimonadota bacterium | reverse complement strand
AAGCATTCGCTCGCACTCACGGTCAATGATCGTGGCGAGATTGACATCGGCTTCGTTCCATCCGTCAATCACGATGGTGATTTTCCGACCCGTCCGGTCGAGTATTCGACCAAGCTTCGTCACCAGAACCGTGACGGGATTCTGCTCACCAAGCAGCCACCCGAAGTCGTCTGCGATTTCGTCGAGTAGGCTCCCATCGAGGCTGATCGCCGGGTAGAAGAGGTAACCGTTCACGCCATCCCCGGCAGCAACGAGGGACTCGGCGTCCGATCGCGATGGGCGGTAATCGCCTCGGTCAGGAACGCCAGCACACTCCGGCCTTGGGTTCGGCAACTGGCCACCACGCTCAGCAGGCGTTCGACGAACCGGCTGCCGGTTTCGCTGTCGGTTCCGTAGCTGGTCTTTCGCCAACAGACGGCGTGACGCACCGCCCGTTCGGCCGCGTTGTTCGTCGGCTCGACCCCCGCGACCCCGGCAAAGGTCCAGAGCGATGCCTCGACGCGGAGGACGTCGCGGCAGACTCGGGCCGTGAGCGGGCACGAGCACTGGGTGCCCTGCGTCAGTAAGGCCCGGACTTCCTCGCGGAGCCAGTCGCGGTGGGTGGTTTCGAACCACCGGCGGGTTCGGGTGCCGTCGCGGACCTTTTGCCAGTGGTCGAAGAGGATCTCGGCATGGGCGAGCAGTTCGACGCCGAGCGAACTTCCGCCGTTCGCCCGGTCGATCATGGCCTGGAAGTCCCGGCGGAGATGGGCCCAACAGACCTGGCGTCGCTCGGCGGGCAAGTGGGTGTAAACCGAATAGCGGTCGGTGGTCAGCACCCCGGGGGTCGGGCCGACCAGGTCGTCGAAGGCGGCCCGGTTCCGCTTCGGGCGGATCAAGAACACCGTCAGGGTCTGGGTCACCGCGACCCACAGCCAGGCCCGGTCGGGCCCTTGCTTCCAACCCGTTTCGTCGACGTTGGCGTCTTGGCCCTGGGTGTGATCGAGGGCCTCGGCGTGGATCGGTTCCAGGGCCGCGCTCGCCTTCGCCTCCAGCTTGCTGACGCTGCCGAGTGACATCGGGATGTCACAGACGTCGGCCAACAGGGTGCGAATACTCCGCTTGCCGAGTCGGCCGACGCCGCTCAGGTACGCGGTGGCCGCCTGCAGGCGGGGGCCGAACCCGCTGGCCGCGGCGGGCACCGGCGCGGCCGCAGTCCGGGTCTGGCAATCGGGGCAGGTCAGCGTGTGGCGGCGGTGGTGGATCACGTGCCGCAATTTCACCGGCAGGTCGACGACCTGATCGAGGATCGGATCGGGATCGTCGCCGGTCAACGCCGCCCGACACTGCCCGCAGTGCGACGGCTTGTGATCGTGGGTCTCGTCGGCGGGCAAGAGCGTTCGCTCGTGGCGAGGGTGTCCCTCCTGGCCACCGCGTTTGCGACCGCTCGACGGTCGGGGCGGCGCGGGTTTGACGTGCGGCCCGTCGGTCGAGGGTGGCTTCGACGAGTTGGACGAGTTCTGCCTCAACTGGGCTTCGAGGGCCGCAATCCGGGCGGCGAGAATCGGAATCTGCGCGACCAGGGCTTCGAGGTGGCGAATGTACGCCTGCACGGCCGGCGGCAGCGTGGCGAAGAGATCGTCGGGGAGCGCGGGAGGTGTCATGCCAACGGTGACTCTACCGACTACCCGACCATCGCGCAAGGGCGTGAACGGTTACAATCGGCCGATCGAATTGAAAACCAAAACCTTCTCGAGGTCTCGCCCATGACCCTTCGCACGCGGCTAAAGCGTTCCGATCGTTCTTCGTACCGCAATCACTCGACGACCGCGGTCCGTCCGCCGTCGGC
>JANLPG010000169.1:0-16346 GCA_031367105.1 Gemmatimonadota bacterium | reverse complement strand
AGAGCTCGAGCTGGAAGTTGCCGCGCTCACCGGTGCTGGTGACATAGTCCCGGAACGAGGTCCCTTCGCTCGCGATCGCGGCCGTCAGGATCCGCCAGACGTGGCCGTGGAGATCAATCAGCTGCTCCCGTGGCACTCGATTGGCCGCTTTCGACGGATCTATTCCCGCGGCGAACAGCGCCTCGGTGGCATAGATGTTCCCGACGCCGACCACCACTTTCTGGTCCATCAGCACTTTTTTGATGGCGGCGCGGGAGCGGCAGAGCCGCTCGGCAAAGCTTGCCGCGGTGAAGTCGGGATCGAGTGGCTCCGGACCGAGGCGCGCGTCATAGCTGGCCCAGCCAGCGGCATCGAGCCACCGCAGCGTCCCGATGCGTCGCACATCGCGATAGACCAGCAGTGCGCCATCGTCGAGGGTACAGCGCAACACCGCGTAGTGCTGCTCCTCGGTGGACAACGGCCGCTCGTACACCAGCAGCGATCCGGTCATCCCTGGCTGAACCGCGAGAATGCTGGTATCGGTGCGCAGGAGGGCGTGCTTGGCGCGTCGGTCGACGCCCACGATCGTGCGTCCGGGCAATGCCGCGAGCAATTCCGCGGCAGTCGTTCCCGAGAGGATGTCTCCGTGAGACAGCGCCGCATCGATCAAGCGCCGACCGGTCAGTCGGGCGCGAAGCTGACGGACCAGCGTTTCGACTTCCGGTAGTTCAGGCAAGCGAGGAGCGGGGTGAAAGCCTTGCAATGCTCGTCATCCCTCGCTCCTCGGCGCTTCCCGCCACCCGATATCCGCGCGGTACTGCTTGCCTTCCAGATGAACCGCTTCGGCGGCTGCCCGGCTCGCGTGCTGGGCGGCAGCGAAGGTGGCCGCGACGGCTGTCACCGCCAGCACCCTTCCGCCACAGCTGACCAGCTGTCCATCCTCGCGACGCGCCGTGCCCGCGTGGTAGACGGTGACGCCGGGGGCGAGATCGTCCGGGATGGTGATCACGTCGCCCGTTCGCGGCGTGTCCGGATATCCGGCGGCGGCAATCACCGTGGTCACCGCGGCGGCACGGCGGATCGACAGCTCTGGCAGTGGCTCACCTCGCGCGGCAGCGTCGAACAACGCCGTGAGCCCGGAGGCAATCAGCGGCAGGATGACCTCCGTCTCCGGATCGCCGAGGCGACAGTTGAACTCCACGACGTTTGGTGTGCCGTCGGGGTGCAGCATCAGCCCGGCATAGAGTACGCCGCGGAATGGCGCCCCGCGGTGCTCGAGTTCCGCGAGCGCGGGGAGCAGGACCTCGCGCTCGATGCGCGCAAGCACCTCGGGCGTTGCGAGGGCCACCGGAGCATACGCTCCCATACCGCCGGTGTTCGGGCCCTGGTCGCCTGCGCGCAATCGCTTGTGATCTTGCGCCGTCGGGAAAAGTCGCACCTCGCGCCCGTTGGTCACGGCGAGCACGGAAAGCTCCTCGCCCTCCAGAAATGCCTCGACCACGACCACGTCACCTGCGTCGCCGAACTGCCGCTCGCCGAGCATCGCACGGACGGCGGCGCGCGCTTCGTCCCGGGTGGCACAGACGACCGCGCCTTTCCCGGCAGCCAGCCCGGAGGCCTTCACCACCAGTGGTTCGGCGTGCCGATCGATGTAGGCGAGTGCTGCGGGGAGATCGCGAAAGGTGGCGCTCGCCGCAGTGGGAATGCCGGCCGCAGCCATCAGCTCTTTGGCAAACGCCTTCGACGCCTCGATCTGCGCGGCCGCGGCGACCGGCCCGAGCACAGTGCGTCCCTCGGCGCGCAGCCGGTCGGCGAGACCGAGGGCCAGGGGCACTTCCGGCCCAACAATGACGAGGTCGATCGCGAACGCGTCGGCGGCATCGGCGAGGCGATCGATGTCGTCGGCGGCGATCGAGAGGTTGGTGGCCAGCGTCGCCGTGCCGGGATTGCCCGGCGCGGCGTAGATCAGGTGAGACGGGTCATCGACGGCGAGGGCGTGGACCAGTGCGTGTTCGCGGCCCCCGCCGCCGACGATGAGCAGTCTCACGCGGAACCTTTCGCGCGGGCATCGTTGTAGGCTTCCCTGGCCTTCTCGCCAGCGCGCTTGGCGGCACTCTTCAGATGGTCGGCCATCTCCTTGAACTCCGCCTTGTAGTGCTGCGCCGCCTCACGCACATCGTCGCGCAGCGGGCGATCGGCCTCTGGCGTTCCGCGCCGGATGTACTCGCCACGCACAATCCGTTCATACTCACCTGCCTGCACCCAGCGCTGGACCTCGGCGGCACGCACCACATTCATCGGATGGGTCAGCGCGAGGGTGGCGACGATCTTGTACACCAGGTCGAGGCCATCGTTGGAGGCGGCGTACTCGTTCGCCTGCTGCATGAACGGTTCGAGGTTGAGGTCGCCAGGCCGGATGTTCGCGGTGTTGCCTCCGCCGGCCATCTTCATGAAGAGCCGCATCGTCGCCGCGAGATCCTGCGATCCGAGCAGACCGGCGCGATCGGCCGAAAGCTCCGATTTCCGCGACCATTCGAGGAACGCCATCTTTACCGGGAGCAGGATGAGGCTGGCCAGGACTGGCAGCACACCCAGTGAGACGAGCAGCATGATCTCGGCGATCGTCCGGTAGAGCGAATGCCCGCTCATCACGTGGCCAAGTTCGTGCGCCAGCAGCACGCGCTGTTCATCGATGTCGAGCAGTTCGAGCGCCGAGCTGTGGATGACGATGAACGGATTGTCGATGCCGTACGCGCCGGCATTGAACACCGGCGTCTGGGTGACGTACAGCTCCGGGATGACTTCCCACCCGAAGGTGGCGCAGTTCTCGACGTGCAGCCCCCAGAGCGTCGGGAACTGCGTCGGGCCGACCCGAACGGCGTTGCCCTGGAAGAGCAGCTGGATCCCGCGCTCCCCGCCAAGGATGCCGAGAATCTTGCGGATGATTTCTTCGACTCCGGGGATGGCCCGAAGCGACTGCAGGGCGGCCCGGTCGGCCGGATGCTCCCACGAGACCGCGGCAATTTCGGGGAGAGTGACACGCGGACGGGCTGCTGGCAATGACGTCATCACGAACTCGACAGTTGGGGACGGATCACCCTACGCGCTGGGACTGGATCCTGTTTCATGCTGCACCGTCAGGCCGCCAAGGCCTGATCGAGGTCTGCCATCAGGTCGTCGAGGTCCTCGATGCCAACGGAGAGCCGGACCAGCGAGTCGGTCAGCCCCATCTCGTCGCGCATCGCCTTGGGGACCGAGGCGTGAGTCATCGAGGCCGGGTGGCCAATCAGCGACTCCACTCCCCCGAGCGATTCGGCGAGCGAAAAGATCCTGGTGGCTTCGACCATCCGCCGGGCCCGCTCGACGTCGCCGAGTTCGATCGAGATCATCCCGCCGAAGTCGCTCATCTGGCGCGAGGCCAGCGCGTGTTGCGGATGATCGGCGAGTCCGGGGTAGTAGACGTGCTGCACATCCTTGCGCTCGGAGAGCCACTGCGCCAACGCGCGCGCGCCGGTGCAATGGGCCTTCATTCGCAGCGGCAGCGTCTTGATGCCTCGCAATGCGAGCCAGCAATCGAACGGACCGGGGACGCCGCCCGCGGCGTTCTGCAGGAAGCCGAGCTGCTCACCCAGGTCCTCGCGTCCCGTGACGAGGGCGCCCCCGACCATATCGGAATGGCCGTTGAGATACTTGGTCGTCGAGTGCAGCACGATGTCGGCGCCGAACGTGAGCGGGCGCTGCAGCACTGGCGTCGCGAAGGTATTGTCGACCACGAACAGCAGCCCGAGTGCCTGGGTCAGGTCGCCGACGGCACGCAGGTCCGTGAGGAACATCATCGGATTCGTCGGCGTCTCGCAGTAGAGCATCTTCGTCGTCGGACGCAAGGCGGCCTCGATCTGCGGGATGTGGCGCATATCGACGAAGGTGAACTCCAGTCCGAAGCGCTCGTACACCCGCTGCATCAGCCGATGACTGCCGCCATAGATATTGGCGCCGACCACCACGTGGTCGCCGCGCGAGAGCAACTTGAGTGTGGTGTCGAGGGCCGCCAGCCCGGAGCCGAAGGCAAAGCCGTGGCTCCCTCTTTCGAGTGCCGTGAGGCATCGCTCCAGCGCCTCACGGGTAGGGTTCTGGGTGCGGGCGTACTCATAGCCCGCGTGGGGCACCCCGAGCGCGTCCTGGACGTACGTCGACGTCTGGTAGATCGGGGGCATCACCGCGCCAGCCAGAGGGTCCGGCTGATGCCCGGCGTGCACCGCGAGGGTGGCGAGGCGGTGGGCAGGGTCAGCGTGCGAGAGTCGGGTCATCATCGTGCCGGGCGAGAGGAGGCGGAAGGTTATGCCCCGCCGCAAGTTGGGGCAACCCGCTGATTGTAGGGATCGCGTCCCCCCGATAGCTTTTGGATCGATGGCTACCTTGCCCGCTGGAATCGCTGGATCCGACCCGGAGCGCATCCTCGTTGTGGATAACGACGAGGCTGTGCGCCGCGTGCTCACGCGCGCGCTTGCCAGCGATGGGTATATCACCTTCGAGGCGGAAGGGACCGACGCGGCGCTGGCGCTGCTGGGGGAGGTCGGCGGCGTTCCCCTCGTGCTCAGCGATATCCATATGCCGGGTCGCGATGGCGTCGCCCTGCTGGTCGAAGTGCTGGCGAAATACCCCGACACCGCCGTCGTGATGCTCACGGGCGATGCCGACGTCGCGATGGCGGTGGAGAGCCTGAAACTCGGTGCGCTCGACTACCTCGCGAAGCCGGTGCTGGTTGAGGAGCTGCGGCAGCGCGTCCGCCGTGCGCTGGACAAGCGCCGGATGACCCTCGAATTCCGCAACCTGCAGCAATACTACCAGGAACAGTTGGAGCATCAGGTGCGGGAGCTCTCGCGGAAGAACCAGGAGATGTTCCTGGCACAGGTGCAGATGGCGGTCCGGATGCTGGAGGCGAAGGATCCGTATACGCGCGGCCATTCTCATCGTGTGGCGGAGTATGCCGAAGCGACCGGTCGGGTACTGGGGCTCGAAGACTCGCTCCTGCAACAGCTGCGACTTGGCGGCGAGCTGCACGATATCGGCAAGATCGGCACCCGCGACGCCGTGCTCAACAAGCCGGGCTCCCTGACCGAAGCAGAGTTCGCTGAAATCCGTCGCCACACCACCGACGGCGAGGAGATGCTCAGCGTTTTGCGCGAGGATCATCCCGAGGTACTGAAGATCGTCCGATGGCACCACGAGCGCCTGGACGGTTCGGGTTTCCCCGACGGCCTGCACGAGCCCGAGATTCCGATCGCCGCGCGGGTGGTCGCCGTGGTCGACGCCTTTGACGCGATGACAACGACGCGCGCCTACCGCGGAATGCGGTCACCGGAGCTCGCCTTCGAGGAGCTGGAACTCTATCAGGGGATGCATTTCGATCCGACCGTGGTCGCGGCGTTTCGGACGGCGTTTCCGGATCCCTCGCTCCTGCCGCTCCAGGACTGAGGTCGCCCCTGATCCCCGGAGCGACGGATCGATGAGCGACACCCTGATGATTTCGGTGTCCGGGATGCGCGGGCACGTGGGCACCGACCTCACGCCGGAGCTGGTCGCGCGTCACGCCGCCGCCCTCGGCGCGTGGGTACGTTCCCGGGGTGGTACCCGCGTGGTACTCGGACGGGATGCACGCACGTCGGGGCCGATGTTCGCGCTGGCGGCCACGGCAGGGCTCCAGTCGGTGGGGGTCGACGTGATCGATGTGGGGGTCGCCCCGACACCCACCGTGCAGATGGCGGTGGAGCACCATCACGCCGGTGCCGGACTGATCATCACGGCGAGCCACAATCCGATCGAATGGAATGCGCTCAAGTTTGTCGGGCCCGACGGCATCTTTCTCGATGCGGAGGCAGGCGCCGTGGTGCGACGTCTCGCAGAGGACGGCCCCGAACGCGCCGGATGGGATTCCATCGGGACGCTGACGCACGACGAGGATGCCATCCGCCGGCATCTCGATGCGATCCTCGCCCTCCCGCTGATCGATGTTCCGGCAATTCGCGCCGGCAACTTTCACGTGGCGCTCGATTGCGTCCGCGGTGCCGGTGGGCCGACGATGCTGGCACTCTTCGAGCGATTGGGCGTGCGGGTCAGCGGAATGAACCTTGAGGCCGACGGCCGCTTCCCGCGCGAGCCGGAGCCGATCCCCGAAAACCTGGGCGCCCTGGCCGACCTGGTGCGGAGCAGCGGCGCCGACATCGGAATGGCGGTCGATCCCGACGTCGATCGGCTCGCGCTGGTCGACGAACTCGGCCATCCCATCGGCGAGGACTACACCCTCGCGCTGGCGGTCCGAGCAGTCCTGGCCCGACTCCCGGCAACGGCGGTCGCAGCGACGGTGGTGGCCAATCTGTCGACCTCGCTGGTGGTGGAGGACGCTGCCCGGGCTGGCGGAGCGCGGTTTGTCCGGGCACCGGTGGGTGAGGCCAATGTCGCCCGAAGCATCGTCTCAGAAGGGGCGGTGATCGGTGGGGAAGGGAACGGTGGGGTAATTCTCCCGGCGCTGCACGTGGGGCGGGATGCCCCCCTGGGTGCGGCCCTCATCTTGCAACACCTCGCCACGACCGGACAGGGCCTCGCCGCGCTGGTGGCCTCGGCCCCCAGATACCTGATCGTGAAGGCGAAGTCACCGCGTGGGGGCGACCTGCCGGCGCTCTACGCTGCGCTGCGGGGATACTTCCCCGACGCGTCGGTCGATCTGAGGGATGGCTTGCGGCTGTCGTGGGCTGACCGCTGGTTGCACGTCCGTCCCTCGGGAACGGAGCCGATCGTTCGACTCATCGCTGAGGCCCCGACGGGAGCCGAGGCCGAAGCATTGGTGGCGAAGGCGCGCGCCGCGCGCTGAACGCAACCCGCGACAGGAGCAAGACCGGATGTGTGGAATCGTCGGATACGTCGGACCGCGGCAGGCTGCTCCCATCCTGATGGAAGGGCTCCGTCGGATGGAATACCGCGGCTACGACTCGGCTGGGATCGCCGTGCTCGATGGCGCGCGTCTCGACGTCCGCAAGGCCGCTGGCAAGCTCGGGGTGCTGGCACAGGAACTCGTCGACAAGATGCCCCACGGTACCACAGGAATCGGCCACACCCGCTGGGCCACGCACGGTGGGCCAACCACTCCCAATGCGCACCCGCACCTCGACCAGAGTGGCCGCATCGCACTGATCCACAACGGCATCATCGAGAACGCGCCGGCGATCAAGAAGGCGCTGCTCGATCGCGGCCACACGTTTACGTCGGAGACCGACACCGAAGTGCTCGCCCACCTCGTCGGTGAGCTGTACGAGGGGAGCATCGAGGAGGCGGTGGCCGCCGCGCTGCGTGACGTCGACGGCGCCTACGGCATCGCGGTGATCTGCACCGAGGAACCGAACACCCTGATCGCAGCACGCAACGGTTCGCCGATCATTCTCGGCATTGGCGATGGGGAAAATCTGGTGGCCTCCGATCAGTCGGCGCTGGTTGAACACACGCGATCGGTGATCTATCTGGACAACGGCGAGATGGCCGTCCTCACACCCGAGGGCTACCGGGTCCGGACGCTGGCAACGCGCCAGGTCGACAAGCCGATCAACCAGATCGAGTGGGACCTCGCGACCATCGAGCGCGGCGGCTACGAACATTTCATGCTCAAGGAAATCTTCGAACAGCCGGAGAGCCTCGCCAACACGATGCGTGGTCACCTGCTCGAGGAGAGCGGCAACGTCCGGGTGTTCGGCCTCAAGATCTCTGATGTACAGGCCAAGGGTATCAAGCGAATCATCATCACCGCCTGCGGAACTTCGTGGCACTCGGCGTTGATCGGCAAGTATATGATCGAGGAGCTGGCCCGGATCCCGACCGAGGTGGAGTACGCCTCCGAGTTCCGCTATCGCAATCCGATCGTCGATGAGAGCACGCTGGTGATCGCGATTTCACAGTCGGGCGAGACTGCCGATACCCTCGCCGCGCTGGTCGAGGCGAAGCGGCGTGGCGCCCGCACCGTCGGACTGGTCAATGTGGTCGGTTCTACGATCGCACGCGAAGTGGACGGCGGCCTCTTCCTTCGCTGCGGTCCCGAGGTCGGGGTGGCAAGCACGAAGGCGTTCACGTCGCAGGTCGCTGCCCTCGCAATGGTCACCCTGCGGTTCGCCCGCCTCAAGAATATGTCGCTGCTCGAGGGGCGGCGATACATCGAGGCGTTGAACAAGCTGCCGTCACAGATCGCCGAGATTCTGTCGCGAGCCGATGAGGTGAAACTGCTCGCCGATCGCTTCGCCGACGCAACCAACGCGCTGTATCTCGGGCGGGGCGTGAACTTCCCGGCCGCGCTCGAGGGCGCCCTCAAGCTGAAGGAAATCTCCTATGTCCACGCCGAGGGCTATCCTGCGGCCGAGATGAAGCACGGCCCGATTGCACTGATCGACGAGAATATGCCGGTCGTGGTAGTGGCGCCGAGGGATGCAGTCCACGCCAAAATTGTATCAAATGTGCAGGAAGTACGGGCACGCGGTGGCAAGGTGATCGCGATTGTCAATGCTGGCGACGAGGAGATCTCCCGGCTTGCCGAGGCCACCTTCATCGTGCCGGAGACGCTCGATCTGCTGACGCCGATTCTGACGGTGATTCCGCTGCAGCTCTTCTCGTACTATGTGGCCGTGCGCCGTGGCTGCAATGTCGATCAGCCGCGCAATCTGGCGAAGAGCGTGACAGTCGAGTAGCGCGAACCGTGACCGGCGCTACGGCTTCGCGCTTCGCAACACATCGAGCCCCGCCTTCACCGTCGCCTGGAAGCCCTGCTGATATGCCGGCTGCCCGCTCTCGGAATCGGTGTTGACCACGCCGACGATGGCGGTGCGACGGTCGGGGTCGAAATAAATGAAGGCACGAAACCCGGCCTGGCTTCCCGTGTGTCCGATGACGCGTCGGCCGGCTTCCTGGTCGACGAAGAAGGACAACCCCATCTCCTCCTTGCCGGCGCGCACCACCGGCACCCACATCGATTCCAGCGTGCCGCGCGGCAGGATGCTGGCGTAGCGCGACGCGGTGGCGGTATCGCCAGGCGCCGAGCCCATCAGGAAACCCGCCCACGTGGCAAGATCGCGGATCGGGGCATTCCAGCCGCCGTTGGGGATCGTGATCCCCGGATTGAAGTCGCGACCATTGGCGCGCAGCGACCCATCCTTTTGCACCGTGTAGTTGTTCGAGCGCCAGCGGGCGAGATACTGTGGAGTGCTTCCGAAATAGCTGGTCGTGATCCCCAGTGGCGTGAACAGATTCTTGGCGACATAACTCTCCCACGGGTCCCCGGTGATCTGCTCCACGATCCTCGCAAGGTAGATGAAGGCCGGGTTGCTGTAGCCGTACCGCGAGCCCGGCGCAAACACCAGCTGCATATACGGCATCATCGCCACCAGCTGGGCCCATTCGGTCGGCTCGAACGGTTCCCACGGTTCGCCGGATGTCCAGGGCCAGGTCGGGTTTTGCAGTCCGGAGGAATGGGAGAGCAGCATTCGCACCGTCAGCTGGTCCATCGCGCCATACGGATCGTGCACTCGGCGCAACTCCGGAATCCATTTCGTCACCGGGTCGTCCAGTGATACGGCGCCCCGTTCAACCTGTTGCATCACGGCGATCGCGGTGAGCGTCTTGGTGATCGATCCCCAGTGCCAGATCGTCGAGGTCTCCGCCTTTTCGCCACGCTCCTTGTCGCCAAACCCAAGGTAGTGTTCGGCGACCACCTTTCCGCCGCGCACGAATGCAATCCCTCCGCCCACGAGATGACTGGCGGTCGCGAAGGCGTCGAGGGCCTGCGTGGCCGCAGGCCAGGCATCCGGCAATGGCATGGCTGGCTTCTGGCGCTGAGCGCCGAGCAAGTGGGGGAGCAGGGCGAGCGCGACGAGCGGGAGGCGCATCTTTCGTCCAGGCGGAGGGGGAGCGACGGTCCTGAAGATCCGCCTATCGGCGATTGTCGGCAAGCGTCACTCCCAGCTGCAGCCCGAGCCGTCGGGCGGCGCGCCGCTGATAGCCTTCGGGGAGTTCCTCCCTGCGGAAGAGCGAACTGCCCAGGCTCGCTTCGCCGCGGATCATCCCGCTCCAGTGGCGCACGAGCGGGATATCGAGCTGCAAGGCACCGCGGGCCGCCGCACGCCAGCGCGCCTCGCCTCCGGCGATGTCGAACGACCACCGCTCATACACCCCGCCCGCGGCGACCCAGAATTGTGGACCGGCCATCGGGGACGCGATCCGGCGCGCGAGTTCCGCTCCGACGCCCCAGGCCGAGAGCGCCGTCCGGGTGACCAGCGTTGTGCTGCGCCCGCGGATGGCGAGGTCACTGGTGACGCGGTGCCCGTCGACCCCCAGCCGCCACGCCCGGTGCTGCCGGACGAGCGCGAGCGTCCAGTCCACCGGGTGATCGGGAAGGATTGCCGGCTGCTCGTCGTCGAGGGTATCACGGGAGTGCCCGGAGGTGGCGGCCGAGCCGGCCGAGAGCGAGAGCCGCCACTGTGCCTCAAGCGGAGCGGCGGGAAGGAGCAGCAGGAAGATCAGCAGGGGAGCGCGCATTGCGGCCTCGGGAATTGGGGAGTCGGCACGGTACGCCCTGAGGATCAACGTCGGCTCAATTCTGGCGCTGACCCTTCGAGCGGATCGGCTTATGTTCTTCGCGGGCGTCGCGGGTTCGATCCCCGAGCTTCCTCCGCCCTCGACCGGCCCTGGAGGGCAGATGCGCGTGGTACTGCAGCGCGTGAGTGAGGCGAGTGTGACCGTGGACGGTGCCGTCGCAGGCGCCATCGGTCGCGGCTTCCTGGTGCTGGCGGGGTTTGCCCCCCTCGACACCGCGGTGGAGGCGGAATGGATGGCCGAAAAGCTGGCGGGATTGCGGCTCTTCGCCGATCGCGAAGGAAAAATGAATCTCGACCTGACCGCCGTCGGTGGTGCGGTGCTGGTGGTATCGCAGTTCACGCTGTATGGCGACGCCGCCAAAGGCCGCAGACCTTCCTTCATCGACGCTGCGCGCCCCGAGATCGCCGTCCCGTTATATCAGCAGTTCATCGCTGCGCTGCGCGCCCGCGGTATTGCGGTTGCCACCGGTGAGTTCGGTGCCGATATGCAGGTCGCGCTTGTCAACGATGGCCCGGTGACCCTGATCCTGGAGCGCGTTCCCTCGTGATGCCTACCCTCGTGCTGGCCTCGGCTTCGCCGCGGCGCAAGCAGTTGCTCGAAATGCTGCACCTGCCGGTACTCGTGTCGCCCGCCCACGTCCAGGAGATTCCCCTCCCGCGCGAGACGCCGCTGGCCTATTCGCGCCGGCTGGCGCGCGACAAGGCGCGCACGGTCCCCGGCCGGCTGGTGCTCGGCGCCGACACCATCGTGGTCCTGGACGGCCGGATTCTCGAAAAACCGTCGGACGACGACGATGCCCTGCGAATGCTGCTCGAACTCCAGGGCCGTACCCACACGGTGATCACCGCGATCTGCCTGCTCGCCGATGGCCGCGAGCTGGCGGCCCACGACGAGACCAGCGTCACCTTTCGTGCGGCGGATGCCGACGAGCTTCGCCGCTATGTCGCGACGGGGGAGCCGCACGACAAGGCCGGTTCCTACGGCATTCAGGGGTATGGCGCGGCGCTGGTCGATCGCATCGAGGGCGATTTCTTCAGCGTGATGGGGCTGCCGGTGCGGCTGGTGCTGCAGCTCCTGGCCGAGGCGGGATACCCCTACACCTTCGGCCGCTGACTCGACCCTACGGGCGCCCGCTCGCCAGCTGGAGTGCGCGGAGCACGGCGCCTGCCTTCGCGTCCGTCTCACGAAATTCGAGTTCCGGCACCGAATCGGCGACGATGCCGGCGCCGGCCTGCACGAAGGCGCGATCGCCCACGAAGGCGACCGTGCGGATCGCAATCGCCGTGTCCATCGTCCGCGCACCAAATCCGACGTAGCCCACGGCGCCCGCGTAGGGACCGCGCCGTGTCGGTTCCAGGGAATCGATGATCTGCATCGCCCGGACCTTGGGCGCGCCGCTGACGGTGCCCGCCGGAAAGGCAGCGGCGAAGGCGTCGAGCGCATCGAGTTCCGGTCGGAGCGCGCCCCGCACCTCGCTGACCAGATGCATCACTTGCGAGTAACGCTCGACGATCATCTGCGAGACCACGCGCACGCTGCCATACTGCGCGACGCGGCCGACATCGTTGCGGCCCAGATCCAGCAGCATCAGATGTTCGGCGCACTCCTTGGGATCGGCGCGAAGTTCCGCCTCCATCGCGACGTCGCGTTCGGCATCAGCGCCGCGCGGGCGCGTCCCGGCGATCGGACGGACCGTCACCTCTTCGTGCTCCACCCGCACCAGCACCTCGGGCGAGGCTCCGGCCAACGTGAGCGGACCCAGCCGCAGGAAGTAGCAGTATGGCGCGGGATTCAGTGCCCGCAGGAAGCGGTAGGTCAGGAAGGGATCGGGGGCCGGCGTCACCTCCAGGCGGCGCGAGAGCACGATCTGGAACGCATCCCCTGCCGCGATGTATTCCTGACAGCGCGTGACACCGGCGCGGTATTGGTCGTCGGAATAGACGCTGGTCGCCGCTGCGGGCGACCGTTCGCGGGGCAGCGTCAGCGGGGCGAGGGTGTTGGGCGTGGCGAGCCGGGCCAGCCAGAGGGCGGCGCGCGCTTCTGCGGCGTCGATCCGTCGCTGGAGTTCGGCGTCGTCGAGCGCTGCCGCCACGGTGACATTCGCGATGACGATGGCACGATGAAAGAGGTTGTCGATCACCAGCAGGGTGTCGACCACCATCGCCACCGCATCAGGAAGGTCACGGTCCTCGGGCGGTGGATCGGGCAGCCGCTCGAGCGTGCGCACCACGTCGTAGCCCCAGAACCCCACCGCGCCACCGGTGAACCGAGGCAGACCCGTCATCTCGACCGCGCGATCCTCGCGCAGTAGTTCGGCGAGATGAGTCAATGCGGGCAACGACGCTTCGTGATGCCAGCTGCCGTCCGGCGCCAGCCGCTCGACGTGCGTGCCGGCATAGCGGAAAACCGCTTCCGGTTCGGTCGCGAGGAAGCTGTAGCGCGCCCACCGCTCCCCGCCTTCGAGCGATTCGAGCAGGAAGCCGTAGTCGCCGCGCTGCAGCTTCGCGAAGGCGGAGACCGGTGTGTCGGCGTCGAGCACCGCTTCATGAACCAGCGGGACCCGGGTATATCCCTGTCGTGCAGCGGCTCGGCAGCGTTCGAGGGCGTCGCTCATCTGCGGGCGGCGAGCAGCCAGACTCCGCTCGCTGTGACCGGGAAGCGGATCATATCGGCCGCCGGACGCTCGCTGACGACGAACTGGAGTTGGTTGTTGCCAAGCGTGTGTCCCGCCGCGGTCGCCTGCTCGAACTGGCCCGGCGTGGGATACTTCACCGTCGCCTCGCTGGGCTCCTGGAAGTGGATGGCATAGAAAAAGGTCAGCCGGACCCCCTTCGCAAGCGAATCGGTGGTTTCGAGCGACACCCCGTAGCGACCGGCCGACGGGGAGAGTCGAAAAGTGACGCTGTCTCCCTTGCGAGCGACGATCCCCGCCGGTGGCACTTCGAGAATCGCGAAGATTGCGTTGTCGGGAGCGCCGTGCCGCATCACGATGGTTCGACCCGCGCTCGCGAGAAAGGTCACGGTCGTATCGGGTGGCGACGCGCCGGAGCGCTCCAGGATCCAGACCGCGTCGAGTCCCACCGGCGGGCCGGTAACGGTCTTCGCAGCGGCGGCGGGGCCCGTCGGATTGATGAACTGGTTCCGCGAGCCACAGGCGGCCAGCAGGAGCAGCAGGCCGAAGCCTATCTTCCGTCGATGCGCTTCACCCTGCCGCTGCTCCTCCTCGCCCTTGCGGCGACCCGTGCCAGGGCGCAGGGGGAATGGCGCTCGGGAGCGGCGATCGACGTGGTTCGTCGGGCGGTGACGCACCGTGTCACTCGCGATGCCGATACCCTGCTGGCATCGTGGCGGGCAACGGCGCACGGGGTGGTGCGATTCGCGTCGGAAGTGGATCACGGAAGTGGGCCGATTGAACGGGTGATCAGGGCGGACGAGCTGCGAGTGGAAGTGTACGGGGAAGCACCGAACCAGAGCAAGCAGCTCATCACGGCGTGGCGGGACACCTCCTTCCTGCCAAACCGCGTCAATTATCACCGCGATCATCTCGGCATTGTCGCCAGCGACTTCGGCGAGGTTATCCGGCTGGGCGAAGGCGACGAAGTTCGCGACCTGATCCACCCGCTCTCCTCGGCCGGACTCAGCCACTACCAGTTTGCGGTCGGCGATACCCTGACACTTGCCGGCGCAGCGCGGCCGGTTCGCGTGGTGGCGGTGCAGGTCCGGCCCGCGAACGCCGAGGCGGCGGGGGCGGTCGGGACGCTGTATCTCGATATCGATCGTGCCGCACTGGTGCGGTTCCGCTTCACCTTCACACCGGCTTCCTACCGCGACCCGACGGTCGAGAGTATCACCGTCAGCCTCGAGAACGGACTCCAGGAGAATACTCGCTGGCTGCCGTGGCGACAGTCGATCGTGATTCGCCGCGGTACCCCGTGGCTTGATCTGCCACTGCGCACGCTGTTGCGCGCCGACTGGGAGTTGAGCGACTACAGTTTCGGCGAGCCCCACGGCGCCGAGCGCTTCTCCGGCGCGGTCATCGCAGGCTTGCGCAAGCCCGGGGGCGACGCCAATTGGGCGGCGCCGCTCGTCTCCCAACTCGATCAGCTGCCTGCCACCGATGCGGACGTGACGGCGGTCGAGGCAGAGGCCGCCAGAGCGCTTGGTGGTCGGCTGGTTGACGGCCTCCCAGCGATCCGCTTGCTGGCTGGCGGGGTGAGTGAGCTACTGCGGGTGAATCGAGTGGCCGGCATCTCGCCTCAAATCGGCGCGCAGTTCGGACTGGGGCGTGGCATCACGGCGCGAGTGCGCGGCGGGATCGGGAGCAGCGACCATCGGGTTGTGGGAAAGCTTGGGCTCGAGCGAGCCGTGGCTGGGGCCTTCGCCTCGCTGCAGGCCGAGCGGTCGATCGTCGATTTCGCCACGACACCGGTCATCAGCGGGGTACTCAATTCAGTGCGGACGGCGATCGCGGGCGACGACATCGGCGACTACCTGCTGCTTGAGCGGGTGCAGATTGGCGTGCGACTCCACGCCGGCGGAACCCGCATCGATCTCCGCGCCAGCCGGGAGTGGTCGTGGTCGGTGGCGAGTGCATTTACACCACTCCACGGGACCAGCAAAACCAACCCCGCGCTGGGTGAAGGCCCCGCCACCGTGCTGAGGAGTGCCTTCACCCGGCGAAATTCAGCTGGCGAGGGGTGGAGCCTCGATGCCGAAGCGGGGTCAGGGCTTCACGAGTGGTTCCGCCTCGCCCTGGACGGGCGAAGTCGGCTCGCCCTCGGCCACGGTGCGCTTCAGCTCCGCAGCTCGGGCGGCATCGGAACGCGGGACCTCCCCAGCTATCGCAGCTTCGCCCTCGGTGGGCGGGGGACGCTTCCTGGGATCCCGTTCCGCGCCGTCGGCGGGCGCCGTTCGGCGTTGGTGGATGCGTGGTGGGCGCTGCCGTTTGGGGTCCCGACACCGCCGATCCCGACAGTTCGCCGGATTTCGCTCCCCAGCATCGCCGGGCCCTTCATCGCCGCAGGGGTCGCCGGAGGGGGGCTCCGGCTCCCCTGGCAGGCGACCGGCCGGGTCGAAGCGGTGGCCGGCCTCCGCGTCGACCTCTGGGGGCCATTGCTGCGGCTCGAGGCCGCATCCTCGCTGAGGACTGGACACATCGGCCTGACCCTGGACGTGCATCCTGACTGGTGGCCGGTCCTCTAGCGCCAATTCCGGCCGGTCGTCCGTGGCTCCAAGTCGCGGAGCGGCATAGATTTCCGTCGGTTTCCCTGGTGCGACCCCGACCCCCGACGAGGGTACGCGTGACGAGCTTCAACGATGACTGGCTGGCTGCGATTCTTGGACCCCTCCTCCCGCCGGGGGGCCTCGAGAGGATCCGCACTGGAAACGAGTCGAAGACCACCCTGTGGGAGCGGCTGCTCGATGCCCGGCTCCTCCCGGAGTCGGAGGTGCTGGCCGCACTCTCCAGCCGTTGCCGACTCCCGATCGCGGAACTGAGCGACGCAACAACCGCAGCGCGCGATGCGCTTCCCGCGGGGTTGGCGCGTCGGTATGGCGTTGTTCCACTCCGAGTGAACGAATCGTTGCTCGAAGTCGCCACTGCCAACCCGTTCGATGTCGGTGCTGAACAGGCTCTGGCGTTCGCCACCGGTCGTGAGGTGAGGATGGCGCTCGCCTCCCCGCCTCGCATCCGCGAAACGCTTGACCTGATCTACGGCCCGGAAGAGCCCGAGCATCACGTG
>JANLPG010000162.1:0-7512 GCA_031367105.1 Gemmatimonadota bacterium | reverse complement strand
TTGCCCTGCACGAGGTAGTCACGATTGGGGACTCGCGCCTGCGCGGGGAACGGCGTCACACTGCCATCGAGCTGCTGGATGCCGTAATTGGAGTAGATCGCCGGGTCATAGCCGAAGCTTTCGTCGAGCACTGAGAACCCTGCGCCCCATCCGCCCTTGAATCGCGCATTGAAGTTGAAGTGCAGTTTGCGATCCTGCATCGGGCCGCCGCCCACCAGATCCTGGTAGCGCCAGGTGCCGTCGACCACCACCTCACTGGTCAGCGCCTCGAGCGTCCTGGCCGGTCGCAGGATCGTGTAGCTGTTGGCGATCTTGCCGTGGGCAACACCCGGCCGAGAGATGAAGCCCGTGCTGGTCCGGAAGTCCTGATGAATGCCGCTCAGCTGCCAGGTGGAGCGGAACGCCCGACCGCTGAAGCGATACGTTGCGCTCCAGAGCGGCGCCGTCTTCACCACCCCAGCGCGCTCATTGCGCGCCATCGCCCCAGAGAAGCTGATGGAGTGCTTCTGCTTCACCACCATCCGCCCATCGATGTCAAGCACCCGGTTCAGGTCGGCTCCATCGTGCTGTTCGGTCCAGAGAAAGCCGAGTCGGGAGCCAGGGCCGAGGTCTCGTGAGAGTCGCACGATCCCGAAGAGCGGATGCGAACCGTTGCGCGAAGCCATCGGGTCGTCAGCTGCCGCCAGCACGCCGATCTGAGTGCCGGACACCTTGCCAGTCAGCTTGGTGGCGAAAATCGGTTGCACAATGCGCCGGGTGTAGATCAGGTTCTCGGGAGCATCGAACTGTTCGATGCCGTCGAGGAAGAACGGTCGCCGCTCGGGAAAAGCGATCGCCTGGCGCGGGTCGAACGAGAACTGGCCGACATCGCTCTCCACCTGGGAGAAGTCGGGGTTCGCCGTTGCATTGAGCGTGAGGTTGGAGGTCACGCCGTAGCGAATATTCCCGCCAATCTCGGGCGTGCCGCCGGCGTAGTCCCACCGGCCACCGATACCCGACGGTGCGCCGTCAATACGCGACGTGAGCGTGGGAATGATGTCGAGCGCCCGGCCAGCGTGGAGCTCGGTCAGCCCCTCGAGGCGGCCCGATTGCGCCAGGAACGAGGAGGCACCGCGCTTGGTCATCGTCCACGTCTGCTCCTGGCCGGAATGCTGCACCACTCGCACGATATTGATCCCCCACACCTGCGACTTCGCCTGCTGGAAGCGGATACTCTTGAACGGAATCCGGATCTCGACTTCGTATCCCTGCGGGGTCAGCCGTCCCTTCGACTCCCAGACGAAGTCCTGCGACAGGTCGGTTGCTTCGCGCGTCTGCAGTGCACAACTAAAGCCGTTGCACGAGGAACCTCGGCCGCTCTCATTGATGGCACCGTCGGCCTGGATACCGAACGGATTGACCGAGAAGACGCTCGCCTGCCGGCCATCGTTGAAGGTCGAGAGCAACAGCTGCACGTTGTCGTCGTTGAAGATCTGGTCCCGCTGCGCCAGCGTGGCCCGCACCGCGCCACTCGCGTCAAACGCCCGGATCCCGATGTGCAGGTGGGTCGGCGAATACCAGACGAGGACCTCGGTCGAGTCTGCAGCCGCCGCCCCGTCCACCGGGGTGTATTGCGAGAACCCGGTCAGTACCGACGCTTGCCGCCACTGCGGTTCGTCCAGTACCCCATCGATGACGATGGCACCGGCCAGGCGCGGGGGACGGACCATCGTCTGGCCGGCACGACCAGAGTAGACGCCGGAATCGGCAGGGCCGAGGGCGGCGGCGAGCAGCAACGAGGCGAAGAGCACGAGTGGTCCGGTGTTCGGGGTTGGGAGCGGGGGTCGGCTCCCGGTACGCTCCAGCGGCGGTCGGAGTTTCGCACCCGGCACCGGTCGTTGCATCCTGAATTAGCTTGGGTGCAGCCTCCCACCAGAGCCGGGGAACCAATGCGCCTCCCTTCGCTACTCCTTGCCACACTCCTGATTGCCACTCCTGCGCCCGCGCAGGGCCGCTGGCCGACGGTCCGCCGCGACGCGGCACTGGAGGCTCGTCTCCAGGCCCTGGCTCGCGAGGTGAACGGTGAGGTGGGCATTTACGTACGCCACCTCAAGAGCCAGCGCGGAGCGCTGATCCGGGCCGATGAACTCTTTCCAACCGCCTCGATGATCAAGGTTCCGATTCTCGCCACCACATTCGACCGGATCGAACACGGGCAGCTCTCCTTCGACTCAGTCCTCACCTGGGCAGACTCCCTGCGCTATCGCGGCGAGGACGACCTCTTCGACAAGCTGCAGGCTGGCGCGAAAATCCCGCTCAATCAGGTGTCGCTGATGATGATCACCACCAGCGACAACGCCGCTGCCCTCTGGCTCCAGTCCCTGGTGGGGGGCGGCGCGGCAGTCAACAGCTGGCTGCACGCCAACGGTTTCGATTCCACCCGGCTCAACTCCCGCACCCCCGGCCGCGAAGCCAACCGCGCCAGCTACGGCTGGGGACAGACAACCCCTCGCGAAATGGCTGAACTGGTGGTGCGGATTCGCGACGGCAAAGCGGTCTCTCCGGCCGCGAGCGCCCAGATGTATCGCCACCTCACCCGAATTCACTGGAACGGCGAGGCGCTCTCCGCCATCCCACCCTGGGTCCAGGCCGCATCCAAGCAAGGTGCCGTCGACCGCTCGCGCTCGGAAACCGTGCTCGTCAACGCCCCGTCCGGCGATTACGTCTTCTCCGTCATCACCAAGCAACAGGTCGACACCAGCTACACCAGCAACAACCAGGGCTACGTTCTGTTGCGGAAGGTGTCCGCCCTCCTCTGGCGAACTTTCGAACCGAAACAGCCGTGGATCCCGCCAGCCGGGGTGGAACGTTTCACTCCGTAACGGTGCCTGTGCGCCCCGGGTTGGGTCGGGTCGTCCAATTCTTTTGTCGGCACCATCGGTGCCGGCTCACACTCTCAAGGAGTATTTCAGATGCGGAAGGCCATTTTCGCGGGCGCACTCGTTGCCCTGGTTGCAGTCACCGCGCCGTTGACGGCGCAGTCCAGTGGCAGCTGGGAGCTCGGGTTGGGCGGCGGAGTGACACTCCCGACGGGCAAGGCAGCCGACGCCTACAAGACCGGCTACCACGGGACCGCACTCGTCGGCTACCGCCCGGCCAGCTCCAAAGTCTGGGTCGGTGTCGATGCGCAATACCACCACTTCACCCAGAAGCCCAGCTTCTTCAGGGTTGGCGGAGTGGGCGCAAATTCCTTCGCTGCCTTCGGCCGCCTGAACTACGACGCAGCGAGCAGCGTCTACCTGCTCGGCGGGGTCGGCCTCTTCCGCACCGAGAACCGAGTCGTCATCAGCGGTACCGCGGTGAAGGAGACCGATTCGAATATGGCAATCGAGGCGGGTGCCGGACTGAAGTTCGGCAAGAAATTGTTCCTCGAAGGGAAGTTCATCAACGTCTTCGCTTCGGGTAACAACCAGCTGTTCGTGCCGATCACGCTGGGAATCCGCTTCTAGGCTGAGCTGCGCGATCGAGAAGTCAGAAAACAGTGTCGCCCTGAGCATAGCGAAGGGCCTTCGGACTCACCCGTGCGAGAGATTCAGCCGCTCTCGTTCGGAGGTTCCGAAGGTCCTTCGCTTCGTTCAGGACGACGTAACCCGATGCCTGCTCCCTTCTCCTGTATTTTGCCGGTAGATTCCGGGCACCGTGACCATCATCACGCAGTCTTCACCGCCGCCGGACGGTGGTTTCCTGATCGTGCCCCGACTGGGGACGAACGGTGCGTTCGAGGACTTCGAGGTCGTCGAGGTCCACGGTGCCGTGGCCAAACTCCTCCGGCGGTCAGCGGATCAGCTCGTCGGTCAACCGCTGCGAGTGATCTTCCCGATCCCGCGCGTCGAAGAATTCATCGCCTCGTTCCGGCAGGTGCTCGCGAGCGGCCAGCCGCAGGAGCTGGAGTACCCGATCCTCTTCGGCGCGATCGATGCCACCTGGATCTGGCAGCGCGCCACGCCTGAGGGCAACGCGATCCGGGTCGAGATCCGCGACCTGAGCGCCCAGCGTCGGGCCGAGGTTCGTCAGGCCGCTGCCGACCACCAGTTCGAAATCCTCTTCCAGCACTCTCCGCTTCCCATCTTGCTCCACGGCCCCGATGGCCGGATCAGCGACGCGAACGCCTCGTTCGCAACCCTGGTCGGGGGATCCAGACAGGAAATCGAGAGCCGCTACATCCAGAGCCTGCTCGACGCCCCGATTGATGCTGGCGAGGCGACTGCTCCGGTCCGCCGGTTGCTCCGGCTCAATGACGGTTCCCACCACCCGGTACTCCTCCATATCGACGAGCTTCCCCACGGCTACCGCCTGATTGCGGTGCGGGATGTCTCGGCCAGCGAAGAACTCGAGCGAGTCCGCGCCGACGCCGACGCCGCCCGACGTGAGAGCGAGGCCCGTTTCCGCTCTGCCTTCGACGAGGCCGGCATCGGGATGGCGCTGGTCACGCGAGACGGCCAGAACAGCCGGGTCAACAAGGCGCTGTGCGAGATGCTCGGATACAGTGAAGCCGAGCTGCTCGCGATGAACTCGCGCGAGGTCATCCACCCTGATGACGTCGGAGCCTCGCTGCTCAATTGGGAACGCTTCGATCGGGGTGAAGTGACCTCGACACGCTCCGAAAAACGCTACTTCCGTCGTGACGGCACGCTGATCTGGGCCCAGCTCACCCTGTCGCTGGTCCACGACGATGCCAGCCAGCCCCGCTACTTTTTGGCGCAGATCGAAGACATCACCGAGCGTTGGCGCTTGACCCAGGCCCTCGCCGACAGCGAGGCGCGATTCCGTTCCTCCTTCGAGGAGGCCGGCGTCGGGATGGCCCTGCTCTCCCCGACCGGTGCGACACTGAGCGCGAACGCGGCGCTTGCCACGATGCTCGGCTACGACATCGCCGCAGTCCAGGCGCTGCAGTGGCGGGACATTCTCCATCCCGAAGCACACGAGTCTGCCGGAGCGAACCTCGCCCGAGTCGCCCGCGGCGAAATCAACTCCAACACGATGGAACGCCGTGGTCTCCGGAGTGACGGCAGCACCATCTGGATGCAGGTGACCGTGTCGGCGGTACGGGCCGGGTCCGGTTTACCGATCTACCTGCTCGGGCAGCTCGAGGACATCACGGAGCGGAAGCGGCTCAGCGCCGCGCTCCGCGACAGCGAGGAACAACTCCGACTCGCCCTCGAAGTGACTCGCGACAGCATCTGGGACTGGCGCATCCCGGAGCGCTCCTATGCTGCGCCGACGTTCCGCGCGATGCTCGGCTTTCCACCCGACGACGGCTTCGGTCAAGCCGACCTCCTCGCACTCGTCCATCCGGAAGACCGGCAGCGGCTGCTGGAGACTCAAAATCGTCACATCAGCGTGCCGCAACACGATCCCTATGATATCGAATTCCGGATGCAGCGGGCGGACGGCAACTACGCCTGGATTCGCTCGCGGGGACAGGTGGTCGAGCGTGACGCGCAGGGGCAGGCACTCCGGATGATCGGCACGCACGCCGATGTGAGCGAGCGGCGGATCCTCGAAGAGCAGTTCCGACAGGCACAGAAGATGGAGGCAGTCGGCAAGCTGGCAGGTGGTGTCGCGCACGATTTCAACAACCTGCTCACCACCATCACCGCGATCACCGAACTGTTGCTGCAAGATCTGGCAGAGGGCAACCCTCACCGGAACGATGTGCTGGATATTGCGCTGGCAGCGGATCGCGCCAAGACCCTGACCCGGCAGCTGCTCTCCTTTTCACGGCAGGAAGTCGAGCGGCTCGCGGTGGTTGAAATCGATGCCGTCGTCCAGCGGGTCCGGCCGCTGCTCCATCGCCTGGTGGCCCTCGGCCAGCAACTGGTGGTCGAGTGTACTGCGCCGACTGTCTGGGTCGACTGTGACCCGAGCCAGTTCGAGCTCGGACTGATGAATCTGGTGGCCAATGCCCGGGACGCGATGCCCCACGGCGGCACCGTCACCGTGCGCACTCAGTCGGTCGTCCTCGACAGCGAGGAGCTGTCACAGCTGCCGCAGCTCGCTCCGGGTCGCTACCTCACCGTGTGCGTGCAGGACACCGGCGTGGGAATGACCGAGGAGGTGCTGCGGCATCTCTTCGAACCGTTCTTCACCACCAAGCCGCAGGGGAAGGGTACCGGGCTTGGCCTTGCCATCATCTACGGCTTCATCGAGCGGATGCACGGCGCGGTGACCGTGAAGAGCGTACCAGATGTCGGCTCCGCCTTCACCCTCTACCTGCCAACCGTCGACGCCCCTCACGTCCGGCCGGGCACGGCGGCGAGCCTCGTCCAGACCGCCCGCCCGGACCAACAGCGACGCGTGCTGGTCGTCGACGATGAGACCACGCTCCGCCGGACCACGCGCCGGTTGCTCGAGCGAAAAGGATATGAAGTGCTGGAGGCCGCAAACGCCGACGAAGCCCTCGCGGCGCTGGAGACGGCACCGGAGGGTTCGATCCACATCATCCTCACCGACCAGGCGATGCCTGGCCGAACCGGGCGACAGTTGCTGCAGGAGGTCTCCCTGCGCTACCCGGGCATCCGGAGCATTCTGATGTCCGGCTATACCGGTGACCAGACCGTGCGCGAAGAGCTGAGCGAGAGCAGCACAACTTTCCTGGCGAAACCGTTCACCATCCAGGAGCTCACCTCCGCGCTCAAATCGTAGCACTCACCGACGCCGCTTGATCCCCCGCACGGCAGGCGCCTCGAGCGGATTCTCGGGCCAGTGGTGTTTCGGGTACCGTCCGCGCAGATCCTTCCGCACTTCGAAATATCCCGTTGCCCAGAAACTCGCCAGGTCCCGGGTCATTTGCATCGGCCTCCCCGCCGGTGAAAGCAGGTGCAGCACCAGTGGTACCCGGCCCGATCCGATCATCGGCGTCGTGGTCAAGCCGAACAACTCCTGCAATCGCACAGCCAACACCGGTGACGCCGGATCGGCATAGTCCACCGCGATCCGGGAGCCACTCGGCACTTCGACTCGCTCCGGTGCGATGTCGTCGAGTTGACGACGCTGTTCCCAGGATAGCTGAGTGAGGAGCGCACTACCGAGGTCGACCCTGGCGAGGTCGTCGAGTTTGCGGATGCCGCTGACGTGCGGCGCGAGCCAGACGTCGAGCGTCTCGAGCAGTGTCACCTCGGAGACATCAGGCCACGAGGCATCGAGCCGGTGCGCGAACGCAAGTCGTTGGCGCAGGATGCGTGGTGCACCGCGCCACGGCAACGTGTCGAGCCCGGTGCGCCGGATCCCTTCGAACAGTGCAGCTCGTACCAGCATCGCATCCGGAGCAGCGAGCGCCTTGTCAGCGAAGACCAATGCCCCCAGGGTCGTGCGGCGACGCGCCGTGACGCGGTGGGAGGCATCGTCCCAGCGGATCTCGTCGGTGGTCGTGACCTGCTCACTCGCGCCCGCGATCACCTCCAGGGGATCCAGCGCGGCGCCGAGCAAAATCCGACCCTCTCGGCCGCTGTCGTCGGCCTGCGCGGCGACCAG
>JANLPG010000145.1:0-154472 GCA_031367105.1 Gemmatimonadota bacterium | reverse complement strand
AGCGTGCCCTCGACGAGATGTTCAAGGCAACCGGGCACCAGAACGCCTACTTCCCGCTCTTCATTCCGCAGAGCTTCCTCTCGAAGGAAGCGGAGCACGTCGAGGGCTTCGCGCCCGAAGTCGCGGTGGTGACCCACGGCGGTGGCAAGGAGCTGGAGGAGCCGCTGGTGGTACGGCCCACCTCCGAGACGATCATCTACGCGATGTTTTCGAAGTGGATCCAGAGCTGGCGCGATCTGCCACTGCTCATCAACCAGTGGGCCAACGTGGTGCGCTGGGAAATGCGCACCCGACTCTTCCTCCGCACCACCGAGTTTCTCTGGCAGGAGGGCCACACCGCGCACTCCAGCGAGGCCGAGGCCGAGGCCGAGGCGCTGATGATTCTGGGCCTCTACCGGCAATTCATGGAAGAGTGGATGGCGATGCCGGTCGTGACGGGGCGCAAGACCGACAGCGAGCGATTTGCGGGTGCCCTGCGCACCTACTCCCTCGAAGCGCTGATGCAGGACAACAAGGCCTTGCAGGCCGGCACATCGCACAATCTGGGACAGAACTTCGCGAAGGCGTTCGACGTGAAGTACCAGACTGCGGATGGCGGGCTGGACCACGTCTGGAACACGTCGTGGGGGGTTTCGACCCGGATGATCGGGGGGTTGATCATGGTGCACGGCGACGATGCCGGGATGGTCTGCCCTCCGCGGCTGGCGCAGTGGCAGGTGATGATTGTCCCGATCTGGCGGACCGATAGCGAGCGCGATGCGACCTGTGCTGCCGCGGATGCCCTCGCCGCCGAGCTGCGCACCGGTGGCATTCGCGTCAACACCGACAAGCGCGAGGGGATGAAACCGGGCGCCAAATATTACGAGTGGGAATCGCGTGGCGTACCACTGCGCCTCGAGCTCGGCCCGCGCGACCTCGCCAACCAGAGTGCGATGCTGGCGCGGCGCACCGGAGGGAAGGAAGCCATTGCACTGGCCGGAATCGTCGACCGGCTGAAGGCGGAGATGGCCACGATGCAGCGGGCGCTCTTCGACGCATCGTCGGCGCGTCGCGAGGCGGCTACGCTCCGTAACCCGGCGTCGAAGCAAGCGTTCATAGACTGGATCGCGGCCGATCGGGGGTTCGTGTACGCGGGCTGGTGCGGCGACCCGGCGGTGGAGGCCGAGATCAAGGAGCAGACGAAGGCGACGATCCGCTGCCTTCCCGACGTCGAGTTCCGGAGCGCCGAGGCCCCGACCACCTGCATCTGGACTGGGCGGCCCGCCACGGTTGAGGCGCTGTGGGCCAGGGCATATTAGACCCGAGGCTTGCCGAGGCAGGGCTCTCGCGCCTTGCCGACGGCGGCCTCGCAATGAGCGGAGTCCCACTGGCGGAGATTGCCGAGCTGACCGGCACGCCAACGTACTGTTACGACGCTCCGACTATTGTCGGCCGCTACGCCGTTCTGGACGCGGCCTTCGGGACGTTGTCGCATCGCATCTGCTACGCCGTCAAGGCGAACTCGAATCTGGCGGTGATGCGGTTGCTGGCGACGCTGGGCGCCGGCGCCGACATCGTCTCCGGCGGTGAGCTGCTGCGTGCGCTCGCCGCCGGCTTCGCCCCGGAGCTGATCGTGTTCAGCGGGGTGGGCAAGAGCGACGAGGAGTTGGTGGCGGCGATGTCGGCCGGCGTCGGGCACGTAAATGTCGAATCGCTCTCGGAACTCCGACGGCTCGGCCTGCTTGCGGAGCTGCGGGGCGCACCTGTCACGGTTGGCATCCGCTTCAATCCTGATGTCACCGCCAGGACCCATCCGTACATCTCGACGGGGAAGGGAGGAGTCAAGTTCGGCATTGCCGCGGACCAGCTCCCCGACGCGCTCGCGGTGCTCGATGAGTGCCCCCGGCTCCGCCTCGGCGCCATCGCGATGCATCTTGGCTCGCAGTTGCTCGAGGCTGCCCCCTATCTGATCGGGCTCGAGCGACTGCTCGGCTTGCTTGCCCGGGTCCGCGCCGCTGGCCACACTCCCGAAGTGCTCGACATCGGCGGCGGACTCGGGATTCGCTATCACGACGAAGTACCGCTCACCCCGGACGAGTGGCTGGCACCCTTGCGGGAAGGGCTGGCAGGGAGCGGCTGCACTATCGGGGTTGAGCCGGGGAGGTATCTGGTCGGCAATGCCGGAGTACTGCTGACTCGGATAATCCATCGCAAACAGTCGGGTGGTCGGGAGCTGGCGATCGTGGACGCGGGGATGAATGATCTGTTGCGGCCGTCGCTCTATCAGGCCTGGCACGACATCCTGACCGTGGGAAAACCGCGGGAGCCGCTCCGTCCGATGGACATCGTTGGTCCGGTGTGCGAAACCGGCGACTTTCTCGCACTCGAGCGGGAATTGCCCCCCCTCGTCGCCGGCGAACTCCTGGCGGTACTCGGGGCTGGAGCCTATGGCTTTACGATGAGTTCCAACTACAACAGCCGGGCACGGGCGGCCGAGGTACTTGTGGATACGGGGCGCTGGGCCGTCGTGCGGCCCCGGGAGCGCCTGACCGAACTTTTTCGCGACGAGATCGCCGACCCATTCACCGCCGAGTCTCCGTGAGTCATCCCGACGGCATCCTGATCATCGACTTCGGTTCGCAGTACACCCAGCTCATCGCACGGCGCGTGCGGGAACAGCGTGTGTACTGTGAAATCCACCCCCCGTCGCGCGACATCGACTGGATCCGGGCGTGGAAGCCGAAAGGGATCATTCTCTCGGGGGGGCCCAATTCGGTGTACGGCGATGGTGTGCCGACGGCGCATCCCGACCTGCTGACCCTCGGGCCACCGGTACTCGGGCTCTGCTACGGGATGCAACTGTTGGCCCACTTGTCCGGCGGCAGTGTGGTAAGTGCGGCGCGGCGCGAGTACGGTCGGGCCGATGTGCGAGTGGAGGGCGGGCGCCTGTTCCAGGGCTTTGCCAGCGGTGGGACCACGCCGGTCTGGATGAGCCACGGTGATCACGTCAACAGTGCGCCGCCTGGCTGGCACGTCACCGCCTCGAGCGAGAACTCGCCGATCGCTGCGATCGAGCACGACACGCTGCCCCTCCACGCCGTGCAATTTCACCCGGAGGTCGCCCACACGCCACGCGGTGGTGAAATCCTTGGCAATTTCCTGTTCGCGATCTGTGGTTGCACACCGGACTGGACTCCCGAACATTTTGTCGAGAGTGAGGTTACCCGGATCCGCGAATTGGTTGGGGCGTCGACACGCGTTATCTGCGGCCTCTCGGGCGGCGTCGATTCCTCGGTTGCCGCGGCACTGGTGCATCGTGCTGTCGGTGATCGGCTGACGTGCATCTTCGTGGACCACGGCCTGCTCCGGCTGAACGAGCGTGCGCAGGTCGAGCAGACCTTCCGCAGGAATCTCGGGATCGATTTGCGCACGGTCGATGCCGCGGGAACGTTCCTGGCCGATCTTGCCGGCGTCACCGATCCGGAGACGAAGCGCAAGCTGATTGGCCACCGCTTTATCGATGTCTTCGAGCAGGAATCCAAGGCCGTGGGCGACAATGTCGGCTTCCTGGTGCAGGGCACGCTGTATCCTGACGTGATCGAATCATTCTCGCCGACAGGCGGCGCCTCCGTCACCATCAAGACCCACCACAACGTCGGCGGGCTGCCGGAGCGATTGCCGTTCCAGCTCATCGAGCCGTTGCGGGAGCTCTTCAAGGACGAGGTGCGGCAGGTGGGCCGTGAACTCGGATTGCCGGAAGAGATGGTCGGCCGCCATCCATTTCCCGGACCCGGTCTGGCGATCCGCATCCTCGGTGAGGTCACCGGATCGCAACTCGACCTGTTACGCAAGGCCGACGCGATCTTCATCGAGGAGATCCGCGCGGCAGGCCTGTATGACACGATCTGGCAAGCTTTCGCGGTGCTGCTCCCGATTCGATCGGTCGGCGTGATGGGAGATTTCCGGAGCTATGATCAGACGATCGGGTTGCGAGCGGTCACGTCACGCGACGGGATGACCGCGGACTGGTTCCCGTTCCCGCACGATATCCTGGCGGTCATTTCCAGCCGGATCGCAAACGAGGTGAGTGGGGTGAATCGGGTGGTGTACGACATCAGCAGCAAACCGCCGGCGACGATCGAGTGGGAGTGACTACGCTTCCCGACTCTCGAGCAGCGCGAGGAAGGCTGCCGGGGTCGTGAGCGCGGAAAGGCGCTCCGGGATGCCGGCTTCCTTGGCGAACCCCGCGAGCCGGCCGAGCACCGGGAGGTAGTCGTTGGAGAGTTCGACGGGAGGCGCCACGATCAGGAAGATATGGTGCACCGGCCTCCCGTCGATGGCATCGTAGCTGAGCCCTTCGGAAAGACGGCCATAGGCCATCCGGAGGCGGGGCACGACCAGAGAGCGGCAGTGCGGGATCGCGATTCCGCGCCCCACGCCGGTGGAGCCGAGCTGCTCGCGACGCTGGAGCATCCGGCGCAGGGTGTCGGCGGTGGCTTCGTCCACCCGGAGCAGCGCAACCATCGCGGCGAGCGCGGCCTCTTTGGAGGAGGCGTCCAGATCGAGTGCGATCGCGTCGGGGGCAAAGAGGTCGGAGAGCCGCATGGCGGGGGAAGGCTACACTCGCCTCGCTCGGCTTTCAACGTGGCGGCCCAGCGTCCGCCCTGCCACCCGTGGCCTCCCTCCCCTAGATTTCCGGAATGGAGTTCCCCTATCGGACCGGCTCGCCGGTCCCGCTCTTTCTCGCCCCGATGGCTGGGGTTTCCGAGCCGCCGTTCCGCCGAATCTCCCGGCGAATGGGGGCCGACGTGGTGTTGTCCGAGTTCCTCAATTCGGAAGCGATCCGCCGGCGGATTTCCCGGACGCTGGAGGGCTGCGAATTCGACGAGGTCGAGCGGCCGATCGGCATCCAGATCTACGGGGCTCACGCCGATGCGATGGCGGAGGCTACCGCGCTGGTAACCGAGCACTACGCTCCCGACTTCATCGACATCAATTTCGGCTGCCCGGTCAAGAAAGTTGTGCAGCGCAATGGCGGCAGCGGTTGCCTGCGGGATATGGACGTGGTCGATCGCATCATCCGGGCGTGCGTGGCCGCCACGCACCTCCCGGTCAGCGTCAAGACCCGGAGCGGCTGGTCCGACGACACCCGGAATCCCGTCGGCATTGCGCTGCGGATGCAGGACGCCGGAGCGGCGGTCTTCACGCTGCACGGTCGAACCCGGACTCAGATGTTCAGCGGCAAGGCCAACTGGGACGACATCGCAATGTGCGTCGAGGCACTCGATATTCCGGTGATCGGCAACGGCGACGTGGTGACTCCTGAAGATGCCCTGCGGATGCGGGAACACACCGGCTGCGCGGGGATCATGATTGGGCGAGGATCATTCGGCAATCCGTGGCTCTTCCGCGACGCCCGGGCGCTGCTCGACGGGCTGCCGAAGCCGGCCGCACCCACGGCTGCAGAGCGGCTCAAGGTCGCGCTGGAGCACGCCCACCTGGCGATTGAGCTGCAGGGCGACACGCCCCATACGGTGGTGGAATTCCGGAAGCATTTCGGCTGGTACACCAAGGGATTGCACGCATCCGGCACGCTGCGAGGCCGATTGTTTCACGTCACCTCGATGATCGAGGCCGAACGGATCTTCGCCGACTACCTCGAGCGCGAGTCGCTCGTCGCCGCGGCGTAGCGCCGGTGCATCACCGCGTCGACGGCCCCGACGGTTTTACCTGGATCGATGTCGTCGGTCCGACCCGCGAGGAACTCCAGGAACTCGCGAAGCAGTACGGGCTCCATCCTACCGTCGTCGAAGACTGCCTCGACCCCGACCATCTCCCGAAATTCGAACGGCTTGGCGACGCAACCTTCCTGATTCTGCGGGTGCACGACGACGCGGCCCCCGATGACGCCGGCACGATTCAGGAGCTGACGCGAAAAATTGCCGTCTTTTTCCGAGCCGACTTCCTGATCACCGTGCATCGTGTCGACCTGCACGAGGTGGCGACGCTTCGGGACCGATTCGGCGCGGGTGGCAGGGGCGAACCCTGCACCCTCTCACCGTTGCTCTTCGGGCTCGGCCACGCAACGCTGGATTCCTACGACGCGCCGCTGGCACGTGACGAGAAGACGCTGGACGCCTTCGAGGCCGCGATTTTCGACAAGGGAGAGACGCCATCGCTGAAGCGGGCCCACGACCTCAAGCGGCGAGTCTCATTGACCCGCCGAATTCTGTTCCACACCAGCAATGTCCTGCAGAAGCTGCTCCCGCCAGCGGAGCGAGCAGAACCGCTCTTTCAGGACCTGCGGGAGTCGGTCGAGGCCTACCTGTTCTGGGCGGACCAATTGCTGGAGGAGGTGAACCTGCTGCTGCAAGTTCACCTCTCGATGGCATCGCACCGCACCGGCGAAGTGATGCGAGTCCTCACGGTGTTCTCGGCCTTCTTTCTGCCGCTCACGTTCATCGTCGGCGTCTACGGGATGAACTTTGCCCATATGCCTGAACTGTCCCAGCGCTGGGGCTATCCGGCAGTGCTCGCCTTTATGCTCACCGTCGTGCTCGGGATCTGGTTCTGGTTCCGGAAGCGGGGTTGGCTCACCTAGGCCTCCCGGTTACCTTCAGTATACGGGGGCGACTGGCTTCGACGGGTTGGTAGAAGGCTTCGCCGCGTGCCCAGCTCCAGAGTGCTGGTAAAACCCTCCGGACTTTTTTAACTGCCAACTCTGAACTGGCAATGGCCGCGTAAGCTGAGCTAACGCTCGCTTGACGTACCTCCTTTGTTCGAAGCTCGCCCAGGGCGTCGGCACGGGATCGCAAATCTGGGCTGGTGACCGACGTCGCTCCGCCGTCGGAAACGAGAATTCAGGGGCTCACCGTCGGATCGGTTGGTATCGCACCGGACCGGCGTCAAGCAGAGAGCGATACCTACGCACGTAGACGCGGTCCCGGACGCTGATTCGGACCAGGGTTCGATTCCCTGCGCCTCCACTGAAGTCGCATTGCGAGCCACTGCAGACGGGCCACCGGAATACCGGCGGCCCGTCTTCGCGTCTCTCGGCAGGTCGGCGGCGGCCTCAGTCGAGGAACGGTGAGAGATCTCGCCAGACGTATCGCCGGC
This sequence comes from Gemmatimonadota bacterium, assembly GCA_031367105.1. Taxonomy (GTDB): domain Bacteria; phylum Gemmatimonadota; class Gemmatimonadetes; order Gemmatimonadales; family GWC2-71-9; genus Palsa-1233. Next base: position 147,377 of record JANLPG010000145.1, on the reverse strand, counting down.
TTGGGCGCATCTGGCCATCGGCAGCGAGGTGTGGTTGCTCGGACTCTGCGCATCCCCCCTCCCGCTCGTAGAAGCGAATCGCCTCGCTGTTGGTGGAGTAGACCCAGAGGTGCATCGCGCTGTGCCCCTGTTCGTGGACCAGACGGGCGCCCTCACGGAGCAACTGGCGGCCGACGCCACCGCGACGGGCCTCCACCAGCACGTGGAGGTTCGCGACGAGGTCACCGAATTCTCCACCTGAGTGCACCACGCAGAGGAATCCCACGGGCGCGCCACGAAGCTCGGCCAGCAACAGATGCGCCGGTGGCCCTCCGATCAGCGTAAACCACGCTCTCCAGCGGTCGCGAGAATAGCTGTCCAGGGGGCCATCGAGAAACTCGTCGTCCAGGATGCCACGATACGCCGTGCGCCAGCTGGCGGTATGGATCGCCGCTACGGCGTCGGCGTCGGCCGGGGTGGCGAGTCGAAGTTCCAGTGACGGGGAGCGATCGTGGGGTCGGGCAGCGGTCAGGGGGTGCCTCCATCCGGTGGGGGTTGGCCAATAAAATAGCGGGGAGGGGGCGGGCGGAAGCCACCGAAGGCGAATCCGGGGGTAAGTATCTTGGGGCGAGCCCACCCTGGCGGGCGCCAGGCTATCAACCCTCGACTGCAGGTCCAATGCCCGAGCACTCATCCCCACCGATCGCGGAGCGCCGCCCCACGTCGATGATGCGTTACGGCGAGACCCTGATCGACGACTATGCCTGGCTGCGCGAGCGGGACAATCCCGCGGTGCGCGCGCTGTTGGAGGCCGAAAACGCCTATGCCGAGAGCGTCCTGGCTTCCACGGAGCTGCTCCAGGGGCAGCTCTATCGGGAGATGCTCGGCCGCATCAAGGAGACCGATCTCTCGGTGCCGGTGCGTCGCGGAGCATACTGGTACTACAGCCGCACGGTCGAGGGATTGCAATACGCTATTCACTGCCGTCGGCGGGGCAGTCCGACAGCCGGCGTGGAGGAGGTGCTGCTCGACCTGAATCTTCTCGCCGAGGGGAAGTCATTCCTTGCGCTGGGCGACTTCGCCATCTCCGACGATGCGACACTGCTGGCCTACTCGCTCGATGACACCGGCTACCGGCAATACACGCTTTTCCTGACGAGCCTTCCCGATGGCCGAGATCTCGGACTCCGGCGCGAACGCGTGACGTCGGTCGCGTGGGCGGCTGATGGCCAATCGTTGCTCTATGTCACGGAGGATGCCGACACCAAGCGGTCGAATCAGCTCTGGCGCCATTCCTTGGGGGGCGGCGCCGACACGCTGGTCGAGGAAGAACCCGACGAGGCGTTCTCGCTGTCGGTCGCTCGGACGCGCAGTCGGGAGTGGTTCGTCCTCCAGCGCGGCAGCCATACGACGAGCGATGCGGCGGTGCTACCCGCAGGTGATGCGACCGGCGCTTGGCGGCAGTTGCTACCGCGTCAGCCCGATGTCGAGTATGACGTCGATCACCTCGGCGATCACTTCTACCTTCGGATCAACGACGTCGGACGGAACTTTCGCCTCGTGCGAGCACCCGTGGCGGATGTCCAGTGCGCGACGCTTGAGGAGATCGTGCCCCATCGCCCGGCCGTCATGCTCGAGGGGCACGATTGCTTTGCCGGGCACCTGCTGATCAGTGAGCGGGAGGATGGAATCACGCAGCTGGCAGTGCGTCGCCTGCGCGACGCCGCCACTCATCGCATCGCCTTTCCGGAGCCGGCCTTCGAGGCCTACCTCCACGCCAATCCGGAATGGGAGCTGACGACCGTCCGCGTTGGGTACCAATCCCTCGTCACACCCGCTTCTGTCTTCGACTACGACCTGGAGTCGCGCGAGCGAACCCTGGTCAAGCAGCAGGAGGTGGTCGGTGGCTATGACCCCAGCCGCTTTATCTCCGAGCGACTCGAGGCCGTGGCGCTTGACGGCACCCGAGTGCCGATCTCGCTGGTTCGACGGGCCGATGTATCGGCCGACGGCACCGCTCCCTGCTTGCTTCACGGCTACGGAGCCTATGGCTACCCCTATCCGGTGAGCTTCTCGTCGGGGCGACTCTCGCTGTTGGAGCGAGGCGTGGTGGTGGCGATCGCGCACGTCCGAGGCGGTGGAGAGCTGGGGAAGTCGTGGCACGAGGCCGGCCGGATGGCACACAAGCGGAACTCGTTCACCGACTTCCTCACCGTGGCGGACCACCTCATCGCGACGCAACGCGTGGCGTCGGATCGGCTCGCGATTGAAGGAGGCAGCGCAGGCGGATTGCTGATGGGAGCAGTGGTCAACCTTGCACCGACCCGGTTTGCGGCGGTGCTGAGTCAGGTCCCATTCGTGGATGTCCTCAATACCATGTCGGATGCGACCCTCCCGCTTACGGTGGGCGAGTACGAGGAGTGGGGGAATCCAGCGATCGCCGAGCAATATGGCTGGATGCGACATTACTGCCCGTACACCAACCTCGCTGCCGAGCCGTATCCGACGATGCTGGTCCGGACGTCCCTCAATGATTCGCAGGTGATGTACTGGGAGCCGGCGAAGTATGTCGCCAGGATCCGGACCCTCCGCACCAATGATGCCCCCTTGCTGCTGCTGACCAACCTCGGCGCCGGCCACGGCGGGGCATCGGGCCGGTACGATCGCCTGCGTGAGGTGGCGACCGATTACGCCTTTCTGCTGGTGGCGCTTGGAGTCGTTCCCGGGGGCTTCAGCACGCGATGAAGCGAAGTCCGCTGCTCGTCCTCTTCGTCGTCGTGTTCATCGACCTGGTCGGCTTCGGGATCGTCATCCCGATCCTTCCCTATTACGCGAAGGCCTACGGTGCGAGTGCGCTGACCCTTGGCTGGCTGATGACGTCCTACTCGCTGATGCAGTTCTTCTTCGCGCCGGTGTGGGGGCGGTTGTCGGACCGGATCGGTCGCCGCCCGGTGCTGCTCGGGAGTATGGCGGGCAGCGTGATCTCGCTGCTGATCCTCGGCTGGGCACCGTCGTTGCTCTGGCTCTTTGTCGGACGCACCTTCGCCGGGATCTGCGGGGCGAATATCTCGACGGCGACGGCGTACATCGCCGACGTGACCGACGAGAAGGACCGGGCGCGCGGGATGGGGATGATCGGCGCCGCCTTCGGCCTGGGATTCATCTTCGGGCCGGCCATCGGCGGCGTGTTGTCGCGTTACGGCTACGGGGTGCCAATGTTCGCGGCTGCGGCGCTCTCGGCTGCGAACATCGCATTTGCCTGGTTCCAGTTGCAGGAGCCCGTGGCCGATCCTGCCGTCCGTGCCGCGCACCAGCAACGGCGATTCGACCGAAGCGCGCTGCGGCAGACCCTTGGCGATTCGCGCACGCGCGCGGCCGTACTCCTCTTCTTCGTTGTCACGGTCGCGTTCACGCAGATGGAAGTCACCCTCGCCCTCTTTGTGCAGGCGCGACACGGCTTCGGGGCGCAACGCACCGGGTGGCTGCTCGCGCTGATGGGGATCGTGATGGTGATCGTGCAGGGCGGCCTGATCGGGAGACTCTCCGCCTGGGCAGGTGAGACGCGCCTCATCATCGCTGGTACCCTGGTGATGGCCATCGCGTTGCTGCTGGTCGGATCCTCGCTCCAGCTGGCACCGCTCTACATCGGCCTGGCGCTGCTCGCCTTGGGGAGCGGGGTCACCAACCCCTCGCTCTCCTCACTCGCCTCCCACGGTGCCGCGCCGGACCGTCGCGGCGCGACGATGGGAGTCTACCAGAGCAGTGGCAGCCTGGCGCGCGTGGCCGGACCCGTCCTCGCGGGGTATACCTACGATCACTTCGGAAACGGACGACCGTTCCTCGTGGCCGCCGGCCTGATGGCGCTCGCCTTCTGGGGTACTACGCTCTGGTATGCCGGATCGTCAGCGGGGATGAAGGAGGCTGTGGCCGTCTTCAAACGCTCCGGCCTCAAGGGACTCGGCAGAACCTACGGCTGGAAGGTGGTCGCGGTGTTCTTCATCTACTACCTGATCCGCGATCTCACGATCTACGTGTTGCTGCCGTGGCTCGCCGCGAAAGGGATTCTGGCGCTCTGAGGCAGCAGCTGAGCAGGGCCCACGATCGCGATGAGCATTTCCTATCCCCCACTCAATGCCGACCACGCCTGAAGCACCAACGACAGCGCCTCCGCAGGCGACCCCGCCATCGCGGTCAAGTGTCCCATTTTCCGCCCCGCCCTCGGTGCCCGCTTGCCGTAGAGGTGCAGCCGGACGCCGTCCAGTGCCAACGCACGATCCCAGCGCGGCTCACCGAATCGCCAGAGTTCGCCAAGCAAATTGACCATCGCCACTGGCGCAAGCGTGCCGGTCGCACCGAGGGGCAGGCCAGTGAGGGTACGCACCTGCTGTTCGAACTGTGACGTGACGGAGGTGTCGAGCGTCCAGTGCCCGCTGTTGTGTGGGCGTGGGGCGAGTTCGTTCACCAGCAGCTTCCCGCCATCGGCCACGAAGCATTCCACACCCATCACGCCGACGTAGTCGAGGCGCTCCGCGATCTGCTCGGCGAGCGTGCGCGCTTCGGTGGCAAGTGCATCGGGGATCGGTGCCGGAACCACGCTGGTGTGCAGGATGCCCTGGCGATGGACATTCTCGGCGACAGGCCAGGTTGTCATCCTGCCGTCGACTCCGCGGGCAACTATGACAGAAATCTCGCGCTCGAGGGCCACCCGCCGCTCCAGAATGCACGGTACGCTACCGAGCCGGACCAGTGCGGCAGGGAGCTCGTCGCTGGCTGCGATGATCTCCTGTCCTTTGCCATCGTAGCCCATCCGGGCCGTCTTGAGGATGGCGGTCGTGCCACCCATCGAGTGCCACGCCTCCTCGCACGAATCGCCCTTGCGGACCGGCACCCACGCCGCCGTCGGCACGCCGATCGCATTCAGGAACTGCTTCTCCTCAATGCGATCCTGGGTGGTCGCGACGGCATCGGCACTCGGCCGTACTGGAAGGTGGGCCGCGAGCGCGCGGAGGACATCCGCAGGAACATTTTCGAATTCTGTGGTCACCGCATCGCAACTCTCGGCAAGCTCCGTCAACGATTCGGGATCACTCCACGAGCGGGCGATATGGTGATCGGCGAGCTGACCGGCGGGCGCCTCGGGATCGGGATCGAGCACGATCACCCGGTATCCCATCCGGCGCGCTTCCGCGGTGAACATCCGCCCCAGCTGCCCCCCGCCCAGAACGCCCAGGGTTGCGCCCGGCAGGATCACGCGAGGTCCGGGAGGACGAGGGCGCGTACCTTCGCCTCCAACGCCCCTCGATACGTCGCCAGCCTGGCGGCGAGCAGAGCATCAGTTCCTGCGAGCATCGCGATCGCGAACAGCGCGGCGTTATCGGCACCCGCCTCACCGATGGCGAAGGTGGCCACCGGAATGCCGGCTGGCATCTGGACGATCGAGAGCAGGGAATCGAGCCCCTTCAGGTGTCGGGTCGACACCGGCACCCCCAGGACCGGCACCGTCGTCTTGGCGGCGAGCATGCCCGGGAGATGGGCGGCGCCGCCGGCTCCGGCGATGATGCAACGGAGGCCACGTGCGGCGGCTTCCTCCGCGTAGCTGAAGAGCAGGTCGGGCGTCCGGTGGGCCGAGACAACCCGTGACTCATAGGGAATGTTGAACTCGAGCAGGCGCGCGGCAGCGTGCTGCATCACGTCCCAGTCCGAATCACTTCCCATCACCACACCCACGACCGGCACAGTCATACGGTGGCCTTGGTGCGGTCGACGGTGCCCCGTGCTGCCAGAGCCGCTTGCGCCGCCGCGAGGCGGGCGATCGGCACCCGGAAGGGCGAGCAGGATACATAGTTCATCTTCAATGTCTCGCAGAAGGCGATGGAAGCGGGGTCGCCACCGTGTTCCCCGCAGATGCCGAGCTTGAGATCCGCCCGGGTCTTTCGACCGAGTTCACTCGCCATTCGCATCAACTTGCCAACTCCGGCCTGATCGATCGTCTGGAACGGGTCGCTCTCGATGATTCCCGATTCGACGTAATGCGGCAGGAACCGGCCGGCATCATCGCGGGAGAGCCCCCACGTCGTCTGCGTGAGGTCATTGGTGCCGAACGAAAAGAACTGCGCTTCACGCGCAATTTCGTCCGCGGTGAGCGCAGCGCGTGGCAATTCGATCATTGTGCCGAGCAGGTACGGAACGGTGAGCTGGCGTTCGCGGAAGACCTCCTCCGCAACCTGGCGCACCAGCAACGCCTGACGACGGAACTCGACCACGGAGGCGACCAGCGGAATCATGACTTCCGGCATGACTCGGCCCTTGCGTGCTGCCACGGTGCAGGCGGCCTCGAAGATGGCCCGCGCCTGCATCGCCGTAATTTCAGGGTAAATGATGCCCAGTCGACAGCCACGGAGGCCGAGCATCGGATTCTGCTCGTGCAACGACTCCACCACCTGCCGCACGTGCTCGAGTGGTTTGTGCAGCTGGCCGGCCAGCGCGCTCAGCTCGACTTCATCGTGGGGCAGGAACTCGTGCAGCGGCGGATCGAGCAACCGGATCGTGACCGGGAATCCCTCCATCGCGCGGAAGATCGCCTCGAAGTCGCCCCGCTGCATCGGCAGCAGCTTCGCGAGCGCGAGATCGCGTTCGGCTCGGTCTTCGGCGAGGATCATTTCGCGAACCGCCGTCAACCGATCGCCTTCGAAGAACATATGTTCGGTACGACAGAGGCCGATTCCTTCCGCGCCGAAGTCGCGCCCGCGGTGTGCGTCGGCGGGGGTGTCAGCATTCACCCGGACGCGCATGGGGCGGATCTTGTCGGCCCACCCCATCAGCCGGTGGTAATACTCGCTCATCTCAGGAACGAGCAACTTGGCCTGCCCGACATAGACCGCGCCGGTCGCGCCATCGAGGGTGATCCAGTCGCCGGCACGGACCTCCCTCCCTGCGACCCGGATCACGCCAGCGGTCGCATCGACCTCGAGATTCTGTGCCCCGGCGACGCACGGCTTCCCCATCCCCCGGGCGACGACTGCGGCGTGCGACGTCATCCCGCCTCGGGCGGTCAGGATCGCTCGCGCTGCGACCATTCCGTGGAAGTCCTCCGGCGAGGTTTCACGGCGTACCAGGATGACCGCCTCATCGTGGCGCCCGCGTTCCGCTGCGGTATCTGCGTCGAAGACAACCATTCCACTGGCCGCTCCCGGCGAAGCTGGGAGGCCGGTGGTGAACAGATCGAGCGCTGCACCCGGATCGATGGTCGGGTGGAGGAGCTGCTCCAGCGCCTGCGGCGGAATGCGGGCGACCGCCTCCTCTTCCGAGATCGCATCCTCTTCGACCATCTCGCAGGCGATTCGGAACGCTGCCGGTCCGGAGCGTTGCGCCCGGCGTGTCTGGAGCATGAAGAGTCGACCGGATTCGATCGTGAACTCCATATCCTGCACGTCGCGAAAGTGCCGCTCCAGTGTCCGGGCCATCCGGTCCATCTCCTGATACACCCCCGGCATCCGATCCCGGAGGACGGCGATCGGCTCCGGCGTGCGCGCTCCGGAGACGACGTCCTCGCCCTGGGCGTTCGAGAGGAACTCGCCGTAGAGAAACCGCTCACCGGTGGAGGGATTCCGCGAGAATGCCACCCCGGTCCCGGAGTTTTCGCCGAGGTTGCCGTACACCATCGCGACGACGCTGACCGCCGTACCGAGCGCGTCCGGAATCTCGTGAACGCGGCGATAGTCGATGGCTCGGCGCGTGTTCCAGCTCTCGAACACGGCAGCGATCGCCCCCCAGAGCTGTTCCATCGGCTCGTCGGGGAAGTCGCGGCCGGACCGCTCGCGCACGTGCGCCTTGAAGCGTGCGACGAGGGCCTTCAATGCGGCGACCGGCAGATCGATCTCCCGGGCGACGTCGTGGGCGAGACGCGCCTCTTCGAGCAGTGACTCGAAGGGTGCCTTCGGGAGATCGAAGACGACCGCTGCATACATCTGCACGAAGCGGCGATAGCAGTCCCAGGCGAAGGCCGGGTTGCTGCTGCGGGTGGCCAGACCTTCGACCGTGCGATCGTTGAGGCCAAGATTGAGGATCGTTTCCATCATCCCAGGCATCGAGACCGCCGCACCGCTTCGCACCGAGACCAGCAGCGGATTCTGGTCGCCACCGAACTCCTTCCCCGTCGCAGCCTCGACGTGCTGCAGCGCCTTCTCCACCTGGGCGCGCAGCCGCGGGGGAAAGCTCCTGGCATCGAGATAGGTCTGGCACAGGGTTGCCGCGATCGTGAAGCCCGGTGGAACCGCGATGCCAAGGTTGGTCATCTCGGCCAGGCCGGCACCCTTGCCGCCGAGGATGTCCTTCATTGCCGAGGTCCCCTCGGCCCGTCCCTGACCGAAGAAGTAGACCAGAGGCTGCTGGACGAAGGGCTCGCTCATCCGGCGACTCCCACGGTCGAGTCGGCGTCGTGCAATTTGCCGAGGGTGAGTTGGACTGGTGCGGTGGGATAGTCGCCTGAGAAGCAGGCGTGGCACCACGAGTTGCGTGGCCCGGCGGCGTCCACCATTTCGTCGAGTGTCAGGTACGCCAGTGAGTCGACGCCCAGATACTGACGAATTTCCTCCTGTGAGTGGGTCGCGGCGATCAACTCGGCCTTCGTCGGCGTGTCGATACCGTAATGGCACGGTCCGGTGATCGGGGGGGAGCCGAGGCGGAGGTGGACTTCACGGGCACCAGCCGCGCGGATCATCTGGACCAGCCCCTTGCTGGTGGTGCCGCGAACCAGCGAATCGTCGATGACGACCACGGAATTGCCGGCGATGACTTCGCGGACCGGATTGAACTTGATCTTCACCTTCTCGACCCGGAGTGCCTGGGTCGGGTTGATGAAGGTGCGGCCCACGTAGTGATTGCGGATCAACCCGTATTCGAGGGGCACGCGGGAGACCTCGGAATACCCCAACGCCATCACGTTGGAGGAATCGGGCACGGAGAAGACGACGTCAGCCCCAGGGGCCGGGTGGAACCTGGCCAGCTGCCGGCCGAGTTCACGGCGCACACGGTCGACGGATTCGCCGAAAATCGTCGAGTCGGGTCGTGAGAAGTACACCAGCTCGAAGATGCACCGCGTCACCCGCCGCGGTGAAAGACGAGGCAACACGAAGACGTCACCGTCCTCGATCCGGATAAACTCCCCCGGCTCCAGTTCGCGGATGGAAGTGGCGCCGACCAGATCCAGCGCGCAGGTTTCCGAGGCAACGATCACTCCGCCATCGAGCTGGGCGACGAACAACGGCCGGAAGCCGCGCGAGTCAATCGCGGCGTAAATGGTTCGTCCCACGCCAATCACCACGGAATAGGCTCCGTCGGCGCGCTCAAGCGCGTCCCGGATCTGACCTTCGACCGTCGGTGCGTCGGAGCGGGCGATCAGGTGAATCAGGATCTCGGTATCGCTGCTCGACGAAAAGATCGCACCTTGCCGGACCAGTTCGTCACGCAGTTCGACCGCGTTGACGAGGTTGCCGTTATGCGCGACCGAGAGGGGACCGGCGTGGTAATTGACGAGATACGGTTGCGCATTTTCGAGGATGGTGCTCCCGGCGGTGGAATATCGCGTGTGGCCGACCGCCACATCGCCCACGAGTGAACTCAGGGAGCGCTCGTCGAAGGCGTCGGACACCAGTCCCATCGCGCGATGTATGCGCGCGCGCCCCGCGTGGTCGACGGCAACGATCCCGGCACTCTCCTGGCCGCGGTGCTGGAGCGCGTAGAGACCGAGGTAGGTCACCCGCGCGGCGTCGGGGACAGCGGAGACACCGATTACTCCGCACACGGTTCAGCCCTCCCCGGTGGACATACGTCGCGGAATCGCCTGCAGGTGAATCTGGCGGAGTTCGGCGGACTTCCACTGCCAGGTGGTCGCATCGCGCCGCACGGTGACGCCGCCACCCGCCTCGCCAACCAGGCCGAGGTAATGCACGGGTACACCCTCGTCGTGCCCCAGACGCTGAAGTGCCGCGACGTCGCCCGGATCACAGGAAACGATGGCACGCGCTCCCTCCTCCCCGAACAACCATCCCTCATCGGATACCGTATCGGCGTGTCGACCAAGCTCAACCTCGGCGCCGAAGCTGGTGGTGGCCCACGGCCCGCCGATGCAGCACTCAGCCAGCGCCACCGCCAGTCCGCCGTCGGAGAGATCGTGTGCGGAGCGGAGCAATCGCCACCCCGCCGCCGCGACCAGCAGCTCCTGCAGCCCTCGCTCGGCACCGAGGTCAACCGGGGGAGGGGCACCCACGACGGCATCGAGGACTTCAGCCCAATAGGCACTGCCACCGAGATGTCCTGTCGTGTGGCCGAGCAGGAGGATGGCGTCGCCGGTCCGCGCAAAGTGGCTCGGGACGGCCGTGGTGATGTCGGCGAGCAACCCCACCATTCCGATCGTAGGAGTCGGATCGATCGCAGTGGTGGGGTTCTGGTTGTAGAGCGACACATTGCCACCAGTCACCGGTGTGCTGAAGGCACGGCACGCGTCGGAGATTCCCCGACAGGCCTCACTGAACTGGAAAAAGACCTCGGGCGTGTCAGGATTGCCAAAGTTGAGACAATCCGTAATCCCCAGTGGGCGCGCCCCCGTACACGCGATATTCCGTGCAGCTTCGGCGACGGCCGCTTTGCCACCCTCATACGGATCGAGCAGCACAAACCGGGCATTGCAGTCGACGGTCATCGCGATGCCGAATGCAGTATCGGCCACCCGCAGCACACCGGCGTCGCCACCGGGGAGGATGGCGCTTCCGGCCCGGACCGTGGTGTCGAACTGTTCGAATACCCAGCGTTTGCTCGCGATGCTCGGAGCGTCGAGGAGTCGCTTGAGCGCTGTCACGGGATCCGGGGCCGCGCGAGTCGGTCGTGCGCCACGCCGTGCCACGGCTGCCACCGATTCGGAGGCAACAGGTGCATACATCGGACAGCCATCCACGAGTTCCTGCCCGGGGATGGATGCCACGGTCCTGCCTTCGTGGATGATTCGGAAGACCCCGTCGTCGGTGACGCGACCGACGGCGGTGGCGTCGAGGTCCCAGCGCTGGCACACCAGCTGGATCTCCGCGATCCGATGCGGTTCCGCCACCACCAGCATTCGTTCCTGAGACTCCGACAGCATGATTTCGTACGGCGTCATGCCGGCTTCACGCGTCGGCACTTTGCTGGTGTCGAGTTCGACGCCGACCCCACCGCGCGCTGCCATCTCCGCGGAGGAGGAGGTCAGCCCAGCCGCCCCCATATCCTGGATGGCGACAATGTACCCGCCGGTGATCAGCTCGAGTGACGCTTCGAGCAGCAGTTTTTCGGTGAAGGGGTCACCGACCTGCACCTGCGGGCGACGCTTCTCGCTTTCAGCCGTGAGGTCTTCTGACGCGAACGAGGCGCCGTGGATGCCGTCGCGCCCGGTCTTGGCGCCGACCGTGAGGAGGATGTTCCCGACGCCTTCGGCCTTGGCGGTGATCAGGTCGGCTTCGCGCAACAGACCGACGGCCATCGCATTGACCAGTGGATTCCCGCTGTAGCCTGGGGCGAAGCAGACCTCACCGCCCAGGGTTGGCACGCCGACACTGTTCCCGTAGTCGCCGACGCCCTTCACAATGCCTGCGAAGAGGTAACGATTGCGGGCATCGTCGAGGGGGCCGAGGCGCAGCGAGTTGAGGAGCGCAACGGGCCGGGCACCCATCGTGAAGACATCGCGCAGGATTCCGCCAACGCCAGTCGCTGCGCCCTGGTAGGGTTCTACTGCGCTGGGATGGTTGTGCGACTCGATCTTGAATGCCACGGCCCAGCCATCGGGGAGGCGCAACACGCCGGCGTTCTCGCCCGGACCCTGCACCACCTGCGGTCCATCGACTGGAAAGCGGCGAAGTACCGGCTTGGTGTGCTTGTACGAGCAGTGCTCCGACCAGAGCGCCGAGAAGATCCCGAGTTCCGTGAGCGTGGGAGTGCGTCCCAGCAGCGTGAGGATGGCTGCGTACTCGATGTCGTTCAGCTTGTGTTCGCGGACGACCTCCTCCGTGACGCTCCGCTCTCCGGGGAAGGCTTCTGCTGCGACGACGGCCGTCACGTGGTCGCCCCCGCGGTCAGTCGACCGACCAGCGACGTGAAGCAGCGCTGTCCGGCATCAGAGCCGAGGACGCGCTCCGCCAGGCGCTCGGGGTGGGGCATGAATCCGACCACCTGTCCCGACGCGTTGCAGATTCCCGCGATATCGCGGGCGGATCCGTTGGGGTTGTGAGGCGCGTCTGACCCGGGGACACTCACGTACCGCATCATCACCCGTCCTTCGGCTTCGAGCGCTTCAAGCGTCGCAGGGTCAGCGGCGTAGCGTCCTTCGCCGTGGGAGATCGGGATCCGGATGATTTCTCCTTCGGAGTAGTCCGTGGTACACACGGTGTCAATTCGCTCGATGCGAACGTCGACCGGCCGCGACGCGAAACGCTGTTGGGCGTTGCGGAGGAGCGCACCGGGCAGGAGGTGTGCCTCGCAGAGAATCTGGAAACCGTTGCAGATCCCGATCACGGCACCGCCCCCGGCGGCGTGCCTTTGGATCGCCTGCATCACGGGAGCGAAGCGGGCGATTGCTCCGGATCGGAGATAGTCGCCGTAGGAGAAGCCGCCGGGAAGGATCACCGCATCGGCACCGCCCAGTGAGGATTCGCGATAGTCGAGCAGCACCGCGGTACCGCCGGCACGCGTGACCGCAGCTAGTGCCTCGGTCTCGGAGTTGCTCCCCGGAAAGCGCACCACGGCAATCCGGCTCATCGGCGGTCTGCCTCGATCACAAAATCTTCGGTCACCGGATTGGCGAGGAGCTGTTCGCACATCCGGCGCACCACGGCTTCGGCCGCCGCGGGTGACTCAGCGGTGACGGAGAGCTCGATCGCCTTGCCGATCCGCACGTCCGAGATCCCCGAGAAACCGAGGGCCGCAAGCGCGTGTTCGACCGCCTGTCCCTGCGGGTCAAGCAGGCCGGTGCGCGGGATCACTCGGACGTGAACGCGCTGCGTCATTCGTGCTCCTGTCGGCGCGGAGGCCGACCGTGGCGGACGAGCGTGATCGGGAGCTGGTCGCCTCCCTCGCGACCTTCGCCGCGATCCGAAAGGCTTCGAAAGGTTGCCCGCAGCAGGCCGTAGGAGAGGTAGACGAGCCCCAGCGGGAAGAGGAAGTAGGCCGGGAAGAGGATGCCGCACACGAGAATGCCCACGTAGATGGCCAGGCCTGCCAGCCGACGTGGCGTGCCGAATCCGGCTGCGGGCCAGCGCGGGTATCGTACGTTGCTCACCATCAGGCCGCCGAGCGCGACCATCAGAAATGCAAGCCCGAAGTTCTGCAGATTCAGGTAGGCCAGCGACTGGCTGTACCACGTGGTCTGCGAAAACGAATAGTAGGCGGCGAGCGTCATCCCGGCGGCGGGGGAGGGGAGCCCGGTGAACCAGGATGTCCCGCTACCGCCCTGGGCCGCGACCACGTTGAAGCGCGCGAGGCGGATCGCGGCCGCCATCACGTAGAGGAAACAGAGCACCCAGCCAAAGCGGCCGGCATTGCTGAACTCGAGGAAGTACATCAGCAGGGCGGGCGCCACGCCGAACGAGATCACGTCAACCAGGGAATCGAGTTCCGCGCCGAAGCGGCTGCCGGTATTCGAGAGGCGTGCCACCCGGCCATCGAGCGTATCGAGCACACCCGCAAAGATGATGAACCAGCCGGCCCACAGAAAATTGCCGTGGTGCGCCGCGACAATCGACCAGAAGCCGAAGAAGAGATTTCCGAGGGTGAAGGCGCTCGGGACCACCACCACGACTCGGCGCATTCCGCGGCGTTCGGCGGCACTTGTGCTGTTCACGTCCATTCGGCGATTACCGTGACGCCAGCCTGCGTCAGGTCCCCCTGCGTGACGAGGATTCGGGTGCCTGCGGGAAGGAAGACGTCGACGCGGGAGCCGAATCGGATCAGGCCCATTCGTTCGCCCTGGTGGACGCGAGTCCCCTCGGCGTGATCCGTGATGATCCGCCGGGCGATCAGGCCAGCGATCTGGCGCGCCAGCACCGGCCCGCCTGGCGAGGCGATCCCGACATCGCTCTGCTCGTTCTCGATCGCGGACTTTTCGGCGGCCGCGTTGAAGAACTTCCCCGGACGGTACCGTCGCAACGTGATGGTGCCGTCGGTCGGATAGCGATTGACGTGGACATTGAAAACGTTCATGAAGATGGAGACACGCGTCGCGGCACCCTCGACCACACTTGGCTCATCGATCGGGATGATACTGACCACCTTCCCGTCGGCTGGCGCGAGAACGTACTGGCTGCCTCGTGGGCCGCTCCGCACGGGGTCGCGAAAGAATGCGACCACCCACACCGCGATCGGCAGCCAGAGGGCGACGGCGAGCCACCAGCCAACCGCGGCGAAAATGACGGCGAGCAGCCAGGCGACCGCGATGAAGGGACGTCCTTCAGGTGCTACCCGGATCATCGGTCCTCCACCAGGTCGGAACCGACGAGGCGTCGGTACGCTTCGCGATAGCGGGCGCTGGTAGCCGTGACAACATTGGGCGGCAGGCTCGGTGGTGGCGCATCGCCATCCCATCTTCCTGCCCGTCGCTCGGCGGCCAACCAATCCCGCAACGGCTGTTTGTCGAAGCTCGGCTGGGTACGGCCGGTGGCATAGCTGTCGGCGGGCCAGAAGCGCGAGGAGTCCGGGGTCAGCACCTCATCGATCAGGATCGGGTGACCGGAAGGCGTGAGCCCGAACTCGAACTTGGTGTCGGCGATGAGGAGGCCACGCTCCAATGCGAACTTGCACCCTGCCGCGTAGAGGGCGAGCGAAGCAGCGCGCAGCCCGTCGGCGAGATCGGAGCCGAGCGCGGCCCGCATCTGCGCGAAGGGGACGTTCTCATCGTGGCCACTCTCCGCCTTGGTGGCGGGAGAGAAGAGCGGGGGCTCGATCGCGGCGGAGTTCACCAGACCCTGGCGCAGCGCTTCACCAGCCAACGTGCCGCGTTCGCGGTATTCCGCCCAGGCTGACCCGGCGAGGTAACCACGCACAACGCATTCGAATGGAATCGGTGCCGTGCGACGGACCAGCATCGAACGGCCAGCAAGCTCCTCACGGAACGGGGCCAGCATCGGCAGCTCGACCAGAATCGCCGCCGTACTCGCCGTCAGGAAATGCGAGTCGGTGACGCTGCTGAGTCGCTGAAACCAGAAGGATGAGAGCTGGGTGAGGACGCGTCCCTTGTCGGGGACGGCCTCGGTCATCACCACATCAAACGCGCTAACCCGGTCGCTCGCGACCAAAAGGAGGCGATCGGCGTCGACCTCGTAGACATCGCGCACCTTCCCCCGTCGCCAGAGCGGCAGCGGAAGCGAGCTCGTGGTCAGCAGGGCGCCGCTCATACGCGGAGCTCCGCGGGCTCGGCCGACACCGCGAGCGGGCGGGCCTGCTCGACCAGCGGGTCGAGATATTCGGCAAGAAATTCGGCGACCTGCTGCGGTGAGCGACCGGTGTACCGCACGGGGTGGAGTTCTGCGGCCAGGGTGGCGGGATCGATGCGACCGAAGGCGGGATCGGCGCTCAGCCGATCGAGCAAGTTGTTGCTGGCGCCCGCGGCGACCGCCTCGTGCACGGCGAGCGCGTGCCCCCGGATCACCTCATGCAACGTCTGTCGGTCGCCCCCTGCTTGCACCCCGAGCATCAGCCACCGTTCCGTGGCCATGAAGGGCATCTGTTCACGCACGTGACGGCTGATCGCGGCCTCCCGCACCTCCAGCCCGCCAACGATGTTTGCGGCGAGCAGGAGAATGGCATCGACCGCCAGGAATGCCTCAGGCAACGTGAGTCGGCGGTTCGCGGAGTCATCGAGCGTCCGCTCGAGCCACTGGGACGCCGCCGTGTGGGCACCGTTGGCCTGCAGGGAGATCACGTGGCGCCCGAGTGCGCAAATCCTCTCGGCTCGCATCGGATTGCGCTTGTATGCCATCGCGCTGGAGCCGATCTGTTCACTCTCGAACGGCTCGAGAAGTTCCCCTTCGTGCTGCAACAGGCGAAGATCGGTGGCAAACTTGGATGCCGATTGCGCGATACCACTCAGCACATCGAGGAGCTGGGCATCTGCTTTGCGGGGATAGGTCTGACCCGTGACCGCGAACACGGCCATCGTTCCCAGCTTCTCGGCTATCCGTCGCTCCAGCTCGCGGACCTTGCCGTGATCGCCAGCGAACAGCTCGAGGAACGACGCCTGGGTCCCGGTGGTTCCCTTGCAGCCACGCAAGCGCATCGTCGTGAGGCAGTGTCCGAGCGCCTCGACATCCATTGCGAAGTCCTGCATCCAGAGCGTGGCGCGCTTGCCCACCGTGGTGAGCTGTGCCGGCTGGAAGTGGGTGTAGGCCAGGCAGGGGAGGTCGGCGTTCGCTGTGGCAAACTGTCGCAGCTTCTCCAGCACGTCGAGCAGTCGACCGAGGATCAGGGCCAGCGCGTCGCGCATCACCAGCACGTCGGCATTGTCGGTTACGAACGCACTGGTAGCGCCCAGGTGCAGGAACGGGCGGGCGGCAGCTGCCTGCACCCCGAATGCGTGGACGTGCGCCATCACGTCGTGTCGAAACCGCTTCTCGAACGCGGCGGCCGCTGAGAGATCGGCGTCATCGAGGTGGTCGCGCATCGCCGCGAGCGCCTCGGCGGGAATGTCGAGGCCAAGCTCTCGCTCAGCCTCGGCCAGTGCGAGCCAGACCCGACGCCAGCGGCCGATGCGGTGGGGTTCACCCCAGAGTCGCTGCATCGCGGCGGATGCGTAGCGCGTGCTCAGCGGTGATTGCCAGCGATCGGTGCTCAATTGAGTTGCAACCGGAGATTGCCGCGCATTCCGCCCCGCTCGATGTTCAGGATGAACGCCGTGCCTGCCCGGATCGCCTGCAGTGCGCGACCGACTTCCTCGGCGCTGCGAAGGGCCTGCCCATTGAGCCCGAGGATGACGTCGCCAACGGCGATTCCCGTCTGATCCGAGAGATCGGGCGGAACGCGGTAGACCAGTGCACCTGCGGCGCTCTGAATCCGCCGCTCCGCCTGGATAGCGGGCGTCACGGTAATCAGGTCGAGATTCTGGAGTACCCGCACTTTCTGTGCAGTGACGGATGGCAGGTCACCCGTCACGACGCGATGGGAAAAAGCTTCGCCGCGGCTCCGTCCGACGACCGTGACAGAATCCCCGACGTGCAGGTCGAGCTGCACTGCGTCCCAGTCGAGGTAGTTGCGCAGCGTGCGTCCATTGGCCTGCATCAGGATGTCCCCGGTGCAGATTCCCGCGCGCGCGGCGGGCCCACCCGGGGCAACGCCCCCCACCGGCACCCCACCATTCTGCTTCCAGTCGCCCGTGCCAGCGATCGGATTGACGGTGAGCCCGACCCACGCGCGTCGGACGGTGCTGTTTCGAATGAGTTCTTCGGCCACGCGGACCGCGCGTTCGATCGGAATGGCGAAGCCGAGCCCGACGGAACCGCCGTTTTCGGAGAAGATCGACGAGTTGACCCCGATCACTTCGCCGAGCGCGTTGGCGAGCGGGCCACCGGAGTTGCCGGGATTGATCGCGGCATCGGTCTGGATCATATCGAGGTACGATCCCGACTGGTTGCCGGTGGGGAGGATGTTACGCCCCGTGGCGCTGATCACGCCCGCCGTGACGGTTGGCTCGGAGTTACCGAGGAGGAACGAGTAGGGATTCCCGAGTGCCACGGCCCACTCACCAATCATCAGGTCACGGGACCGTCCGACGGTCACGACCGGCAGCCCCTTCCGCTCGATCTTGATGACGGCGATGTCGGTGAGGGGATCCTCCCCGAGCAAACGCCCTTCGACGTCGGTGCCGTCGGCGAGCGTGACGGTGATTTGCTGCGCGTTGGCGACGACGTGCTGGTTGGTGATCACGATACCATCAGCTCGCAGGATGAAGCCGGTTCCGAAACTTTGCGGCGTTCCCTGGGGCTGTTGCATGAACATCTGCTCGTAGAAACTGGGTCGCGGCTGCGGCAGGGTGACGCGGACCGAGACCACCGCCGGTGCCACCCGTGCGCTGGCATCCACAATCGCCGTGCGGCGCGAGGTGTCGATGCCCCGTCCGGCCGCCGGCGGAGCCGACTGCTGGGCGCCGGCGCGGCGTTCCCCGCGACACGCGGCCAGCAGCAAGCTGGCGAGCAGGAAGGCGATTCGACGCGTCACCACGTGGCGCACTCCGCGAGGAAAATGGTATCGGGGTAGCTGGCTTCGAGAAAGCTCAGCCCCGCCGCCGGGGCGGGAGCGCTGGTTTCCGCATTGTGAGGCAGCGTCAGGAGGCGCGCCATGTCGTTCTCCGGTCGTCGTCCGAGGCCGATGTCCACCATCGTTCCGACGAGCATCCGCACCATATGGTGCAGGAACCGGTCGGCGGCAATGGTGAAGCGAAGCCGCACCGGGTCACGAGGCGCCCAACTGGCCTCGAGAATTCGGCAGCGATAGTGCGGCTTCGGTTCGCCGGTCACGGCGAAGGCGCGGAAGTCGTGCTCGCCCGGTAGCATCGCGGCGACGCGCGCCAAGGCCTCGACATCGAGCGGTCGTCCCAATGGCCACTCGGTGCGACCCCGAAAGGGTGATCGACTGGTACCATCGAGGCCAATCTCGTAGCGATAGCGCCGGCTCAGGGCGGATCGTCGCGCATCGGTACCCGGGCGGACTTCGCGGATCTGAGAAACCGCCACATCGCCCGGAAGTACCGCATTCAGCGCGCGGAGGAGTTCGCCTGCCCCCCAGCGCTCCGGCATCACCGCACTGACCGGCATCCCCAAGGCGTGGACACCGGCATCAGTCCGTCCGGCCCCGATGGCCCGCCGCGGACTCCCTGCCAGGCGGCCCAGTGCCTGCTCCACGACGGACTGCACCGAACGACCTTCGGCCTGCCGCTGCCAGCCGCAGAAGTCCGTGCCGTCGAACTCGAGGACCAGCAGGAAAGTGCGCTCCATCGAGCCGCGAAAAGTAGCCCGATCGGGGAGGGGCGGCAACCTGCGTAAACTGTTGTGAATATTGACAAAAGGGCCGCGGGCCCGATACGCTTGCCCACGCCGATGACCACCCTCGATCCTGCCTCCCCAACCGCGCTCCGTCAGGCGCTCCACCGCCTCGCCGCAGGTGAATCCCTGAGCGAGAGCGAGGCCGCCGGCGCCTTCACGGAGATTATGTCTGGCGGCGCGCCGCCGGCATCGGTCGGAGGACTCCTGCTCGCGTTGCGAACCCGTGGCGAAACCGCCGCCGAAATCGCGGGCGCGGTCCGGGCACTCCGGCAGGCGATGCGTGTGGTCCGGAGCGACAACGTCGCCCGGCTGGTCGATACCTGCGGCACTGGGGGTGGTCGGACCGGCACACTGAATGTTTCCACGGCTGCGGCGTTCATCGCTTCCGGGGCGGGCGTGGCCGTGGCGAAGCACGGCAACCGCAGCTTCACCTCGCGGTCCGGCTCGGCCGATGTCCTCGAAGCGCTCGGACTGTCACTCGAGCTCTCCCCGGAGCAGGCGGCGGCGGTCCTCGATGCCGTGGGACTCGTCTTCCTCTTCGCGCCCGCCTTCCACCCCGCGATGCGCCACGTCGCACCGATTCGCCGCGAACTCGGTGTGCCGACCCTGATGAACCTGATCGGGCCGCTCGCCAACCCGGCCGGTGCCACCCGCCAGGTCGTGGGCGTCGCCGATCGTGGGCGTGCTCCGATCATTGCCTCTGCGCTGGCGCGCCTCGATGCCATCCACGCGTTGATTGTCCACGCCGAAGTGGGGATGGATGAAATCTCTCCGGTCGGGGAGACAGCGGTTTGGGAGGTCCAGTCGGGCGAGGTAAGGGAATGGCGTCTGGACCCCGCCAAACTGGGTCTTTCTGCGCCGTCCCTGGATGGACTCGAGGGGGGAGAACCACTGGAAAACGCCGCCCGGATCGAAGCACTGCTACGGGATCCTGCCGCCGTGCCCGTGGCGCTGCGGGCTGCCGTCCTGCTGAATGCCGCGGCGGCAGCCTATGTGTCGGGCGCCAGCCTCGATTGGGAAGGTGCCGTCGAAGCGGTAACGACGGCGCTCTATAGCGGTGCGGCAGCGGCGCGGCTCGATGCGCTGAGGCAGCTGGCGGGCCGCTAGAACTTGCGGATGACGCCCACCACCACTCCCTGGATCAGCACGTCGCGTTCCTGGTAGCGCAGGGGGCGCATCACCGGGTTGGAAGGCTGCAGCCGGATCCATCCACCGGGTTCGCGGTAGAAGCGTTTTACTGTGGCTTCACTACCGTTGACCAGGGCGATGACCATCTCGCCGTTATCGGCGCTTTCCCGCCCGTTGACGACAACGAGATCGCCATCGAGGATCTGCTCATCGATCATCGATTCGCCCCGGACCCGGAGCGCGTAGTTGGGGCCGCGACGAGGGAGCATGCTGTCGGGAACTGGCACGACCTCGCCACTCATCAGCGATTCGATCGGGTAGCCGGCGGCCACGGTGCCGAGCAGGGGGATGTCGGTGGCACCGCTGCTGCCACGGGGTGGTAGCACCTCAATCGCGCGGCTCTCATTGTACTCCCGGCGGATGTAGCCCTTCTTTTCGAGGTTGATCAGGTGCTCGTGCACCGTCGCGAGCGACTGATACCCGAACTGCTCGGCGATCTCCTCGAAGCTCGGCGCAAAGCCGTTGCGTGTGATCGCTGCCTGGAGATAGTCGAGGATCTCGCGCTGCTTCCTGGTGAGTGGCACAACGGCCTCCGGGGCGATGGCGAAGAGAACCCGAAGTTGAAGCTACCCGAACGGAAACCGAAGAGCAAGATGCCCGTACTCGACTCCATCCTCGAATCAACCCGGAAGAGCCTCCCCGCCTTGCGCCTCCGGCGCGTGCTGCTGGAGCGGGCGGCGGAGAAACGGCCGGTCCCGGCGGATTTCGCCGCTGCGCTGCGCCAGGATCGGGTCGCCCTCATCGCCGAGGTGAAACGACGCTCACCTTCCGCCGGCGCGATCAACGAAGGGCTGGATCCGGTGGAATTGGCTCGGGCGTACAGTCGTGGTGGGGCGGCAGCGATCTCAGTCCTCACCGACGGCCCCTTCTTCGGCGGCTCCCTGGAGGACTTGGCAGCGGTGACGGGGGCCGTGCCGACCGCGGTGCTTCGCAAAGACTTCATCCTCGACGAAGTCCAGCTGCTGGAAGCTCGCGCCGGTGGCGCAGCGGCAGCACTGCTGATCGTCAGGGCGCTGGACCCCACGGTGTTGCAGCAGTTGCTCCGGTTTGCTGGAGAAATAGGCCTTGCCGCGCTGGTCGAGGCCCATTCTGCAACGGAAGTGGCCATCGCGCTCGACGCGGGTGCCCAGATCATCGGGGTGAACGCCCGGGACCTCGACACCTTCGCGATAGACCGTGCCGCCGCGTGGCGATTGCTCGCCCTGGTTCCGCCTGGCCTGTTGGCGGTCGCCGAGAGCGGGATGGCAACGGGGGACGATGTCGAGGCGGCCGCGGCGAGTGGTGCCGATGCCGTGTTGATCGGTTCGGCTCTCGCCGCCTCGGGCGACCCGGAGTCCGGGGCAAGATCGGTCAGCGAGGTGCTTCGCCGTGGCCGTTGAAGTAAAGATCTGCGGATTGACCCGTCCCGAGGACGCGGCGCTGGCCGTAGCTCACGGGGCCTGGCGACTGGGGGTCATTTTCGCCGGTGGGCCGCGGCAGGTTGATGTGATGCGGGCCCGCGAAATTGTCGCCGCCG
This sequence comes from Gemmatimonadota bacterium, assembly GCA_031367105.1. Taxonomy (GTDB): domain Bacteria; phylum Gemmatimonadota; class Gemmatimonadetes; order Gemmatimonadales; family GWC2-71-9; genus Palsa-1233. Next base: position 125,645 of record JANLPG010000145.1, on the reverse strand, counting down.
CATCGGGAGTGCCGGTGCTGGGGGTTTTCGGGAGAGCGCAACCCGAGTGGATTCGTGAAGTGGTGGAGGCGGCGGGGCTGTCGGGAGTGCAGCTCCACGACGACTCAGGACTGGCCCCGGTGGAGTGGCTGCGGGCCTGGGGCTATGAGGTGTGGCGGGTGGCGACGCTTGACGCCCGGTCGGCGCTGGTCGAAGAGCTTGCCCTGCGGGGCGCAGGAGCCGATGCCTTACTTGTCGAGCCGCGCCACGGCGACGGCCGCGGCGGCAAGGGTGTCGCTTTGCCAGAAGCGCTCGCAATCGCGGCTCGGCGTGCCGCGCCGCCGGTAAAGTTTGTCCTTGCCGGCGGGCTCCGACCTGAGAATGTCGGTCAGCTGATTCGGCTCGTCGGTCCGGATGCTGTCGATGTAAGTTCCGGGGTGGAATCTGCCCCGGGCCTGAAGGACAGTGACCGACTGCTTCGCTTCCTGGAGATCGTTCGTGACGCTCGCTCTGCCGCCTGAAACATCGGTTGCTGGTCGCTTCGGCCCGTACGGGGGCCGCTACGTCCCCGAGACGCTGGTGGCGGCGCTCGATGACCTGACGGCGCTCTATGATCAGGCCCGCAACGAGCCCGCCTTCTGGGAGGAATACCACACGCTCCTGCGCGACATCGTCGGACGACCGTCGCGCCTCTCCGAGGCTCCTCGTTTCAGCGAATTGGTCGGGGCACGGGTGCTGCTCAAGCGCGAGGATCTCAATCACACTGGTGCCCACAAGATCAACAACACCATCGGCCAGGCACTCCTGGCACGGCGAATGGGGAAGCGCCGCATCATCGCCGAAACTGGCGCTGGGCAGCACGGGGTGGCGACGGCGACGATTTGCGCCCGCTTCGGCCTCGAGTGCGTGGTGTATATGGGGGCAGAGGATGTCGCCCGACAGTCGCTAAACGTCTACCGGATGCAACTGCTCGGGGCGACGGTGGTACCGGTGACGTCGGGTACCCGTACGCTGAAAGACGCCACGAATGAGGCACTGCGTGACTGGGTGACCAATGTCCCGACAACGCATTACATCATCGGTTCCGTCGTTGGTCCAGATCCGTATCCGCGGATGGTGCGCGATTTTCAGTCGGTCATCGGCCAGGAATCTCGCCAGCAATTGCTGGCGCTCACCGGCCGCCTGCCGACGACCGTCGTGGCGTGCGTCGGGGGTGGATCCAACGCAATGGGGATGTTTGCCGGATTCCTCGGCGATCAATCCGTCGAACTCGTGGGCGTTGAAGCGGCCGGAGAAGGGATTGCGAGCGGGCACCACAGCGCGACGCTTTCCGTCGGTTCCCCCGGCGTGTTGCACGGGTCGCTGTCCTACCTGCTGCAGGACGCCGATGGTCAGGTTTCTCCGGCACATTCGGTGTCTGCAGGACTGGACTATCCCGGAGTCGGTCCGGAACACAGTTGGCTGCGTGACCGCGGGCGCGTGCAGTATGCCGCGATTGGTGACGTTGCGGCCCTCGACGCATTCCAGAAATTCTGCCGCCTCGAAGGCATCATCCCCGCGCTCGAGACTGCCCATGCGATCGCCTGGATCGAGTCGGTGCACGGCCGGTGGTCGATGGATGATCTGGTACTCCTCTGCCTCAGCGGCCGGGGGGACAAGGATGTCGCGCACGTCGCAGCGCTCCTGAGCGAGGAAGCGTGACGGTTTCCGCTCACGCCGGCCCCAATGACGTGGACGTCCGCGTCATCGAGGAACTCCTTCGCGTCCTTGTGAAGGGGCAGCGTGCGCTGCAGATGTACCTCCCGAACAATCCGATGTACGCCCGGGCGCTCGACCAGATCGCCGGTGCCTTGGCGCCCGTCTGGGGCATTACCGGGCGACTGGTACTCGAGATTCAGGAAGGCGAGATCAGTTGGGAGGGCGTCAACGTCTACCGGCAGGCTGCCCGGACGGACGGACTCGCCTGGCAGCTTCACAAGGATGGCCTCCGACGACTCACCCTGCTGCCGGGCGTGGAGAACGAGGAGATCATCCGCTTTCTCGACGTCGTCAACCGGTCACGACTCCTTGCCGCGGATGCGGGCGACGATCTGCTCACGCTGCTCTGGGAGCAGGATTTTGTCCTCGTTTCCTACGCCTTTATCGAAGTGCTCGGCGAAGGGATCGAATTTCTGCAGGAAAGTGACGCACGTGAGCGACCGTTGGAGCCAGAACAGGCAGCGACCGAGGTCGCGGCGGCACAGCAGGCGCCGGTCGGCTCCGCGGCTGGCGTGGTGGATCCCAGCGCATTCGATTCGACACCGTTCTTTCTGGAAGAGGCGGAGATCCGCCTCATCCAGAGTGACCTCGATGACGAATATCGGCGCGACATCAGGCAGGCGGCCATCGATGCGCTCCTCGACATCCTCGAGGCACAGCGTGAGCCGTCGGTGCGTCGCGAGGTGGTCACGCTGCTCGAAGATATCCTGCCCGCACAGCTGTCTACCGGAGGATTCCGAGCCGTCGCGCGCATCTTGCGCGAACTTCGGGTGATCGCGGTACGGGCGCCGGGGCTCGACCAGGAGTTGCATACTGCACTGCTCTCCTTTGAGGATCGTCTGTCGCAGCCCGATATCCTCGAACAGCTGTTCGTGGCTCTGGAGGACGCTGCCACTCGGCCGAGCGAAGAGGACATCGGCGAAGTGTTGCGGGAACTCAAGCCGATCGCCTTGCCGATCGTGCTCGCCCACCTCGGCCGGACGATCGACCCCGCGGTGCGGCGAGCGCTCGAACCGAGCGTCGAGCACCTTGCGCGGGCACAACCGGGAGCCCTCGCGGCCCTGCTGGACAGTGGCCCCGAGGAGGTGATCGAGCCCGCGATCACGCTCGCCTCCCGGCTCGGGCTCACTCAGTTGGTACCTTCGATCATTGCCCACCTGAAGGATGGCTCTGCGGCAGCCCGGCTCGCTGCGGTCCGTGCCCTTGGCGAGTTCGCCACGCCCACCTCGGTGAGCGCGGTGGAAACGGCGCTCGATGATGAGGAGCGTTCGGTCCGACAGGCGGCGTTGGCGGTGCTCGTGTCGCGTGGTGGCTCGGGGGGCGCGGTGCGTCGACTCGAAGTCCTGCTGCTGGAAGGCAAGGATCAGGGGTGGGACCGCAGTGAACGTCGCGCGGCCTACGAGGCTTACGGCCAGCTCGCGGGAGACGCGGCGATCGGGCGATTGCAGGAATTACTCCAGCCGCGGGGTCTCTTCCGCCGGAAGACGTCGGCTGAGGTACGCGCCTGTGCCATTTTTGCGCTGGCCAAAGTGCGCAGTTTTGAGGCGAGGATGCTGGTCGACCGATTCACCGCGGACAAGGATGCGGTGGTGCGCAGCGCGGCCAATGCGGTCCTCAGGGATTGGCTCGGATGACCGCACCGGCGCCGGATGACGCGCTGCTCCGCCAGTCGGGCCGGGCGCTGCTCGTGGCGATCCACGGGGCCCAGCGCGCGCTCAAGCTCTATCCGCTCGAGAACGCCACAGTCCAGCGATCCCTCGACGAACTGCACGCGACCGCGCTCTCGGTGCTCCAGCTCGAGGGGTTCATCGAAGTCCGGCTCACCGGTGATTTCATCTTCATCAACCAGACGCGCTTGCGCCTCGGTCTCGACAATTTTGCAGCCTTCAGCGGCTTCGTCGGCCTGATGCGGAGTTGCGGCGTCGGGCTGCTCCGCGTGGACGATGGCGTCACCCGTCGTGAGTGGCAGGCCTGGCTGAGCGCATTGGGGACGCTGCCGACCGATGTGGAGCCAGAGGAAGGGCTCGACATCCTGCGCCAGCGAATGCAGCAGGCCGATATCATCCGACTGACGGTCGATACCGTCGGCGAACAGGCGGACGATACCCCCGAGGGTGACGAGGCGCTGGAACGCGCGAAGCGGACCTACGCTCAGGGAGTGTCGGTCGCCCGCGACGTGGTGCAGGGTGTCCGGATGGGGCGCGCGCCGAGCACCCGTCGGCTCAAGCGCGCCATCCAGCTGATCGTCGACCAGGTCATGGAGAACGAGCTCTCGATCACCGGGCTCACGACGTTGCGTGAATACGATGAGTACACCTTCACACACTCGGTCAACGTCGCCATTTTCGCGGTCACGCTCGGCAAGCGACTTGGGCTGGAACGGATGCAACTTTACGACCTGGGGCTCGCCGCCCTGCTCCACGACATCGGCAAGGCGCGACTCGATCTTCAGCTTCTCAACAAGGCCGGGTCGCTGGATGATTCCGAATGGCAGCGGATGCAGGCCCATCCCTGGCTCGGCACGTTGACGCTATTCAAGATGCGGGAGGGGGAGGAGCTGCCCTACCGGGCCATCCTGGCGGCCCACGAGCATCATATGAAGGTGGACCTGAGTGGCTACCCGCGTGCGATCCGTCCGCGCCGCCTCGGCCTCTTCACTCGCCTGGTGACCGTGGCGGATGGCTACGACGCCGCGACCACGCGGCGCGCGTACCAGAACGAGCCGCTGGAGCCCGATGCCGTCCTGCGGGAGATGTGGCTGAACCCCGGGCGGGGCTATGATCCGACGCTCGTCAAAGCGCTCATCAATCTCCTCGGCATCTATCCTGTCGGCACCTGCGTGATTCTCGACACCTTCGAGGTTGCTGTCGTTGCCGGCGCGAGTCCCGATCCGGAGCAGTTGCACCGGCCGCTGGTGCGCCTCGCGGTCAGCGCGCTGGGCGCGCGCTTGTCGGCGCCCGGAGAGCTCGTCGACCTCTCCAGCGCGCGGGCCGACGGCAGTTACCCGCGCACCATTGTGAAAGTCACTTCACCGGATCGTTATGGCCTTGTCGTCGGTGATTTCTTCATCTGAGTCGCGGCTGGACCGCACCTGGGCCGCGCTGCGCACCGCCGGGCGCCCGGCGCTCATCCCGTACCTCACCGCCGGCTTCCCGACGGTGGACGATTCGCTGGCCGCACTTCGGGTAGCCGATGCGCACGCCGATGTCATCGAGGTCGGAGTCCCCTTCTCCGACCCACTGGCCGATGGCCCGACCATACAGGCGTCGACCTTCAAGGCGTTGGCCAACGGGATGACGTTGCCTGGCACGCTCGCGCTGATCGCGCGCGCAGAACTCCGGGCGCCGGTCGTGTTGTTCTCCTACTTTAATCCGGTCCTGCAATACGGCGTGACGCGGCTACTCGCCGATGCTGCCGCGATCGGGGTGGCCGGCTTACTCCTGACCGACCTCCCCGCGGGGGCCGACCCGGCGACAGAGGCGGAGGTGCGCACCTCGCCACTCGACCTGATCCGGCTCGTCGCCCCCACGACGGCTTCGGAACGAATCTCGCGAGCCGTCAACGGGGGACAGGGATTCATCTATCTCGTCGCGCGACTCGGGGTGACCGGTGCGTCCCGCGAGCTGGCGACTGGACTGGAAGAATCGGTGGCGCGGGTGCGCGCCGCGACCGCGCTCCCGATAGCCGTCGGGTTCGGGATCTCCACCGCCGAGCAGGCGCGAGTGGTTGGCAGGCTGGCGGATGGGGTGGTCGTCGGTAGTGCGCTGGTCGATGTGCTCGGCGCGCGCGGAGTCACCGCGGCCGGGGTCTTCCTCCGCGAACTCCGCGCCGCAATCGAGGGGCGGTGACACGTTCCGTGCGGGCTTGCGTTGCCCTGGGCAGCAACCTCGGTGATCGTGCCGCCTGCCTTGATCTGGCACGACGTCGGCTGGCCGCCTTGCCCGGGACCGCGGTGGTGGCTGAGTCAACGGTCGAAGAGACCCCACCGCTGGGCGGACTGCCGCAGCCACCGTACTTGAACCAGGTGGTCCTGCTCGAGACCGACCGACCGGCCGCCGAATTACTCGGAGCGTGTCACGCGATCGAGCGCGAAGCCGGCCGGACGCGCGATACACCCTGGTGCTCGCGAACGCTCGATCTCGACGTCGTGTATTTTGGCGACCTGATGTGTGATCTCCCCGACCTCGTGCTGCCCCACCCCGGGCTGCGCGACCGGAACTTCTGGGCGCGGCAGATCGCCGCTGTGGAGGCCCATGGCTGACCGACCGCTGTCGATGCCCGAACTCACCACCCGCAAACACGATGGGCGTCGGCTGGTGATGTTGACCTGTTATGACGCGCTCTTCGCTCGTCTGCTGGAAAGCGCAGGAATCGACATTTTTCTGGTGGGCGACTCGCTCAACGAGGTCCTGGCCGGTCAGCGCTCAACCTTGAGTGCCACACTCGACCAGATGATCTACCACGCCGCCAGCGTTCGGCGGGGTACCGAGCGCACGCCGATCGTCGTCGATCTGCCATTTCTCTCCTATCAGGTCTCTCCCGAAGAAGCGATCCGGAATGCCGGCCGGGTGCTCGCCGAGACCGACTGTCAGGCCGTAAAGCTTGAAGGCGGTGCTCCAATGGCGGAGACCGTCCGCGCACTGGTTGACCGTGGCATTCCCGTTGTTGGACATCTGGGGCTCACCCCGCAGGCGATCAATACACTCGGGGGATATCGGGTTCAGGGGCGCGACGCGCCGGCAGCGAAACGCCTCCTCGATGATGCGATGGCGCTGCAGGACGCCGGTGCCAGCGCGATTGTGCTTGAGTTGGTTCCCCGCGGACTGGCAACCCAGGTCTCGCAGGCCCTCACGATTCCCACGATCGGTATCGGGGCAGGGAATGGCTGCGATGGGCAGGTGCTCGTGCTCCACGATATGCTGGGGCTCAATGATGGTTTCGCACCCCGATTCCTGAAGCGCTATGCCGAGCTATCCGGTACCGTGCGCGATGCGGCAGGACAGTTCGCCGCCGAGGTCCGCACCGGGGCATATCCCGACGACGCCCACTCGTTCGATTGATCACGATGGACGAATACGCATCGATCGAGCCGCTCCGTGCGCGACTGGTGCGCGAACGAGAGGCGGGGCGTACCATCGGTTTCGTGCCCACGATGGGCTTTCTCCACGATGGCCATCTCGCATTGGTGGATGACCTTCGTTCGGTGGTCGACATCATCGTGATGAGCATCTTTGTCAACCCGCTGCAGTTCGGGCCGAACGAAGATCTCAGTCGCTACCCCCGGAACATCGAGCGTGATCGTGCGCTGGCCGCCTCCCGCGGTGTCGAAATCCTCTTTGCCCCGTCGGTGGCCGAGATGTACCCGCCAGGTGCGGAAATCCGGGTGGTCGCCGGTGCGACCGCGTCCCGCTGGGAAGGTGCGCATCGCCCGGGACACTTCGATGGCGTGCTGACGGTGGTCGCCAAATTGTTCAATATTGTGCGGCCCGACGTGGCCGCCTTTGGACAGAAGGACCTCGAGCAGGTCACCCTGATCCGCAAGCTGGTTCGAGATCTCGACTTCCCGCTCGCGCTGCGAGTGCTGCCGACGGTGCGTGACACCGACGGCCTGGCCCTCAGTTCACGGAACGCCTACCTCACGCCAGCGACGAGAATTCAGGCACTCTCCCTGTCGCACGCCCTGCACGCGGTCGAACTCCGCTGGCGTGCGGGTGAACGCGATGCCAACGTGCTGCGCGAGCTCGCCGCCGCCGTCTTTGCATCGGCCGGTGGGGTTGTCCCGGACTACATCGCCGTGGCCGACCCGGACTCCTTGGCGCCCGTCGCGCGCGCCGAAGCCGGGACTGTCGTCGCCGTCGCGGCGCGGGTCGGAACAACCCGGCTCATCGACAACGTGATCCTGAATGAGGTGCGGGCGTGACGATTCGCCGCCGCCTGAGGACGTCCACGTGCGACCGCCCGCTCGTCACTGCAGCGGTGGTGTTCCGTGGCGCCCGGAATACCACCGTGGCCGATCCGACTGCGGGACGCTGACTCCGATGCTCGTCGATCCGCTTCGTTCGGCCCAGGATGGCTTGCCGCCATGGGCCGTCGTCACGGCCGCTCGGCGCGAGCATATCGAGCGGGTGGTCACCCTGATGCGGGGATGGGTGACGGCGCTGCGGTTACCGGCCGAGGAGCGCGCGCGCTGGCTCCGTGCCGTCTGGCTGCACGACGCCTTGCGCGACGCGCCGGAGGCCGAGATGCGTCGCTGGGCTCCGCACGTCGACGGTCCGGTCGAGTTGCGGCACGGACCGGCGGCTGCGGCGCGTGCCGAACTGGAGGGCGAACGCGACGCCGATGTTCTCAGCGCCGTGCGGTGGCACTCCGTCGGCTGGGTGGGCTGGGGCCGAATCGGCCGTGCCCTCTACTGCGCCGACTTTCTGGAACCGGGGCGAGCCTTCGACCGCGCCGACCGCGCCGCGCTCGCGGTCCGCTATCCGGAGGAGCCGGATGCGGTGCTGCGGTCCGTCGTCAGTTGCCGGCTCGAGTATGCCCTGACGCAGGGATGGACGCTGCCGCAGGAATCCCTCGCATTCCGCGCGGCGCTGCTCGGATGACGATTCCTCGTGGCTGGTGGGTCGGTGGGGTGGCCGTCACGGCGCTCGCAGTCCTTGCCGCCGGCAGAGTGCTCTGGCGACCCCCGGCAGCCGTGGAGGTCGCAACGGTTCGTGTCTGGAATCCGCTTCCCCACGTGGTGCAGGTGGAAGTACTGAACGCCGGTGGCGTGAGCCAGGCCGGGCGAGCCGGGATGCTGCTCCTGCGCCGGGCCCGGCTCGACGTGGTATACGTCGGGAATGCGGCCGGGTCACAACGGGGCCACGAGCGAAACCGGATCCTGATTCGCCGGGGCGACACGACGGGTGTTGGCAGGGTGCTCGAGGCGCTCGGCGACGCCGAGATCATCCGGGAGCCCGACACCACCAGGCTGGTCGACCTGACGGTTCTGCTCGGAAAGCAATTCCGGGTACCCCAGGGGCACTGAACCGCGGGCGGGAACTTCTGAGCCGGCTGGCACGTTTCAAGCTGCGAGTGGTATGTCACCGTTCAGAAGGAGTTCGAGTTGTGACGTCATCCGATCTGCAGCTGCGGCTGGGCCCCGTGCGCGAGGCGATGCTCAACCTGCACCGCAACTTGCTCGATGCGGAGCGGTTAGCCTATGAACGCCTGCACGGCCGCGTCCCCGGTTCCGCCGACGCGCTTCAGCTCGCGATCCACGATCCGTGGTTTGCCTGGCTGCGCCCGCTCACTGCGTTGCTCGTTGCAATGGACGAGGCCATGCTCGAGGATTCACCGGAGGCGGACGCTCGGGTGCCGAGCCTGCTCGAAGCGGCTCGCGTGATGGTACGCGCCGATGAGGAAGGCAGCGACTTCCAGCAGCGGTTGTTTGAATTCGTCCAGCGCTCGCCCGATGTGGCGATCGCCGAGGTCTCCGCAGCGCGCCTGCTGCGATAAGAGTTGGACCGGGAGGTGCCGTACCCCAGATGTGGGTCGGCACCTCTTTCAGTTCTTCCGGTCGAACGATCGTGCCTCTGGAGGGTAGAGGAACGACCACTTATCGCTCAGTGCCAGCACCACATCCATCACGTTCGTCCCCGTGTGTCCCGTGCGGATCAAAGCATTTCCCGCCGCCAAAGCGTCGTGCGACCGGTGTCGCGCGAGATCCTGGCGAGGGTTGCGGCCGCTTGCGGTCATCCTCTGCCACGTGGAGCCATCAATGATGGCACCCGCCTCGGTTGTAGTACCATCACGTCCGTCGGTGCCAGCGGCAAGCAGTACCGTGGTGTCATCCCTGCCTGGCATCGCGAGCACTTCTGCGGCAGCAAGCGCGAGTTCCTGATTGCGACCGCCGGCCGTCGTCGCGTCGCCCAGAGTTACTACCGTCTCGCCGCCGTACAGCCACAATTCGGGGGGTCGCGGCGCTGGATCGTAGAGAAGGTTTGGAGCGATGGCTCCGCGCTGGGCCTGAAGCAACTTCCGCGCGATGATGCGGCCGGTCGCGCGGGCTTCGCCTGAGAGCGACACCGTTGCGAGGTGGGTCGTGATCCCGATTTGGGCAGCAAACCGCGCCGATGCGGCAAGGGCATCGGCGTTCCGCGCCACGATCTCCCAGCGGACTTCGCCAAGCCCCGCTGCGTCGGGTTTGAGTGTCTCGATTGCGATCGCTGCCCGCACTGCCGGCGAGAGGTCCGACCAAAGGCCTCGACCTTCGAGGTGGCTTCGCAGCTGGGCGCCGGTCCAGGGATCGCCGTGGCAGGGCCCCGAGCCGATGGTCGAGGGGTCATCTCCCGGCACGTCGGAGATCAGCCAGACGAAGGTTCGGCGCGGCGCCAGCGCCCGCGCGAGTCGGCCAGCGCTCCAGCGAGTGAGCCGCTTGCGGACGGCATTCATCGCATCGATGTCGAGCCCGGAGCCGAGCAGGAAGGAGAAACCCTCGCGAAGTTCCTCGAAGGTCAGGCCTGTGAGCGGGGCCGCTATCAGCGCACTCGCACCCCCGGAGATCGCGATATGGACGTCGGCCTCCGGCGGAAGGTCGCGGACCCAGTTGGCGATTGACTGCGCTGCCCGGACGGAGGCGGGGCCCGGCACCGGATGATCGCCAACCAGACCCACCCCTTCCGCGGCTATGCCAACCACAAGCGCCGGAAGCAGCAGGGTACCACTGGCGGCCAGCGATTCCGCGATGACCCGCGCCATCCCTGGGGCAGCCTTTCCCACTGCCAGCACAGCGCAGGGCCCGTGGGAACGCCCCGCGGCGGCGAGCGCCGGGGGGAGGCAATGTTCCGGACGCACCGCTTCGACGCCGGCAAGGAAGCAGTCGTGCAGGAACTGGGCGGGGGTGGGACGAAGTCGCAACGTGACTCCAGGGAGGGACCCGCCAATATTACCTCCCCGGCGGTTTACGCTACGGGATACCTCGAGGGGAGAGATCGCATGACGGTACGCCCGCGCGTGGCAGTGACCCGGCGACTCCCTGTGCCGGTGGAAGCAGCGCTGCGGGAGCAGTTCGATGTTGTGCTCTCGGCGGACGATCAGCCGATGACGCCTGAGCAGTTGCAGCGTGCGTTAGGGTTCGCCGACGGTATCCTCTGCACGATCACCGACCGATTGACCGCCGAGGTCCTTGCCGCATATCCGATCCGGACTCGCATCCTCGCGAATTTCGGTGTCGGAGTCGACAACATCGACCTTGCAGCGGCACAGGCGCACGACATCACGGTGACCAACACCCCGGGTGTGCTGACGGATGCCACCGCTGATCTCGCGATGACACTGATCCTGATGACGCTCCGGCGGGCGGGAGAAGGGGAGCGCGAATTGCGCGGTGGGCGCTGGGCTGGGTTGACACCGACCCACTTGCTCGGCCGCGAGGTGACTGGGCGAACGCTCGGGGTAGTGGGGATGGGCCGGATCGGACGTGCGGTCGCACGCCGTGCCCATCACGGCTTCGGGATGCGGGTCCTCTGCTTCAATCGGAGTGCGGTCCCCGACGCCGAACTTGCCGCGGCAGGGGCGGAGCAGTGTACTTCGCTCGAGAGCTTGCTCGCGGCGTCAGAGATCGTTTCCCTGCACTGCCCGAGTACCGCCGAGACGCGCGGAATGATGAACAGCACCCGCCTGGCACTGATGCAACCGGGGGCATTCCTCATCAACACGGCTCGAGGCGATATCGTCGATGATAATGCGCTGATCGCTGCGCTGCACTCCGGCCATCTCGCCGGGGCGGGACTCGATGCGTACCGGGGTGAACCCTTGGTCGACCGCCGCCTGCTCGGAATGGAGCACGTCGTGCTGCTCCCGCACCTCGGATCGGCGACTCGCGAGACCCGGGAAGCGATGGGATTTCTCGCGATCAAGAACCTCGCTGCCTTCTTTGCCGGCGATGCACCACCCGATCGCGTGACCGCGCGATAGCGTGACGGTAGACGAGTCGGGCTCACGTTTGGAAATCACTCCAAGAGAACACCAATGCGATCAGCCATCTTGCTTCTTGCGTTTCTCTCTACGGCCCGTTCGCTCGCAGCGCAAGAGCTGCCGAAGGGGCTGATGGAACGCGCAGTGATCATCCCTGGGCCAGTGCCCCTCCCGGGGGTTGTGACGCTTCCGGCCGGGAAGGGGCCGTTCCCCGCGCTGATCATCGTGCACGGATCTGGGGCAGGCGATCGTGATCTGACGGTCGGTCCCGACAAGCCGTATCGAGACATCGCCTGGGGATTGGCGCAGCAGGGCGTCGCAGTGCTCCGGTTCGACAAGCGCTCGAGAGTGGCTCCCGCCTGGTACAGTGCGAAGGCCTTCACCGTCTGGGATGAGACGGTGCAGGACGCGGTCAGCGCGCTGAGTGTCCTGCGGTCTCAGCCGGAGGTGGATCGGAAGCGCATCGTGATGATCGGGCACTCCCTGGGAGGGATGCTTGCACCGCGGATCGCGATCGCCGACGGAAAGCTGGCCGGAATCGTCCTGCTGGCCGGTGCCACCCGCGCATTGCTCGCCGATCAGATCGAGCGCCAGTTCGCCTACATCGCCTCAATCTCAGCCGGCGACTCAGTGACCCTCGCGGCAGTGAAACTGCAACAGGCGATGATGGCGCCACGCATCGCCAGAATCCGCGCGCTCACGCCAGCCGATTCTGGCAACCTGCAGATCATCCTCGGCGCCCCCGCGAAATACTTTCTCGACCTCAACGCCTATGACCCGGCTGTGGCTATGCGAGACATCAAACTCCCGGTGCTGATCCTGCAGGGAATGCGCGATTATCAGGTCACCCCCGAACAGCTGGAGGACTATTTGCGCGTGCTCGGCCCCCGGACCGACGTCACTATCGGCCGGTACGAGATGTTGAACCACCTGTTCATCGCCGGGAAGGGGGTCCCCTCACCCAATGATTACGCCGTGCCGGGGCACGTCGAGGCGTCCGTGATCGAGGATATCGCAGCGTGGGTGAAACGGCGCTGATTCCCCCTTTGGTTCGACTGGCTCAGCCGGGCGCGCCGACCGTGGCGCGAACCGCAGCTGTCCCCACCCAGACGGCGCCGAGGCCAACGCTGACTGAGAGCAAGGTGTAGAGGAGGGCCCGCGACCAGGCGCCCGCCTGGATCAACTCGAGGCTCTCGAACGCAAACGTCGAGAAAGTCGTGAAACCGCCACAAAACCCCGAGATCAGCAGCACGCGAAGCTCGGGTGAGAGCCTGCCGGAAGTCAGCGAGTACTGCGCAATCGCACCGATCAGGAAACAGCCGAGGATGTTCACGGCGAGGGTGCCGAAGGGAAAGGCGATATGCCGTGGTTGCACTGCGATCGTCATCAGGTAGCGCGCCACGCCGCCGATGGCGCTGCCGAGGGCCACGGCGATGAGCAAGGTGGGGGTGAACGGGGTGTTGGACACGGGGGCCTCGCGTTGAATGGATGGAAACAACTTCTCAGCGTCCACTGCCGGGTCGACGCGGCGTGCTACCGAGTCGCCACGCCATCCGTCCGCTGGCGCTTCTCCATCTGCACCCGAAGCTGGCCGCAGGCCGCAGCGATGTCGAGTCCGCGGGAGCGACGCACTACGGCCTCGATGCCGCAGTCGGTCAGGTAGTCGCGAAATTCCCGGATCCGTGGCGTGTCCGTCGGCGTCAAGTGGATCGCACCGCCGGGATGCAACGGGAGGAGATTGACGTGCGCACCAAGTTTGCGCGCCAGCGAGGCGAGCACGGCCGCGTCTTCGTCGCGGTCGTTACGACCGGCGATCAGCACATATTCGAAGGTGACCCGCTTCGCGAAGGTCTTCGCCGTCTCGAGGACTTCCTTCAGCGGGTACTTCTTCTCGATCGGCATCAGTGATTGCCGGTCGCGCGCGTTGGGGGAGTGCAAGGAGATCGCCAGCCGGAACTGTTCCGGGCGCGCGGCCAGCGCCTTCATCCCGGGCACGATGCCGACCGTCGACACCGTGATGTGCCGCGCTCCGATCCCGAAACCGTCCGAGTGGTTCAGGATCGAGAGTGTCGCATCGACCGCCGGCCAGTTCAGCAGCGGTTCGCCCATTCCCATGAACACGACGTTGGAGGGCCGGTCGGCCGGCGTCGCCAGGACGATTTCCCGGACCTGACAGGCGATCTCCCAGGCGGTGAGGTTTCGACGGAACCCCATCAGGCCGGTGGCGCAGAAACCGCACCCCAATGCGCAGCCGGCTTGCGACGAGATGCAGAGGGTGAGACGACCGGCCGAGGGAATCAGGACCGACTCGATCTTCTCACCGTCGGGCAGGGTCCACAGGTATTTCCGGGTGCCGTCCTGCGATTGCTGGATCACGTCAGGAATCAGCCGCGGGAGCGGCCAGACCGCTTGAAGACGGTCGCGGAGGGCGATTGGGAGTTCCGAGGCGTCGTGCCAGCTCGCCACTGGAGCCACCCAGAGGCGGCGAAGCAGCTGGGACGCACGGTAGCCGGGGAGGCCCTCGGAGGCGACCCAGTGCTGCAAGCGTAGTGCGGCAACGGCGGGCGGAAGATCGAGCAGCGTAGGCGGCGTGGACATATCGCGGAAACCTAAGTCGTTAGCACACTTGCGGCGAGTCGACCGGGCCTGTGCGTTCCTTCCGCCCCCTCCCCGGGAGCGTTAGTTTCGGTCCATGCACAGCACTTCACTTCGCACCCATCGCGCGGGTTCGCTGACCCGCGCCGAGCTCGGCGCTTCCGTCCGACTCGGAGGATGGATTCACCGACGTCGCGACCTCGGTGGCATCGTCTTTCTCGATCTCCGGGATCGTGATGGCATCGTCCAACTCTCCTGCGACCCCGCCTGGACTCCTCCGGAAATACTGGCACTGGGCGCCACGCTCGGCGCGGAAACGGTCGTTCTGGTCGAAGGGGTGGTGGCGTTGCGTCGCGAGCCGGCGCCTGATACCGGAATGGTGTCACGCGAGATCGAGGTGCACGTCACCACGCTTCGTGTTGTCGGCCCGGCGGTGACCCCGGCGATCCAGGTTGCCCGACGTGAGGGAGAGGAACTCGCGTCCGAGGAACTGCGACTGCAATACCGAGTGCTGGATCTCCGTCGGCCGGAATTGCAGGCGAACATCATCCTGCGGCATCGGTTGTTACAGCGTGCCCGCCGGACGCTCGCCGAGCTCGGCTTTCTCGAAATCGAGACCCCGATCCTGACCAAGCCGACGCCGGAGGGTGCCCGTGACTATCTGGTGCCATCGCGCGTCCATCCAGGCGAGTTCTATGCCCTGCCGCAGTCACCACAGATTTACAAGCAGTTGCTGATGATCGCCGGCTTCGACCGCTACTTCCAGATCGCGCGCTGCTTCCGGGATGAGGACCTCCGTGCCGACCGGCAGCCCGAGTTTACCCAGATCGACCTCGAGGCCTCCTTCGTCGGAGTCGAGGATGTGTTGCCGGTGATCGAGCGGGTACTGCAGGAGCTCTGGAACGAGGCGGGGCAGGCGGTCACGATTCCATTCGAGCGATTGACACATCGGGACGCGATGGAACGGTTCGGAATTGACAAGCCCGACTTGCGATATGGCTTCGAGATTCGCGACATCGGCGCCCTGGCAGGCGACGATGCGGCGCCGTTTGTGCGAGAGGGTATCGCCGCAGGCGGACGCCTCCGTGCAATCGTGGCGCCGGGTCAGTCCGGGCTCTCCCGCAAGGAACTCGACCTTCTCACTGGCGTTGCGAGGAGTGCCGGCGCCCCGGGACTCATCTGGGCGAAGCGGACCGACGCGGGGTGGGAAGGTCAGGGGGTGAAGGCATTCGGTGTCGGCGCATTGGCGCAGATCGACGCCGACGCAGGGGCGCTGCTCGTCGCCGTGATCGGCGTCGACAGCGTGACCAGTCCGGCGCTCCACGCGATTCGGACGTCGCTCACGCGTCACCCGGACGTCCATCCGCAGTTCGCGCACGCGTTCGCCTGGGTGGTCGACTTCCCGCTCTTCGAGCTCGACTCGCTGACGGGCGCCTGGGTGTTCACCCACCACCCATTTACGTCTCCCCACCCGGATGACATCGCCTTTCTCGAAACCGAGCCCTGGCGCTGTCGGGCCTTGCACTACGACGCAGTGTACAACGGCAACGAACTGGGCAGCGGATCGATCCGCATCACGGATCCCGTGTTGCAAGCGACGGTGTTCCGGTTTCTTGGCGTTTCGGGCGAGGAACAGCGGCGGCGGTTCGGTTTCCTGCTCGACGCCCTCGCCTCCGGGGCACCGCCGCACGGTGGATTCGCACTCGGCTTCGATCGCATCGCGATGCTGCTCGCCGGGGCGCCGTCGCTGCGAGACGTCATCGCCTTCCCGAAGACGGCGGCGGCTCGCGCGCTGTTCGAAGGTGCGCCAACATCGGTGTCGGCGACGGACCTTGTCGCACTTCAGCTCCGGTCCACTTCGGGGAGCACGGAATGAACAGTGAAGATGTCCGCCACACGCTCAACGCCGAAGGTGCCGACCCACTGCTGCTTGCTGGTGTCAACGAAGCCAACTTTGCAGAAATTCAGCGTGCGCTCGGGGTGCGCGTTTCGCAGCGCGGCGATGCGCTGACGCTGGTCGGGACGGTGGCGCAGCTTGAACGGGCGACGCCCGTGGTGCAGGGGTTCGTCGATCTGGCTCGGGCGGGGCAGCCGATTGAACCCGAGGATGTCTACCGGCTCGCCACGGACGGCCATCTCGCCGAAGTGACCACGACGGGCGACGGCACGAAGATCGTGATTCCCGGAATGCGTCGTGCGATCGTGGCCAAGACCCCCGGGCAGCGCGAATATCTGAACGTCATCAACAACCACGACATTGTGATCGGCATCGGGCCGGCTGGCACCGGGAAGACGTACCTCGCCGTGGCGAAAGCCGTTGAGGCGCTTGCCCGCAAGCGGGTCAAGCGAATCGTGCTGGCACGTCCTGCCGTCGAGGCCGGAGAATCGCTCGGGTTTCTCCCCGGCGACCTCCAGCAGAAGGTCGATCCGTACCTCCGCCCGCTCTACGACGCGCTCGAAGATATGATGTCCCACGAGAAGGTCCAGAAGGCACTCGAAACGCGCACGATCGAGATCGCGCCGCTCGCCTATATGCGGGGGCGCACGCTGGCCGACGCATTCATCATCCTCGACGAAGCACAGAACGCCACTATAGCGCAGATGAAGATGTTTCTCACCCGGCTTGGCGTGAATAGCAAGGTGGTCGTCACTGGCGACAAGACTCAGATCGATCTGCCGCGCCGGGAGGACAGTGGCCTGATTCAGATCGAGCGCGTCCTCCCGGGGATCGAGGGCATCGGGTTCCACTACCTGACCGATGAAGACGTGGTGCGGCATCGCTTGGTCCGCGACATCATCCGCGCCTACGCGGAGGATCAGGCGGGTTGATGAGCGTCCCCGGGACCCCGGCAGTGATGGTGGGCGGCGCGAGAGGACGACTTCCAGTCCGGATCGTGCGTAACGCCGTGGCCCACGTTCTCTCGGCGGAACGGCGGGAGGCGAGCATCGCGGTCACTTTCCTGGGCCCGCGCCGGATGCGCCAGATGAATGCCGAGTACAAACAGCACGACCGCCTGACTGACGTCATCGCCTTCGCACTGCCGATGCCGGACGGCACGCTCTCAGGTGATATCTACGTCTGTCCGTATGTCGCCGCACGCGAGGCTCGTCACCGAGGCCTCGGCGTACGGGAAGAATTGGTGCGACTGGTCGTGCACGGCACGCTCCACGTGCTCGGATACGAACATCCCGAAGGCGAGACGCGCACCCGTTCGGCGATGTGGCAGCGGCAGGAACAGTACGTCAAGGCCCTCACGTGACCGCCCTGCTGCAAGCCTTGTTGCCCGCACTGGCCGGCCTGGTGATGCTCTGGGCCGGTTTGGTAGCGCTTGCTGGTGAAGGAGATACTGAACTTGGCGCCCGCGCCCTCGCACGCGATCCGAGCAGCGACGAATTGCCGCCCGAACGTGTGTTACACGTCATCCATCTCGCGTCGCTCACTGCCGCGGCTGCCATCGCCGGGACTGCCGTCGCCTGGTGGGCCTACCCGCCAGCACTCGCCCTGATTCGCGTCCTGCTCGTGACGGTGCTGGTCTGGACGGTCGGCGATCTCGCGCCGCGCTTGCTGGCGACCCTCGCGCCCGAACTCGTTCCGCACGCCCGACACCTTGCCCTCGCGGCACGCCCCGTCTTTGCGCCACTACTGTGGATGGCGATTTATCTGGACGGAGGGCGCGTCGATCCGTCACGGATTGCCGCCCGTTCCGATGGCCATTCTCCCCAGGAGATGGCGCTCGGCGTGTTCTCCTTGGCCGAGATGCAAGTGGCGGAAGTGATGACGCCCCGATTGGATATCATTGCGGTGCAGAGTTCGGAGAGCGAGGCGGAGGTGGTGGCCACCCTGCGCCGCAGCCAGCACGCTCGTCTCCTGGTGCTTGATGGCCACCCGGATGCCGTCGTTGGCGTGATCTACGCGAAGGACGTCCTTCCCCGGCTCTATGCCGAGCAGCCGGCGCGCGAGCATTGGCAGTCGCTGATTCGTCCCGCGGCCTTCGTGCCCACTGGAAAGACGCTGGACCGACAATTGCGCGATTTCCAACGGGGGCCTGGTCACCTCGCTGTGGTGGTCGACGAGTTCGGGGGTACCGCCGGAATCGTCACACTCGAGGACATCCTCGAGCAGATCGTCGGCGAAATTCAGGACGAGCACGACACCGATGAAGTGCAGCCGGTGCAGCGACTCCCCGATGGGCACTGGCTCGTGGAGGGCGGGGTCCCGCTCGCCGACCTCGAGGCCGAGCTGGAGCACGATTTCGAACGCGGTGATGTGGCGACAGTCGGTGGGCTCGTGCTGGCCGAGCTCGGTCGGGTGCCACGTCCGGGTGAAACCACCGACATCGACGGGTGGCGGGTGGTCGTCGAACTGGTGGTACGCCGCCGGATTCGCCGGGTCGCCTTCTGGCCGCCGGACACCGCCGAGGTGGTCGTGGCTCGGGAGACGGACGAATGAACCTCCTCCTGCTCCTCCTCGGGCTCTCGGTGGCATTCCTTGGCTCGTCGGGCGCGGCGGCGTTGGTTGCCACGGCGCGAGCGACCCTGGCGGCGACGATCTCCCGTCGGCTCCGAGGCGGGGATGACTCGCTCGACTGGGTCTCGACGACCCAGCGACAAGTCGCGGCCTCGGCTGCCGCGACATCGCTCGGAGTCGCGTTGGTCGGTGCGGTGATTCCGGGCCTGTTGGGCGTGGTCCTGCTGCCGCAACTCGCGCTCCTCGTCGCCTTCCTGGTCGTCCCGGTCACGCTCCTCGGGGGCTACCTGCTGCCGCGCTGGTTCACGGTGCCCCGGGCGGAGCGTACGCTCGAGTGG
Organism: Gemmatimonadota bacterium; assembly: GCA_031367105.1. Classification (GTDB taxonomy): domain Bacteria; phylum Gemmatimonadota; class Gemmatimonadetes; order Gemmatimonadales; family GWC2-71-9; genus Palsa-1233. The sequence continues at coordinate 106,553 of JANLPG010000145.1, read as the reverse complement.
CTCGGTCCGATCGTGCGCGGCTGGAGTGCGCTCCTTGCGATGGTCCTGCCAGCGCGCAGTCCGGACCCCTCGGAGGATGTTCGGGCGCTTGCCCGCGAGGGCTCGGCAAACGGGCTCGGCGGGGAAGAGCTGGTGATGGTGGGCGGGGTGATGACCTTCGCCGAACGACCGGTACGGGCCATCATGACCCCGCGGACCGAGATGATCGCCGTGCCCTACGACGCGACGCACGCTCAGGTGCTCGCCACCTTCGCGGAATCCGGCTATACGCGCATTCCAGTCTATCGCGGGACACTCGACGAAATCACCGGGATGATCCACGCCTTCGACCTCTTCAAGCAGAGTCCGTCCGACGCGCTTCCCGTGCGTCCGGTGTCGTACGCCCCCGAGACCCGGCTCGCAGGAGACCTCCTGCTCGATATGCAGCGTGACCATCGGCATCTCGCAGTCGTGCTCGACGAGTTTGGTGGCACCGCTGGTCTGGTCACCTTCGAGGACCTGCTCGAGGGGCTCGTGGGCGAAATTTCCGACGAGGACGACGCGGCTGCGCCGGTGGCCGCCTTGGCGTCCGGGACGCTGCTGGAACTCGACGGCTCCGAGGCACCAGAGCGGGTGGCCCAGCACTTTGATGTCGTGCTGCCAGCCCGAGCAGCGGCGTCGTTCGGTGGCTTGCTGGCGGAACTTCTCGGTCGGATACCATCGGCAGGTGAGCGATTCACGCTCCGCGGGCTGGACATCGATGTGGTTCAGGCGTCCCCCACGCGAATCGAGCGATTGCTGGTGCGCAGGGCCGCCGTCACGCCGGTCGAGCTCGATCGTGTGACCGGATGAGTCACGGCCCGGAAACACCCCTCGAGGAGCTCGTCCTGCTGGTGCGCGCTGGTCGGCTCGAGACCTTTGTCCAGCGAGCGTGGGAGCTCGAACCCGCCGACCTGGCCGATGTGCTCGCCTCCCTGGACGAGGATGAGCGGCTGGCGCTGGTCCGAGTGCTTCCGCCGGAACTGTCCTCGCAAGCCCTGGTCGAGCTCCCGGCCGATGCACACGCCGAAGCGATTGTCGCTGCACTGGACACCGAGCAGGCGGCGGGAATCGTCGACGAGCTGGACGACGACGACGCGGCAGACCTGCTGGGCGAACTCGAGCCGGCGGAGCAGGAGCGCATCCTGGCGTGGGTCGAGGATCGGACCGAGGTCGATCGCCTGCTGCGCTACGACGAGGAGACCGCCGGTGGGTTGATGACCTCCCACCTCGTCACGGTCACGGATCTCGACACGGTGGGCCTCGCGCTGGAGGCAGTGCGCCGGCAGGCCGAGGATGTTGACGATGTGACCGAGATTTTTGTGGTCGATACCGCCCGTCGGCTGGTTGGAACGCTGTCGTTCAAGCGCCTCGTGGTCACCTCGCAGGCCCGGCTGGTTCGGGATGTGATGGAGGACGCCGACATCCGTGTCGGTGCCGAGGAAGATCAGGAAGAGGTCGCACGGATCATGGCGCGCTATAACCTGGTCGCGGTCCCTGTGGTCGACTCCGCCGGTCGCTTGCTCGGCCGCGTGACCTACGACGACGTGAGCGACGTCACGGAAGCTGAGGCAACGGAAGACCTGCTGCGTTTCGGCGGTGTCTCTCCCGATGAAGAATTGAGCGCCCGCTGGTCGAGCTCCGTGCGCAGCCGGCTGCCCTGGCTCTACGTGAACCTGTTGACGGCATTCCTCGCGGCAGCCGTGGTGCTTTTCTTCAAGGGTGCGATCGAGCGGATCACCACCCTCGCCATCTGGATGCCCATCATCGCCGGAATGGGGGGCAATGCCGGGACCCAGGCGCTCGCCGTCTCGGTTCGCAGACTTTCGCTCGGGCAAGTGCCGGCCGACCGAAGTCGGTCGATCATCACGAAGGAAATCCTGGTCGGGATCATCAACGGGATCGCGATCGGAATCGTGGTGGCGGGGGTGTCGGTGCTGCTGGGTGAATCGTGGCGGATGGGAATGGTCGTCTTCCTCGCGATGAGCGGCAACCTGTTCGTGGCGGGCTTCGCGGGATCGTCGATCCCGGTGCTGCTGGAGCGACTCGGGATCGATCCGGCGGTGGCGTCCTCGATCTTCGTGACCACCTTCACCGACGTCTGTGGCTTTGGCCTCCTGCTGGGTCTCGCGACCGCGATTTTGCTCTAACTCCAGTAATGGTGGTAGTTTCCGCTATGGCCGACCACCCGCTGCTCACCCAGTTACTCGACGGAAAAGTCGCGGCATTGGCCCGTGCGGTGTCGATTGTGGAAAACGGCCGCGACGGCTTCGAAGCCTTGCTCGCGAGCATCCATCCTCGCCTCGGTCGCGCCCGCCGGATCGGCATCACCGGTCCTCCGGGGGCCGGCAAGTCCACCCTGACCGAACGGCTGGTTTCCAGCTATCGCGCCAGCGGTCTCCGCGTCGCGGTGGTGGCGGTAGATCCGACCTCGCCCTTTACCGGAGGAGCGCTGCTCGGCGATCGCATTCGGATGGAGCAGATTGCCCTGGACCCCGGGGTCTACATCCGATCGATGGCGACCCGCGGTTCGCTCGGCGGGCTGGCCACCGCGACTCGGGAGGTCTGTGATCTCCTCGATGCGGCAGGGTTTGATCGGATCCTCGTAGAGACGGTGGGTGTCGGGCAGTCGGAGCTGGACGTCGCCCGGATGGCGGACAGCACCATCCTGGTACTGGTACCGGAATCGGGTGATGGCATTCAGGCGCTCAAGTCCGGCGTGATGGAAGTCGCCGATTGCTTTGTGGTCAACAAAGCCGATCGCCCCGGGGCGGAGAAGGTGCGACGCGAGATCGAACTCGCGCTCGACCTCCGGCTGGGCACGGCGCACCGCAATCTGCCGGCGCATCACGGCGCTGTGAAGCAGCGGCCTTCGGCGAGCATCGCGAAGGGCCACCCGACGGATGACGGCTGGCGCGCTCCGGTGTTGCTGGGAGTGGCTTCGACGGGTGAGGGAACTGGGGAACTTCTGGCCGAACTGGACCGTCACTGGAACTGGATGGTCTCGAGCGGAGAACTGGAGCGTCGTCGACGCGAACGCCTGGCCCAGCGGACCCGCGAAGTCGTGGACCGTGCCACGCGTCGCTGGGTCTGGCAGGAATCGCACGCCGAGGAGGCAATCACCACGCGGCTTGATGATGTCACTGCCGGCCAACTCAGTCCTTACGAACTGGCAGCCGAGATCGTTGCTTCGCTGAAAGAAGGAGCCCGGGTATGACCGGACTGGCTTCCCAGGATTCACTGGTCGATCGCCTGGCGATCCAGGAAGCGGAGATCGCCCGACTCCGCGCCGAGGTGGCAGCGTGGAAGGCGCGGGTCGCGAGCTTGCCGGTGCGCGGTGACTCCGACTTCACCACGATCTCCGGACTGCCGATCGAGCCGGTCTACACGTCGTTGGATACGGGGGGTGCCCAGCCACTCCCTGGAGAGTATCCCTACACTCGCGGAATTCATCCCACGATGTACCGCGGTCGGCTCTGGACGATGCGTCAGTTTGCCGGCTTCGGCACGGCTGCGGACACCAACCAGCGGTACAAGTTTCTGCTCGAGCGCGGTCAGACGGGACTCTCCGTAGCGTTCGATTTCCCGACGCTGATGGGCTACGACTCCGATCACCCGCGTTCGGAGGGGGAAGTCGGAAAATGCGGCGTGGCGATTTCCTCGCTCGATGATATGGAAACGCTGTTCGACGGGATTCCGCTGGATCAGGTTTCGGTCTCGATGACCATCAACGGACCCGCAGCCATTCTGTTCTGCTTCTTCGTCGCGGCTGCCGAACGACAGGGCGTGCCGATCGACAAGCTGCAGGGGACGATCCAGAATGACATCCTCAAGGAATTCGTGGCGCAGCACGCCTGGATCTATCCGGTGGAACCCTCGCTGAAGATCATCGTCGATCTGTTCGAGTGGACCAGCAGCCACACGCCCAAATGGAATTCGATCTCCATTTCGGGCTATCACATCCGCGAGGCGGGATCGACCGCGGCGCAGGAGCTGGCGTTCACTCTCGCGAACGGCTTCACCTACGTGGAACGCGGGATGGCACGCGGTCTCGACGTCGATCAATTCGCACCGCGCCTTTCGTTTTTCTGGGATGTACATAACGATTTCTTCGAGGAGATCGCGAAGCTGCGCGCCGCCCGCCGGATCTGGGCGCGTCATCTCAAGGAGCGGTACGGCGCGCAGGACGAGCGGTCGCTCAAGATGCGCTTCCATTGCCAGACCGCGGGCGTCTCGCTCACCGCACAACAACCGCTGAACAACGTGGCGCGGGTGGCCTATCAGGCGATGGCAGCCGTCCTCGGCGGCACCCAGTCGCTGCATACGAACGCCCTCGACGAGACGCTCGCGCTTCCGACGGAGACTGCGGTGCGCGTCGCCCTCCGGACGCAGCAAATCCTCGCGTACGAGACCGGTGTCCCCAACAGCTCCGACCCCCTCGGCGGATCCTATCTGGTTGAGGCGCTGACCGATCGGCTCGAGGCCGATGCCGAGGCAATCTTTGCCCACGTCGAAACCCTTGGCGGGGTCGTGGCGGCAATCGAAGCCGGCTGGTTTCAGCGCGAAATTGCCCGGTCGGCGTCGCGGTTCCAGACCGAGGTCGAAACCGGTCAGAAAACAGTGGTCGGCCTTAACGCGTTCGTCGAGGAGACGGAGGCACCCATCGAGATCCTGAAAATCGATGAAGGGGCCGAACGAGTGCAGCGGGAGCGAATGGCCCGGATGCGCGCCCGACGCGATGACGCCCTGGTGACCCAGCAGTTGGCAGCGCTCGATGCTGCCGCTCGTGCTGGTGAGAACATCATTCCGGCGATGCTCGATTGTGCCCGTGCGTACTGTACCCTATACGAGATCCGGCACGTGCTCCAGGACGTCTGGGGTGCCTACCGCGAACCCGTGTTCTTCTAGCAGAGAGGAGTTTCCATGGCCACCACCCGAGCGAGCACCAGCTCGCGCGATCTGTTGCGAATGAAGCCGGGCACGCACCCGGTCATCACCTGCTACCTCAAGATCGAACCTCGTGACCGCGCTCGCCGGAAGTACCTCGTCAAGGTGAAGAACCGGATCAAGGAACTCGAATACGCACTTCCATCGATGGGCTGGACCAAGCAGCAACAGGAAGCGATCAAGGCGGACCTTGCCCTGATGCTGGACTACCTGCGAGATGCCGACCGACTGCCCGAGACGCAAGGAGTGGGGATCTTCCTTTCCTCGGGGGCGAAACTGTTCGAGGTGCGACCCCTGCCACGCGTCCACCGTTCGCGCCTTGCAGTTGATCGCACACCGTTCGTTCGCGAGCTGGCCGCCAGCGAGGAAGAATTCGGCCGGCTGTTCACCGTCACCCTCGATCGCGCGACCGCACTCATCTGGGAGGTGACCGCCTACGAGGCGAAGGTGGTTCGCAAGGTGACGACGGAGGTCACGCGAGGTGGCAGGTTCCACGCCTCCGGTGCCCGCAGCAACGCGACCGGTGAGTTCGCCTTCCACAACCGGATCCAGAATGAGAAGCGCCGGCATCTCGAGGCCGTCGCGCGCGCGCTGTTTGAACTTGACCGCGCCTCACCGGGGCATCAGGTGGTGGTCGCCGGGGCGGGCAATGATGCGAGTGCCCTCGAGCCGTACCTGCACAACTATGTCGCGGACCGGTTGATCGGGCTGGCGCGACTCGCTCCCAAAGATGCCACGCCGAACGCGGTGCATCACCTCACGATGGATGTGCGGGAGCACCACGTGCGGATCTCCGAGGCGCGTCACGTGGAGGAGCTAGCCGAGGGGCTGGGCACTGGCTGGGCGGTCAACGGGGTGCGCGAAACCCTGAAGGCCCTGTCGCAGGGCCAGGTGCGGCTGCTCCTGGTGCGTGGCGAAGCCGCGGTCAGCGGTTTCCGGTCGCTTGCCACCGGACGCCTCTCGACGCTTGCACGTGATCTGCGAGAGGACGGGGAAGTGATTCCGTCCGTCGACGTGATCGACGATGCCATCGAGGAGGCGCTGCGCCAGCGCGTGGCGCTGGATGTGGTCTACGACATTCCGGCCGCAGAGGCCGTCGATGGCCTGGCGGGCCTCCTTCGCTTCAAGTGAGGGTGATGTCATGATGGCTTCTGTCGATGCCCCGCCGCTTTCCCGGCCGATTCGCGTGCTCGTGGCCAAACCCGGCCTCGATGGGCACGATCGCGGCGCCAAGGTCGTGGCGGCCGCACTGCGTGATGCGGGAATGGAGGTCATTTATACCGGGTTGCACCAGACGCCGGAGATGATCGCGACCGCAGCAGTGCAGGAAGACGCTGACGTTGTCGGGCTGTCGATCCTCTCCGGGGCACATATGACATTGTTCCCCCGGGTGCGCAGCCTCCTGGCCGAAATGGGGCGGCCGGACGTCCTGGTCACTGGGGGGGGGATCATCCCCCAGGAGGATATGGATGCGCTGCACGCTCAGGGCATCGGCCGGCTTTTCGGACCGGGAACGCCCACTGGCGATCTGGTGACCTACATCCAGGAGTGGGCGCGGCAGCACGTCCGCCCCTGAACCGCCCGATGACCACGCCGCCTCCCGCGATTCGCGCGACCCGACTGCGCGCGCTGACCGACGAATACCTCGCGCTCGCCTCTCGTCTTCGGGAGGGTGGAGGCACCAAGCGCGTCGACAGGATGCACGCCAAGGGGCAGCTCTCTCCCCGTGAACGTGTCACACGTCTCCTCGATCCCGGTGCGCCGTGGTGCGAAATCGGACTGCTGGTGGCCTACGATCGCTACGATGGCGAGGCGCCAGCGGCCGGGGTGATCACCGGTGTCGGGGTGGTTGCCGGGCGCGATGTCGTGGTGGTGGCCAACGATGCGACCGTGAAAGCGGGGTCGTGGTGGCCGGAGACGATTACCAAGATTCTCCGGGCGCAGGAGATCGCGATGCGCGAACGCATTCCGATCATCTACCTGGTGGATTCTGCCGGTGTCAATCTGCCCTATCAAGGCGGCGTCTTTCCGGGTCAATACGGCGCCGCGCGCATCTTCTACTACAACTCGCTGATGCGCCGCTATCTGCACGTGCCGCAGATCAGTGCCGTGATGGGCAGTTGCATCGCCGGTGGCGCATACCTGCCCGCCCTGTCCGACGTCATCTTCATGGTGGAAGGCACTTCGTTCATGGGACTGGGTGGACCGAATCTCGTGAAGGGGGCGACCGGCCAGACCGTCGATTCCGAATCGCTGGGCGGTGCGCGAACTCACACACAGACGAGCGGGGTTGCCCATTACAGGGCGACCAACGATACCGACTGTGTCGTGCAGATTCGTGAATATATCGGCCGCTTGCCGAGTGCGCCGGGGATGGTCCACGCCCTCACGCCGGCTCGACCCCCCAAGGTCGACCCGGCGACACTCTACGAGGTGCTACCGCACGATCACCGGCTCTCTTATGACATGCGGCACGTTCTCGACGCCCTCCTCGACGACGGGCGACTCGAGGAGTTCCAGCCGGATATCGCGCGCGAGATGCTCTGCGGGCACGCACGGATCGAAGGGCATCCTGTCGCAGTGATCGCCAATCAGCGCGGCATCATCAAGGGGAAGGAGGGCGAGCGCCCCCGCTTCGGGGGGATCGTTTACGCTGAAAGCGCCGAGAAGGTGGCGTTCTTCATCGAGACCGCGAATCGGGAGCGACTGCCGATTCTCTTCGTCCAGGATGTCAGCGGCTTTATGGTCGGGCCCGAGGCGGAGCAGGAGGGAATCATTCGCGCCGGTGCCCACTTCGTCGAGGCGATGGCGACCACCGTCGTACCGAAGCTCGTGTTGACCGTGAATCACGCCTCAGGCGCCGGCTACTATGCGATGGCCGGACAAGGATTCGACCCCGACTTCATCGTCTCCTGGCCCACCGGTCGGATGGCGGTGATGGAAGGCGAAGCCGCTGTAATGGCCGTCCACGGCCCGACGATCCAGAAAGCGCAACAGGAGAAACGTCCGCTCGACGGCGCCACGCAAGGGTCGGTCGACGCGATGCGCGCCGACTATGAGGAGCAGCTGGACGCCCGCTACGCCGCGGCACGTGGCTTTGTGGATGCCATTATCACGCCGGAGGAATCCCGCGCGATGCTCGCGTTTCTCCTCCGGGTGACGTCGCACTACGCCGGTCCCCATCTGGGTCCGTTCGTGCTGGACAGTGTTCGCGGCTGATGATGCATCGTCGCAGCGCGATTCTCGCCGTGCTGGTCGTGGCGTGCACCCCCGGCGCACCGCCAGGGCGACCGAGCGTCGATCCGGCTCCGGTACCGGGCCAGATGGTCCTGCCGCCGCCACCCGGCCCCGCCAGCGGTCCCGACGCCCCGGTGCCGGCGCCCCGGCGGAGTTTGCCGCCCGTGGATGCCTTTCGGGCCGGGATGATGCCACTGGGCTCCAGCGGAATCCCGCGCTTCGCCGCCGAGCATCCCGCCTTTGATGGCCGGGGCGTCCTGATTGCGATCCTCGACAGCGGGATCGATCCCTCCGTTCCGGGGCTGCAGACTACCAGTGAAGGACTGCCCAAGCTGCTCGACCTGCGGGACTTCTCCGGTGAAGGGCGCATCGCCCTGGAGCCCATCGAACGGCACGGCGACACGCTGATGGTGCGCGGCCACCGCCTGCTCGGGGCCGCTCGCGTCGCGGCACTCGCCGACGGGGGGCGCATCTACGGCGGTCTGCTGGAGGAACTCCCCCTGGGAGAGCCACCCGCAGCGGACATTAATGGCAACGGTACGGTGGGTGACTCCCTGCCGCTTGTCGTGGTGCGGAATGGTTCTGGCTGGACGCTGTTCGCCGATACCCAGGGGAATGGCACGCTGTCCGACGATCGACCGATTCGGGATTACGGACTCGCGCGGGAGTCGTTTGGCTGGTCGATGACCAACCGCCCCGCACCAGTGACGGTCGCCGCGAATTTGTCGGATTCGGCCGGTGTGCCGTTGCTCGATCTTTTCTTCGACACCAGCGATCACGGGACGCACGTCGCCGGCATCGCCGCCGGTCACGACCTCTACGGCGTCCCCGGCTTCGACGGCGTGGCACCCGGTGCCCGGCTGATCGGGTTGAAGATCGCCAACGACGCCCACGGTGGAGTCACCACTTCGGGATCGATGGTCGCCGCGCTCGCGTATGCGATCCGTTTCGCACGCGAACGGCAGCTCCCGCTCGTGGCCAACCTCTCCTTCGGAGTCGGGAACGAGGCAGCGGGGATGGCACACATCGACGCCCAGATCGACTCCATCCTGACGGCCAATCCTGACGTCGTGATGACGGTGGCGGGAGGAAACGACGGGCCCGGGTTGAGTACCATCGGCTTCCCCGGGAGCTCGGCGCGAGTGCTGGCCATTGGGGCCACCGATCCTGCCATCTTCGCCGGTCAGGCGCCGCACGAGAGTGCGGCGGAGCCGGTCGCCCCGTACTCGAGTCGCGGTGGGGAACTCGCCGCACCGGATTTCGTGGTGCCTGGCACGGGGTATTCCTCGATCCCGAACTTTGCAATCGGGCGCGAACAGCAGAGCGGCACCAGTATGGCAACCCCGTATGCGGCCGGGCTTGCCGCACGGCTGCTGTCCGGGCTTGTGGCAACCCGGCGTCACGCCAGCGCGGCCGTGCTTGGGCAGGCGCTGCGTGTCAGCGCGCGTCGGCCGGCTGGCACCACGGCTGTGGACGCTGGCGCCGGCATTCCCGACATCACGTCGGCGTGGAACTGGCTGTCGACCGCCCGTGAGGTCCCTCGATTCGACGTGGAGGTGGGTGACGTGCGAGCGCGCGGCGCCGTCCTGCTGACGGCGCCGTCCCCGGAGAGTGTGGCGCAGCTCACTGCGCGGGTCGCCATCCACCGACGCGACACCACTGCAACCGTGCTGCTTCGGCTCCTTCCGAGCGAGGCGTGGGTTCACGTCCCGCCGACGCTCACCGTGTCGGACGGACGTGGTGAGTTCACCGTGCGGGTGGATGTCGCCGGAGTGCCACCGGGGGTGCGCAGTGCTGTCATCACGCTGGACGTCCGCAATACTGACTTTGGTCCCCTGGTAGAGCTCCCCGTGACAGTGCGCGTGCCACTCCCGGCCACTTCGCGGGTGGCCTCGCAGCTCGTGAGAATGGTCGCGGGAAACGTTGCCCGCGTGATTATCCCCGCGGACAGTGGCCGCGGGATGCAGATCGAGGTCGCCACCGCCCTCGCGGATGCACCGGTCACGGCATCGCTGCACGAGCCTGGTGGAATGCCGTTCCGCGATGGCGCGACGCTGCCGGCTGGCAACGGCGATGGGGCGGCCCTCTTCGATATCGGGGCCAACGATGTCGACAGCGGTAGCTATGAACTTGACGTGATTGCCGGACCTCTTGCCGCTTCCGCCGCCACCGTGACCGTGCGCAGGGCACCGGTACGGCTGATGGCAACGCGTCGCCTCGACACGCTGCACGTGAGCGCACGAAACGTCGTCAGCGCCCCGGTCACGGTGCGCCTGCGCGCCGGCTTGGCCGGCGCCGAGCGTCGCTTCACGATTCGCCGAGCCGACGATGTACCCCAGCGGGTCGCGATTGCGGTACCGAGCTGGGCTGTCAGAGTCCAGGTCGATTCCCGGATGCCACGCTCGGAATGGCCTCGATTCACCGACTTCTCCCTGGCGTTCCAGGATCGCTTCGGTCGTCAGTTCGCTGCCTCCCCCCTCGATTATGCCTTCGGTCGAACCGCGCCGGAATTGCCGACCCGCGTGACAGGCGATTCGCTCATTATCCTGCTGTCGCCGGCGTTCGCAACCCGGGAGTCGCTGTCGTGGCAGCTTGACCTCAATGTCCGTTTCTACGCCGAGCGCGTGGTCAGTCTCGACGAAGGTGGGGGATCGGCGCAGACCGTTGCGCCGGGGAAAGTGCTCGAGCAGGGGTTCCACACTGGACCATTCCCACTGACAGTGCCTCAGGGGTTTGCTGCGGTCATCATTGTCCTGGCTCAGGAAGGCGAGGATACCATCTGGATGCGCGAAATCGCGCTGCAGGGAGGCACGACGCCGTGAAGGAACGGAAGCAGACGGTTCGCATCGCCGCCGGGCAGGGGTTCTGGGGAGACTGGCTCGAGGCGCCGATGCGCCAGGTACAGGGCGGCCCGATCGACTATCTCGTGCTGGACTATCTGGCTGAGGTCACGATGTCGATCCTGCAGAAGCAGCGATCCCGCGATCCCAGCGCGGGCTATGCCCGCGACTTTGTGGGCCAGATGGAGCGGATCCTCCCCGATGTCGCCGAGCGCGGCATCCGGGTGATCTCCAACGCTGGCGGTGTGAACCCGCGTGGCTGCGCCGAGGCCGTGCGCGCTGCGGCAGAACGCCTTGGCGTTGGCGATCGAATCCGGATCGCGCTGGTGACGGGAGACGACCTCCTCGATCGGCTCGATCGCCTCATCGGTGAAGGTGAGGCGTTCTCGAATATGGATACCGGCCGACCGCTTTCCGATGTGCGCGATCGGGTCCGCTCCGCCAATGCATACCTCGGAATGGCGCCGGTGGCAGAGGCGCTCGATCGCGGCGCCAACATCGTGATCACCGGGAGAGTCACCGACACCGGTCTCACCCTCGGGCCGCTGGTCCACGAGTTCGGATGGGCAGCCGATGACTGGGACCGGATCGCCGCCGGCACGATTGCCGGGCATATCCTCGAGTGTGGCGCGCAGAGTTCAGGGGGCAATCTGCTGCGCGACTGGCGTTCCGTGAAGCGCCTTGAAGACGTTGGGTTTCCGTTGGTCGAGGCGTCGGCCGATGGTTCCTTTGTGGTCACCAAGCATCCGGGAACCGGTGGCGTCGTCAGCGTGCCATCGGTGAGCGAGCAGCTCGTCTACGAGATGGGCGATCCCGCGAATTACATCACCCCCGACGGCATCGTCGATTTCACCACGATCCGGCTCAAGAAAGTCGGAAAGAATCGGGTGCGAGTCTCCGGGATTCAGGGGCGACCGCGGACTCCACTCCTCAAGGTGTCGGTGGCGTACTTTTACGGTTATAAGGCGATCGGCTCGCTGGTCTACTCCTGGCCCGATGCCCTCGACAAGGCCAAGGCAGCCGACCGCATCCTCCGCAAGCGGTTGACTGCGCTCGGACTCTCCTTTGAGCAGATCCTCACCGAATATGTGGGTGTGGACGCAACGCACGGTCGCCTGGCAGGGACTCCATCCCCCGACCTGGCGGAAGTGATGTTGCGCATCGGGGTGCGAGGTGGCGACCGAGCGGCGGTGGAACGATTCACACGCGAGATCGCACCATTGGTACTGACTGGACCTCCGAGCGTCACCGGCTTCGCCGGGGGACGCCCAGCGGTTGAGGAAATCGTCGCGTACTGGCCCGCGTTGATGGATCGCGACAGGATCGAACCCTTCGTCCGCGTGGAGATGGTCTGATGGCAACAATGGTCCAGCTGCGATTTCTTGCGCACGCGCGCTCGGGCGACAAAGGCGACACCGCAAACGTCGGCCTGATCGCCCTCGAGCCGGAGTTCTACCCCATCCTCGTGGAGCAAGTCACCCGCAAGCGCGTTGCCAAGCACTTCAAGGGTATGGTCAGCGGCGTGGAGCGCTTCGAACTCCCGAATCTCAACGCGCTGAACTTCCTGCTCCACGGGGCGCTCGATGGTGGCGGCACGCTCTCCCTGAAGACCGATGCCCAGGGAAAGGTGTATTCCACGGCACTGCTTCGGATGGAGGTTGAGGTGCCCCGAAGGATTGCCAAGCGTGCCCGAGAGCAGCTGTCGTGAGCGAGCTCCTCAGTTCCTTGGTCGACGGTGTCCTGACGCTGACGCTCAATCGGCCTGAGAAGCGCAATGCCATCAGCGTCCAGATGCTCGATGGGCTTGCGGAGTCGCTGGCCCGGGCCGAACTCGACGCGGCCGTACGGGTCGTCGCCATCCGGGGCGCTGGGAAGGACTTCTGCGCGGGAGCCGACCTCGACGAACTGCTCGCCTCAGCCGACCGGTCGCTGGCAGAGAATGAACAGGCCGCACTTCGCCTGGGTGAGATCTTCCTGGTGCTGCGTCGGCTGCCCAAGCCCGCGGTGGCGATCGTGCACGGCCGCGCCCTGGCGGGTGGCGCCGGACTCGCGACGGCGTGTGACCTGGTGGTTGCGGCCGATTCGGCATCGTTTGGCTACCCTGAAATCGGTCGCGGCTTCGTGCCGGCGATGGTGATGACGATACTGCGCCGCAGCGTGGGCGAGAAACGCGCCTTCGAGCTGGTAGCGACCGGCCGGACCATTTCGGCCAGCGAAGCGCTCACGATGGGGCTGATCAGCCGTGCCATACCCGACGACACCTTCGAGGCAGATCTGGCGCTGCTGCTCGGTCAGCTCGCGACCCAGAGCCCTACCGCATTCGCCCTCACGAAGCAGCTGTTCACCGGACTCGACGAGCGCACGTTTGAGGAGGGCATCCTGCTCGGGGCCAGGGTGAACGCACTTTCGCGGGCCACGCCCGATTTCCGGCAGGCAATTGCTGCTTTTCTGAAGTCGTGAGCAGGCTCCGCATACCCGTCGCGCTGGCAGGCATCCTCCTGGCCGTGTTGGCGCTCTGGCGCGATGACCGGCGGGTGACTTGGGCTGCGATTGCTGTGCTTGGCGTCGCGCTGCTCCTCCGGATTGTCGCTCGGCGCACTCCGCCGGAGTCCTGAGCCTCGTTTCGGAGTGCCGCGCCGCAATTTCCCGTCACAAGCGCCGGTACCGCTGCTGCGCAACTTTCTGGCGTGCCCACACTCGCCGTCGCCCGTCAGGTGCTTCGCCGGACTTTCGGCTACCAGGACTTTCGCCCGCTCCAGGCACGGGTGATCGAACCGGTGCTCGCCGGGTGCGACGTGCTGGCTGTCCTTCCGACGGGGGGAGGGAAGTCGATCTGCTTTCAGGTACCGGCACTCGTGGCGCCAGGCCTGACGATCGTAATATCACCGCTGGTCGCGCTGATGCAGGATCAGGTCGCGGCACTCACGCGGCGAGGGGCGCCGGCCGCAGCGCTCAACGGCTCGATCGATCACGCGACCCAGTCCGCTACCCTCGCCGAGGCGGCGCAGGGTCGCCTCCGGCTCCTGTATGTCGCACCCGAGCGATTGCCGCGGCTGGTCGAGGAACTTGCCGTGCGCGGTGTCGCGGTCGCGCGGCTTGCTGTAGACGAAGCGCACTGCATTGTCGAGTGGGGCCACGATTTCCGCCCCGCATATCGCGTATTGCGTCGGCTGCGAGTTGCCCTCGGTGCGCCGCCGTGTGTCGCGCTGACCGGCAGCGCCACCCAGGCCGTCCGCGAAGAGATCGTGCGATCGCTCGGCTTCCGTCGTGGCTCCGCGGAAATCGTTGGCTCCTTTGATCGCCGCAATCTGCGTTTCGAGGTCCAGCCGGTCGTCAGCCGTGACGACCGGCTCGCTCGGCTGGTGGTGCTGGTGCGCACAACACGCGGCACAGCCATTGTCTACGCCCCGACGCGCAGTCTGACGGAGGGCATCGCCCGCGTGCTGAAGGAGAGTGGAGTCGCCGTCGCGGTCTATCACGCCGGCCTCACCGCTCGGGAGCGCTCGGAGTGCCTCGAACAATTCCTGGAGGCGAAGATCCGCGTGGTGGTGGCGACCTGCGCGTTCGGGATGGGAATCGACAAACCGGACGTGCGGCTGGTGGTGCATTGGACCATTCCGGGCACACCGGAGTCGTACTATCAGGAAGCGGGGCGGGCCGGGCGGGACGGAGACATTGCGCACTGCGTTGTCTACTATCACCCCCACGATGCCGTGATGCCACGGCAGCAATTGTCCACGACTTTCCCGAGTGAATCACTTTTGGAGCAGCTCTGGCGCGACCCGACCCAGCGCGTCAGGCAGCCAGCTGCGATCCTTGCGGCTGCCGACCGGCTCGCGGAGGAGCTTCGCCCTGACCGCGGCCGGGTCGATTGGATCGCAATACGGCGTCGTCGACGCGAGGCCGAACGCCGGCTCGACGCAATGCTCAACTACGCCCGGGGCCCGGGCTGCCGCCGCGCCGCGCTACTGGCCTGGTTCGGGGAACGAGTGGTGCGGTGTGCAGGCTGTGACCGCTGCCGGCGGAGCAAGTGACAGCGGGACCGCACGCCGGGAGATCGCTGCCTTCTGGCACGGCCAGTGCGGCGGTCAGGGGATTCGCTGAAGGATACCGAGTGGCGTCACCTCCCAATGCGCCTTCTCGACGATGTCATTGATCGGCGACCGTTCACCGGCGATACGCAGCGCTGCCATCAGGTTGCCGGCGTACGAGTCGGCGGTGGCGTAGCTGACGGTGTAGCCGATGTCCTTGAATGAAGCGATGGTGATCTTCGACAGCGGCGTCGGCACACCCGGCGCTTCGATGAATCCGGTCATCAACTCGCTCACGAAGACACTCTCCCTCCAGTGGGAATCCCGGGTGCCGGCACCGAAGAGATTCTCCACCGGTACGGGAGCGCCGGTGTAGCCGAGGTTGAACGTCGGCCAGAGCGACAACGCCTCAGCTCCGGTGAACACCGGATCCGATCCACCGGCGCCAGCGAGCACGCCGCGTTCGCTCCACACCGTGCCGAAGCCGAGCACGTGGGCCATCTCGTGCAGGATCACCGGCTCAAGTCGGTTGGTGTTCTGCAACCCAAGCAGGTCGGCCACGTCGAAGCGCATCGAGCCGATCGCCGTGAAGAATCCCTGTGTGCGTCGAATGCAGGGCCCAGCGGAACCCAGCACGCCACCGGGGCCGTCGATGGTGGTGACCTGGGCGAAGATCACGACATCATCGACCGACTCGTTCATCGCGGGGGAATTGCCGTTCGCGCAGGTGCCGGCGGTGAGATTGATCGGGACGTCGGGAATGTCGGCGACGATGATCTGCATCCAGCGGTTGGCGGCCGAGGCGAAGGCGTCGCGCTGTGCCGGCGTCGCCGTGCTCAGGAAGCGGACGTCGATCAAGTAAGGGGAAAAGGTGCCACTGCTCGTGAATGTCACCCGGGGGCCAGGAAAGCCGGGAATGGTGGCCTCAACGGTAGCGGAGTTCCCGGTGAGTCCGAGGCGCCAATCAGCGGGGGCCGCGATGCCAGTGGCCGGGTCGGAAACAGTCTGCCCACCAACAATGGTGGCGTCGCCGCTGATGACTGCAAACTGCACTGGCATATTCGGGAGGATCTGTCCCTGGCTGTTGGTCACCCGGACCTGAGGCACCCGCGGGACCATTGCACCGAAGAAGCCGGTTTGTGTCGTGGGGGAGACTGCCACAAGCGACGGAGTGGAGGTCAGCCCCTGCGCTTCAAACACCACCGGATTCAGTCCAGCGACAGTTGCCGTCAACCGGTTCAGCCCGGTTCCGCTGCCGAGGGTCCAACTGCCTACCGTGGCGAGACCCTGGGCATCGGTGACCTGCGTGCCGCCGGTCACCGTACCGTTGTTGAAGGTGACAGTGAAGGTCACGGTCACGCCGGCGACAGGATTTCCGTTGGCATCGGTCACTCGCACAGTTGGTCGAGTCGCAACGGCAGTGCTCACCAATGCTGTGAAGATCTGCTGAGCCGCCACGCTCACCAAGGCTGGTGGGCCAGCCAGCGCAATTGCGGTGATGGTGGTGCTGACGGTGAGGCCGGAGGCCTGCGCCCGCAGGCTGTTGATGCCGATGGTCGTGCCGAGCGTCCAGGCCGGTGCCACGGCCACGCCATTGGCATCGGTGAGCGCGGAGTCTGCGGCAATGCTGCCTCCGCCGGCAACCACAGTGAAACGGACCACGATGGCGGTCAGCCCGTGGCCACCGGCATCGCGAACTCTCACGGTCGGGGCCACCGGCACCACCTGGCCTACTACCGCCGACTGGTTGTTCCCGGCGACGATCTCCACAGCCGCGGGCGGGCCGATCTGATCCGGAGTGCCACCACAGGCGGCAGCCAGGAGGAGAATGCCGCTCATCCGCGCGATCGCACGGGCTCTGCGCATCATTTAGTGGGCCCACTCAAGGGAGTACGAGGCGTCGGAATTCGTCAAATATACCTTTTGCGGGACTGCATCACAGGCCCCATCCGGCGACTAGGGGTGGCCAGCTCTATTGCCGTAAGTCACTGTGGTTCCTAGATTTCGACTATGCAACCCCAGTTCCGCTCCGCCTGGATCGGTCTCATCGGCAAGGCCTCGGCCCTGGCCCGTCGGGTTGTATGTACCACCTCTGGTGTCCTCCACCGGCTCCGTCCGGCTCCTCTTGCGCAGCGCCTTTCAGACCTGCGACAGCTCCGACCCCCGGCTCCCGCCGGGTGGACCTCGGGCGCCCTCGACGCCAATCGTTCGAGCGCATCCGTGGTCACCCGCCGTATCCGGTGGTGGTCGGGGCTCTCGCCGACGCTTCGCCTCGGTCCTTGCCTCGCGGCGGGACGGGAGCGGTACGTGTGCCGGCGACCCGTCGCCCTGATGGTGCGACGGCCTTTGCCCCTTCGAGACGCGGGGGGTGCCGCGATGCGGCGCGTGACCTCCGCGAGGGACTGCCGTGAAGCGCGAAATTCTGATCTCAGGTACCCCCCGCGAGACGCGGGTGGCAATTCTCGAGGACGACCGCCTGGTCGAGCTCCTCGTCGATCGTCCGGATCACCGTCGTTCAGTCGGTGACGTCTACCTCGGGCGGGTCGAGGCGGTCCTCCCGGGCATCCAGGCAGCGTTCGTAGACATCGGGCTCGAAAAGAGCGCGTTTCTTCACGCGTCCGACCTGCTGGAGCCTGAAGAAGACGATGATCCTGCCGAAATCGAGGACGTCGAGGAGGAAGCTGGGGCAGAATCCGACCCAGACGGCGAGGGGGAGGGTGCTGAAGCCGCGGATCCTGCGGCATCGGCCAAGCGTCGCGGGGTCGGTGGCAAGCGCGAAGTCGGCGCTCGTCGCGCAGTCCCCGACATTTCGGAGATCCTCAAGAAGGGGCAGACGCTCCCGGTGCAGATCACCAAGGAGCCGATCTCGACCAAGGGATGTCGCGTCACGGCGCAGATCTCACTGGCCGGACGCTTTCTCGTGTACATGCCGTATGCCTCCAAGGTCGGCATCTCCCGCAAGATCGAGAACCGCGAGCAACGCACCAAACTGCGCGAAATGGTCTCCCGCCTCCTGCCGAAGGATGCCGGCGGGGTCATCGTGCGGACCGTTGCCGAAGGCGTGACGGAGGATCACTTCCGCCGCGAAATCGAGTCGCTGGTCGGGACCTGGACCAAGGTGAAGCGGAAGGAGCAGCACGTCCGCAAGGCGCCGGCATTGCTGCATCGCGAGGCCTCGCTGACCCGCAGCCTGGTGCGCGATGTCTTCTCCGACAAGGTCGACGCGCTCTGGGTGGATTCTCGCGAACTCCACCAGGAAATCCTGCAGTATCTCGAACAGATTGATCCCGAACTGATCGATCGGGTGCACTACTATCAGGACCCGCAACCGCTCTTCGACCTGTTCCGGATTGAGGAGGAGATTCGTGACCTCTTCAAGCCCCGGGTGGAACTGCCGACCGGCGGCTACGTCATCATCCAGCCGACCGAGGCGCTGGTCTCGATCGACGTGAATACCGGCCGCTATACTGGCAAGCGCGACCCGGAGAAGACCATCCTCCGCACCAACGTCGAGGCGGCTCGCGAGATCGCCCGGCAGATCCGGCTGCGGGATGTCGGCGGCATCATCGTTGCCGACTTCATCGATATGGAGTCGAAGGCGAACCGCGATCGGGTGCTCGCTGAGCTGCGGACGCATCTGGGCCGCGACCGGGCCCGAACCCGGGCATTCGCCGTGTCCGAGCTCGGGCTGATCGAGATGACGCGGCAGCGGGTCCGCCCCTCACTCTGGGCTTCGATGACCCGCGAATGCAATACCTGTCACGGGACCGGGCGGGTATTCTCCCCGGAAATCGTGACGCGCCGGCTGGAGCGGGCGCTGAAACGGGCCGGCATCGAACAGAAGGAGCGCCGACTCGCGATCCGGCTGCACCCCGACGTCGCCCTCTACATCCTGGAAGAGGAGCCAAAGCTGGTCGGCGCCCTCGGCCGCCAGGGTGGGCTCGAACTCGAGGTCCGGGACGACCCAATGCTCCGTCTGGACGAGTTCAGGTTGATGTCGCGGCCGGCCGGCCGCGACGTTACTGAACTCTATGCCGTGGCGTAGCTTGGGGTTGCGGGGCAGGTTGGAATGGCCTATAATTGATGGCTAGGCGTGTTGGAATACACGGACCAAAAGGGCGCTATGTACGCGATTTTCAAGGCATTGGGGAAGCAATTCCGCGCAGAGATGGGCGCGACGCTCCGCCTGCCATTGATGGAGAAGAAGGCCGCTGGCGACGTGGTCACCTTCGACGAGGTGCTGCTGACCTCGACGGGCGACACCATCACGGCCGGCGTGCCCACGGTTGCTGGCGCCAAGGTCACCGTCGAGGTGGTTGGACACGGGAAGGAAGCCAAGATCTACGTCTTCAAGTTCAAGCGCCGGAAGAACTATCGGCGGAAGACCGGGCATCGGCAGAAGTACACCGAAGTCCGCATCACTGACGTCCAGCTGGGTTGAGGTAAAAGGTGGCTCATAAAAAGGGCGTCGGCTCCAGCCGCAACGGTCGCAATTCGAATCCGCAGTTTCTCGGCGTCAAGCACTTCGGGGGCGAGCGGGTGACATCGGGCAGCATTCTGGTGAAGCAGCGCGGGACCAAGTTTCACCCGGGCAAGAATGTCTTCAAGGCCAAGGATGACTCGCTCCACACGTATATCGATGGCGTCGTGAAGTTCGAACGGAAGGACAAGAACCGGATGAAGGTGTCGGTGTATCCGCTCGAGTCTGCGACCGCCTGATCCGGCCGGTTTGGCCAGTGGTACCCGGGCGCCCGAGAGGGCGCCCTTTGTGCGACCGCCGGTTACGGCCGCAATCGTTCCGGCCAGTTGCCGCAAAGCCCCGCAACGCCCAGCCCACGAAGGTTCTCCGCATCCTTGGCCGAGTTAACGGTCCAGGCGATCACCGCGATTCCTGCGGCGGCACAGCGGTCCACCAGCGCCAGATCGATGAGCTGGTGCTCCTGCCAAAGCAGCCGGGCGCCGGCATCGAGAACAGCCCGCACCGGGTCAATCGGGTAGGATGTGGATAACACCCCCAACGATGACGCTGGCAGGCGAGTCGCCAGCCGAGCGATGATTCGGTGATCGAAGGAATGGACGTGGAGACGCTCCGGTGCCGCGGTCCGCTGGAACACCTCGATCAGCCGGTCGTCGCCGTACCGGGGAAGGGCCTTCGCTTCGATGAACAACTCCACCTCAGCACTGACATCGGTCACTTCGGCCAAGGTGGGTATCAGGCTCCCGTCGGGCAGGGATATCCCCCGAAGCTCGACCAGGCTCAGTTCGGCGATTGCGTGGCCGCCGTGTACGAGCGGATCGTGGTGGACGACGATTTCGCCGTCCCGGGTCAGATGAATATCCAGCTCAATCCCGTCACACCCTGCCTCTACGGCGAGCCTGAAGGCGCTGATACTGTTCTCGAGTGCCCGGGAGGAGTAGCCGCGGTGCGCGATGACCAGAGGGGATGGTCGTGTTGATAAACTGTGTGGAGTCATTGAGGATCACTGTGGATAGTGTTGAAATCACTTGAGCTGACACACTGTATCAACAATGTTTATAATAAGATGTGCGCTTTGTTAACATTGTTAAGCCAGCGCAGTGCGGCCGAATGATATCCTGGAGGATGCGACCTCGGTGCTACTGGGTTCGCTGCCGATTTGGCGAAGTTCAGCTTAACTCTTTCCGTCCATTCTCGTCCTAGGGTGCGATGACTGTCGTGGCAGCGGACTTCCCGAACGACCCGGAGCTCGTTGCCGCCTGGCGCAGCGGAGACGAGCGTGCCGCGGATCAGCTGGTTCGGCGACACGCCCCCGCACTCGGCCGCTACCTCGCTGCCGCCGGCGCCGCGAGTGCGGATCTGGACGACCTGATTCAGGACACCTTCTTCCGGGCGTTTCGGGGAATGGAGGGGTGGCGTGGCGAGGGGAGTTTTCGGGGCTGGCTTTTCCGGATCGCCGGAAACCTCCTCAAGGATCGATTCCGAGCGGGGAAGGGTCGAATTTTTCTGGCGATCGAGGACCACGACCTCGCCAACCATACCGACCCGGAGGCGGAATTGGTCGCCGACGAGGTCGGCCAGCAGTTGCTGGAGGGGCTCACCAGGCTGCCGCGAATGCAGCGCGAGGTGTTCCTGCTTCGAGTGCAGCAGGGGCTCGATTACACCGAAATTGCTGCCGCGCTGGGGAGTTCTCCGGGGGCGGCCCGAGTGCATTACCATCACGCCGTCAAGCGGTTGAAGGAGTGGTTGTCATGATTGAGTGCGACGCGATCCAGGCTCGGATGCCCGATGTCGTCCACGCGCGAGCCAGCTGGACCGAGGCCGAGCGGACCCACCTCGTTGGCTGTGAATCGTGTGCGAAGGAGTGGCGACTGGTGCAGTCGGCCGCGGCCCTCTTTCGTGACACGGTCGTCGACATCGAGGCGATCGCGCGGCGATTGAGGTCACGGGCTGCAGCACCCCTCCCGACACCATCGCTGCAGCGCACCCCGCGGCGTGGTGCTCGGCTGGCGCTGGGAATCCTGGCGGCCGCCGCAAGCGTGCTGTTGTTGGTCAAGGTTCTGCCGAACGGCGTTCCAGCCGCGCGCCCCAGCACCCCCGCGACCGCAGTCGCCGTGCTGCCCGAGCTCGATGGGCTGAATGAAACGCAACTCGAGAAGGTGCTGTCGGAGCTGACCGTAGTGGAAGAAACGGTCACCCCGATGCGGCTGCCGCGGCTGGGCGACCTGTCGGAGGCTCAACTGGAGCAGGTGCTCCGAGACCTGGAGGGATGATGCGATCGATCTACGCCGCAGGGCTGGCTCTCGTTCTGATCGTGCTGGGTACCACCTCGGCGATGGCGCAGAAGCCCGGGGCACGGGCCGCACTCCTCCGCGGCCGGATCGAGGAGCAATTCGTTCGTCGGATGCAACTCGAGCTCGGCCTCAGCGATGAGACCGCAGCGAGAACGCAGCGGGTGGTCACGAACTGGGCGAGCCGGCGTCGTGCGCTGGAGGAAGAAGAACGCCGGCTCCGGCAGGCGCTGAACCTGCAGCTGCGTCCGGGGGTCGCCGCGAACAGCGACAGCGTCGGCAGCTACGTGGATGATCTGACGGCGAATCGCGTTGCCTACGCCCAGAGCTTCCGGGACGAGATGCGCGACCTGAGTCCGATCCTCACCCCGGTGCAGCGAGGTCAGTTCCAGTTGATGCGGGATCGACTCCTGCTCCGGATGCAGGAGGTGCAGCTGCAACAGCGGCAACTGCCCCCCTGATGGGCCTTGCCCGCGTGCGCAGGGTCGGCGATCCTTCGTCGCGAGCCCGAGTGGCGGAATGGCAGACGCAGCGGACTCAAAATCCGCAGCCTTCACGGGCATGTGGGTTCGACTCCCACCTTGGGCATGCGCGGTTACTGTTGATTGGCTTTTCACCCCGGCTTGGCTGGGCGTTGCACGAACGTCCCTCGTTCGCCTCGTCCTCACGCCGCACCGCGCAGCCCCTCACCTCATCGGCGTGGTCGCGGAGAACCCCGGCGCAGCAGGGCTCTAGCTATATTTCGGGAGTCGCGGCGCCCGGAGAGATCCAGTCGCCCTCGTCGCTCGGCACTTCACCTCCCGGACATTTTATGGCGCTCGCAGTTGCCCATCGCGTGGCGGACCTTGCCACTCTCGAAACGCCGCTCCTGATTCTCCCGGTCTGCAAGGGATCACTTCCAGCCTCCCTCGCGGCGCTGGACCGCAAACTCGGTGGCGTTCTGGGGCGTTGCTGGTCGGCCGGTGATTTCACCGGTGCCCGCGACGAGACCGCCCTGCTGTATCCTCAGGAAAGTTCCATCACCCGGGTGCTGCTGATTGGGCTTGGGGAGCCGGAGCAACTGTCGGCCAGCGCGCTCCGACGCGGCGCGATGATCGGCGGGAAGCGGGCCCGCACCGTCGGCGTCCCCGCCGCGGTCGTCGCACTTGCCGCGGAGGTCTCCGCGTTGCTGACGAGCGACATTGTCGGACAGTCGCTGGCCGAAGGCGTTCCGTTTGGTGCCTGGCATTATCCCGAGCTCAAGCGCCCGCCCGAATCGCCGAAACCGCGCTTTACGCAATGCGACCTGCTGACCGAACGTGCCGACGACGCGTTCGCGACGGGGGTCGCGCGCGGAGCTGCGGTCGCTGCCGGACAGACGCTCACCCGCGAACTGCAGATTACGCCGGGGAACACTTGCACACCGACCTGGCTGGCGGCGCAGGCGCAGGCGCTCGGTGAGCGGCACGGCCTTGCCGTCACGGTGCTGGATCGCGCGCACATCATCCAGGAAGGGATGCACGCGTTGATGGCTGTGGCGCAGGGCAGCGCAGAGGAGCCCCGCTTCATCATCCTCGAATACAAGGGCAGTGATGCACCGCCGGTCGTCCTGGTGGGGAAGGGAGTCACCTTCGATACCGGTGGTATCTCGATCAAGCCTGCGGCATCAATGGAAGAGATGAAGTACGACATGTCTGGTGCGGCCGCCGTGCTCGGCACCTTCGAGATGCTCGGTCGGCTCAGGCCGAAGGTTCACGTGGTTGGCCTGGTGCCATCCGCGGAGAATATGCCGTCGGGGACAGCATACAAGCCGGGAGACGTGGTCGGCTCCCATTTTGGAAAGACCATCGAGGTGTTGAACACCGACGCCGAGGGTCGGCTGATTCTCGCGGATGCACTGTCGTGGGCCCGACGCTACTCGCCGGCTGCAGTCGTCGACTGTGCTACACTTACCGGTGCGATTGTCATCGGACTCGGTCATTCCGCGTCCGGGGTGATGGGCACTGACCCCGCCTTGGTCGCGGCGCTCCTCGCCGCCGGGGAGCGGGCCGGAGAGCGCGCCTGGGAGCTGCCGCTCTGGGACGAGTACAAGGACCTCATCAAGTCCGACATCGCCGACGTCAAGAACACCGGGGGTCGTCCGGCGGGCAGTATCACCGCGGCGCTCTTCCTCAAGGAGTTCGTCGACGGCTTCCCGTGGGCTCATCTCGACATCGCGGGAACGGCATACACCGATCGAGAACTGCCCACCCAGGTGCGAGGACCCACTGGCGTACTGGTGCGGCTCTTCACCGAGTTCCTGTTCGCGCGTCGTTGATCGCCCTCGACGTGCGGCTGCTGCGCTCCTCGCTGCTCCTCGCTGCGCTCCTCGCGCTGGCGGCACCGAATGCGCGCGGCCAGAATCCGGTACGATCCGCCACGGACACGATCGCTGATTCGCTGAAGGCAGCGAAGGGGCAACTTTCGGAATCTGACCGCCTGATGCAGGACAAGCAGGTCGAGCGCGTGCAACTCCGGCCGCTGCCTCTCACCGGCGTCGGCGAGCTGTTGCCCGGTGGTTCCCGGCGGGTCTTCACGCGCGATTCGATCGATTGGGCACCGGCGCAGACGCTCAGCGACCTGCTGGCCCAGCTCCCTGGTGTATTTGTGCAGCGCGGCGGATGGTTGGGACGGGCGGAGCTGCCGAACTATCAGGGCCGCGGCGCCGCCTCGGTCGAGTACCTGCTCGACGGGGTTCCCTTCGTGCCGATTGGGCCCGACTCCGCCGCAGTCGATCCTTCCTACTTCGCCTTGTCGCTGCTCGATCGCGTGGAGGTGGAGCAGGGACCTGGCTTCCTTCGGGTGTCGCTTTTCACGCGTCGGCACGACCGGCAGCTGCCACGCACCCGGATCGGTGTCGCCGCCGGCGACCGCGGGATATCGAGGTACCTGGGCGCTTTCGAGCGCCGCTATCCCAGCGGTGTGGGTCTGGGCCTCGCCGGTGACTATTTCGGCGTCAACGCCCCGCAGGGTGGCACCGGGGCGTCCAACGCCACGAACATCTGGGCCCAGCTCGGCTGGGTGCCGTCGGCGCGCTTTGGGGTCCAGGCTCAGGCGCTGGTCCAGGCGGTCGATCGGAGCGCGTTGCTCGCGGAGGGAACTCCCGAACAACCGGGCGACACCATTTCGCCATTCGTGAAAGGAACCCGGACCGAGATTCAACTGCGCGGTTCCTGGCACCAGCGCGAGGACGCGCTCGGACCGAGCGTGGATCTCTTCGCGGCCCGAACCAAATGGAGTAGCGATTCCGTCCGGCAGGATGTGGGGCACTTGGGCGGGACGGCGGCGTGGCGTCGGCCGACGTGGTCGGCACAATTGAGCGCGTGGCATCACACCGAATGGACGCCGCTGGATGCGCGGCTCTCGGTCGGCTGGGCGCCCCGATCGCTGATCAGCGCCTCGATCGCAGCCGTGAGCCAGCGTCACGCCGGCGATCGCAGCAGTGGCTGGCTCGAGGGCCGCGTGGGTGTGCGGCTCCCCTACGGTGTGATGCTCAGCGGGGTCGTCCGCAACGGTCACCGCGTCGAAAGCCCAGCCCTTGCCACCGCGCAGGCACAGCGATTCACCGATTTTCAAGGCAGTGCCGGCATCGCCTGGCGGCGGCTCGGTATCGAGGCAGGGTACACTCGCAACGACGGTTGGTCGCCGGTGGGGTACCGCCAATTCCTGCTGATTGCGGCGTTGGGAGGGACCCCTCGGACCGAGTGGCTGACACTCCGCGGACGACTGGTGCCCCTCAGCTGGTTCACCCTTGAAAGTCACTTTGAACAGCCGCTTAAGGGGGCGCTCCCGGATGGCCAACCCCCACGGCACGCCTACACGACTGCGACGATACGGTCCCGATTCCTCCGGAATTTTCGCAGCGGCATCTTCGGCCTGAAGGTCCAGGGGGTCGTGGAAAGCTGGAGTCCCGGAGTTATCGGCCGCGACACGACCGGGGCCGCCATCCCCCTGCCGGGGGCCTCGTTTGTCCGTGGGCTGGTCCAGTTCCAGATCGGACCGTTTTTCGCCTATTACGACCGCGTCAACTTTCGCTCAACCAGGGCGGGGTATGTCCCCGGTTACCCCTATCTGGGGCTCGGGAGCACCTTCGGGGTTCGTTGGGAATTCTCCAACTGACCCCGTCGCCAGGTTCGCGAGTCCCTCGACCGACCAGATCCGGCTATCTTTCCGTGCTACCCTCGGACGGGAGCCTGTCGCTTGGCGTTGAGTATGACCGGATTCGGGGTCGCAGAGGGAGATGTTGCTGGTCGGCGCGCCCGGGTCGAGATCCGGACTGTCAACCACCGCTGGTTCAATCTGTCGGCGCGTCTCCCGGCCGAGTTGGGGGCGCTGGAGGCCGAGCTTCGCGAGTCCCTGCGCCGGGAGTTCGAGCGCGGTCACGTGACGATCAGCGTGCGATGGGGTGACGAAGTGCCGGGTGGAGTCGGAGTCGACTGGGCTCGTGCCGAGGCCGTGATCGCGGTGCTGCGAGAGGTCCGGGACCGCTTCGGTTTGGCTGGTGACGTCACGCTTGAGATGGCGGCCCGCCACGCCGATCTGTTTGGCGGCCGTCGTGATGAGCTGCCGGGCACTGTGGGCTGGGATGCCCTGGCGCCGCTGGTCAGGGCAGCGGCGGTCGAATGCCGCGAGGCTCGCCGCCGGGAAGGGGCGGTGTTGTTGGCGGAAGTTGCCGGTCGGGTCTCGGCGCTGGAAGGAGGAGCCGAAAGGGTGGCGGCATTAGCCCCGGCACGACTCCTCCGCGAACGGGACCGGCTCCGGACCCAGCTCGCCACGCTGCTGGAGGGCCGGATGGTCGATGAGACGCGGGTCGCGCAAGAGCTGGCGCTGACAGCCGACCGCCTCGACATCACCGAGGAGCTGGTCCGCTTCCGGGCGCACCTCGACGCCGCGCGCGGGATGCTGGCAAGCGACAAGCCGGTTGGGAAACCCCTCGGCTTCCTGGCGCAGGAGCTTGGTCGGGAAGTGAATACCATGGGGTCGAAAGCGAACGACCCGGCCATTGCGCACGAAGTCGTGGCGATGAAAGGGGAACTTGAGAAGCTCCGCGAGCAATTGGAGAATCTCGAATGACGCCGTTGGTGGTGGTCCTTTCGTCGCCGTCTGGAGGCGGAAAGTCGACCATCGCTCGGCGGGTGCTCGCCGAACGCACCGATGTCGGCTACTCGGTGTCGGCGACGACCCGTCCGCTCCGTCCGGGCGAAGTCCACGAACGGGAGTATCATTTCCTCGGTCACGAGGAGTTCGAGCGGCGGGTACAGGCCGGGGAGTTTTTGGAGCACGCGGTCTACAACGGCCATCGGTACGGCACGCTGGTCGGCGAGCTCCGGCGCATGGTGCAGGGTGGACGGCACGTGCTGCTGGACATCGAGGTCGTCGGGGCGAGGCTGGTCCGGGAACGGTTTCCTGACGCCGTCCTGATCTTCGTCGTCCCGCCGAGCGGATCGGCACTCGCCGCGCGGCTCAGGGCACGTGGCACGGAAGGGCAGGACGCGGTCGCCGGTCGCCTGGAACAGGCGCTCGAAGAGTTGGCTGCCGCGGTGGAGTACGACTTCGTCGTCGTCAACGACGACCTGAATGTGGCGGTGCGTGCCGTGCACGCCATTCTTGATGCAGAATCACGGCGCACCAGCCGGCAGCGCGATGTGGGCGTCTTGCTCGACCGGCTTCGAACCGAAGTCGCCGCCGAACTCGATCGGCTGGGCGGCGATCACTGATTGCAGGGGGATGGTATGGAAATTTTCACGCCACAGGAAGTTGCGGCGAACACTGGTTCGAAGTATCGCGGTGTGCTGGTGGCGGCGAAATTCGCCCGGTACCTGAACGAGTTCCCGCGCGACGCAGTCGCCAACTGGGAGCGTGTCGAAGGGGTGAAGAAGCTCACCACTCTCTCGATGCAGAAGCTCACAAGCGGTGAGCTGACGTTCCGCGAACTCCGTCGGCGCCGCACCGAGGCCTGAGATGTGGCGGGGCCGCCATGTCGTCCTCGGCGTGTCCGGGGGGATCGCGGCCTACAAGAGCGTGCTGGTGGCTCGCGAGCTCTCGGCCCGCGGTGCCCTGGTGGACGTCATCCTGACCCGTGGTGCGACCGAATTCATCGGTCGCGCGACGTTCGAAGCTGTCACCCGACGCCCCGTTCGCTCCTCCCTGTGGGAGCGTGGCGGGGCGCTCGACCATCTCACATTGGGCCAGGACGCCGATCTGATCATCGTGGCCCCTGCGACCGCGCACCTGATCGCGCGCGCAGCGGCGGGGATGGCCGACGACCTGCTCACCGCTCTGCTCCTCGCGACCACGAAACCGGTGCTGCTCGCCCCCGCGATGAACGATGCGATGTATGCCGCCGATCCGACCACGACGAATGTCGCGTTGCTCGTGGCCCGGGGGTGGCGGATGGTCGGTCCTGCGATTGGTGCGCTTGCCGAGGGCCCGTCGGATCGGCCAGGGCGAATGGTCGAGCCGGGGGAGATCGTTGCCCACGCCGAACGCGCCCTGTACGGTGACGGCCCGCTCGCTGGCCGAAAGGTTCTGGTCACTGCCGGCCCGACGCGGGAGTCGCTTGACCCGGTTCGGGTCATCACCAATCGCTCGAGTGGCAAGATGGGATTCCGCCTCGCAGAAGCGGCCTGGCGCCGCGGTGCACACGTCGTGCTGATCTCGGGGCCATCCAGCGAACCGACCCCGGTCGGTGTCAACCGGCAGCACGTCGACACCACCGCCGAGATGGCCGCGGCGGTGCGGGCCCATCTTCGCAGTAGCGATGTCGTAGTGATGGCTGCCGCACCGGCCGACTACCGGCCAGTCAGCGCCCGGGATACCAAGTTGCCCCGCTCAGACGGCGGCTTCACGCTTGCGCTCGAGGCCACCGAGGACATCCTCCTCGGGACACTTCCCGACCGACACGCGGGGCTGACCGTGGTGGGGTTCGCGCTGGAAACCGGCGCCGCGATCGAGAAGGGACGCGCCAAGCTGCAGCGCAAACAGTTGGACCTCATTGTTATCAACGACGCGCTGGAACCGGGTGCCGGCTTCGATGTGGAGACCAACGCGGTCACCATTCTCGACTGCCTGGGGGGCGAGCAGCGCGTGCCGCTGAGCAGCAAGTCGGCGGTGGCCGATGCGATCCTCGATGCCGTCGAGGCGTATCGTGCGTGATCCGTTGCGGAGGTATCTCGCGCTACAGCGGGACCTGGGTGGTGACGAGGTGCTGTTCGATGCGGCGGTGCAGCCCCCCGCCGTGCGGGCAGCGGTCGCGCGTCCGACCGCTGCCGTCGCCCCCCGCGCCGCTCCATCGGCCGCTCCCGCGCCCGCGCGACGCAGTGAGGCGCCGGCCATCACGGACGAGCGTGCCACGGGGTGGCGCAAAGGTGCGCCAGCGATTCCCGGGCCGGGATTGAAGCTGGTCACGGCGTCGGCGATCGTGCCGTGGACTTCCCTGGCAGAAGTGGCGGAGGTGATCGCGGGTTGCACCCAATGCCCGCTCTGCGCCGGGCGAACGAAAACCGTTCCAGGTGAGGGAGCACCGGCCGCGCGACTGATGCTCGTCGGCGAGGGCCCTGGGGAGACTGAAGACCTCACCGGGCGACCGTTCGTGGGCCGCGCCGGGGAACTGCTGGACAAGATCCTCGAGAGCATCGAGGCGCCGCGGGCGTCGGTGTTCATCGCAAACGTCGTCAAGTGCCGGCCACCGCGTAACCGCACCCCGCTCCCGGACGAACGGGCGGCGTGCCTGCCGTACCTCCATCGCCAGATCGCGCTGGTGCGGCCCAGGGTGCTGCTCGCGTTGGGCAGTACCGCAGCTGAGGCGATGCTCGGAGTCAAGAAGCCACTCGGCGAACTCCGCCTGAAGGTCCACGAGTGGAATGGCATTCCGTTGATTGTGACGTATCATCCCGCAGCGCTGCTGCGGAACCCGAACTGGAAGCGACCGGCCTGGGATGACGTTCGAATTGCCCGACAACTCCTCGACATCGATGACTGAGCCGGTTCAGGGACGCTCCGTCCCCTGGAGCCAGGAGGCGGAGCAGGCCGTCCTCGGCGCGATGATCATCGATGGTGACGCCGCCCTGCGTGGTGCCGAGCTCATCGACGACACGATGTTCTACAAGGAAGGGCATCGCCGCCTCTTCCGCGCCCTGCGTGCCCTGGTCGAGAGCCGGATGGTGGTCGACTACGTCACGTTGCGCGATGAGCTGATGCGACGGGGTGATCTGGAGCTGGCCGGGGGGAATAGTTACCTCGACGAGCTGGTGAACTCGGTCCCGACGGCCGCCAACATCGAATTCCACGCCAAGATCATGAAGGAGAAGTCGATCCAGCGTCGGTTGATCGAGGCAGCGACCCAGATCATCACCGAAACCTATGACGGCAAGAGCACCGCAAGCGAGTTGCTCGACGCCGCCGAAGGCAAGATTTTCACGATTGCACAGCAGCGGCGAGAGGCCGGCTTCACCCGAATCAAGGAGATGCTCTGGCCGGCGATGGAGCGCATCGAAACGCTCCAGCGCAGCGGCAATTCGATCACCGGCGTCCCGAGCGGCTTCGTGCATCTTGACGAAATGACCACAGGTTTCCAGAACTCCGAACTCGTCATCGTGGCGGCACGCCCCTCGATGGGCAAAACGGCCTTCTGCCTGAATCTGGCAACCCACGCTGCCACGGAAGGGTTTGGCGTCGCGATCTTCTCGCTGGAGATGTCGAAGGACTCTCTGGTGCAGCGCATGCTCTGCGCTGAGGCGCGCGTCGACTCGCAAGGCGTGCGGCGGGGCACCCTGAAGGACGCCGACTTCACCCGCCTGGCGCGCGCCGCAGGGCACTTGCAGACCTGTCCGATCTGGATCGATGACACGCCCGCGCTGACATTGCTGGAAATGCGCTCCAAGGCTCGGCGCCTCAAGGCTGACAACGACCTCCGGATGGTCGTGGTCGACTACCTCCAGTTGATGCGCTCGCCAGAGTACTCCGAGAATCGGGTGCAGGAGATCTCGGATATTTCGCGATCACTCAAGCAGCTCTCCAGGGAACTTGAGGTGCCCGTCATCGCGCTGTCCCAGCTGTCGCGGGCCTCCGAGACGCGGGGTGGCGATCGACTCCCGCTGCTCTCGGACCTGCGTGATTCTGGCGCCATCGAGCAGGACGCCGACGTGGTGATCTTCATCCACCGCCCCGAGATGTACAAAGACATGCGTGAGAAGGCCGAAGAGAAGGGGGAATCGCTCGACGGCAAGGCGAGCGTGATCGTGGCCAAGCACCGCAACGGCCCCACGGGCGACTTCGACCTGTACTTCCACAAGCAGTTCACCCGCTTTGACAACTTGAGCGAGCGTGAGGGTTAGGGTGGCCAAGCCGAAGTCGGTCTGGCGTTGCGTCGAGTGTGGGCACGAGCACCCCAAGTGGGTCGGTCGATGCGAAGCGTGCGGCGCGTGGAACAGTGTCGGTGAGGAACCGCTGGCCGCACAACCGGTTCGTGCCGGCGGCAGCCTTGCCATTGGCGCCCCGATCGTTCGCCTGCGCGATGTTTCCGGAGCTCGGCTCGAGCGGTGGAGTACGGGGCTTCCGGAACTCGACTACGTCCTTGGCGGCGGCCTGGTACCGGGGTCGATGACGCTGATCGGCGGCGAGCCCGGCATCGGCAAGTCCACCCTGCTGCTTCAGGCCGCCGCCCTCCTCGAAGTCGCAGGCCACACGGTACTCTACGCCAGTGGCGAGGAGTCGGCCGAACAGTTGCGCTTGCGCGCCGATCGACTCGGGGATGAGGCGGGTGGCGTGCAGGTCATCGGGGAGACCCGACTCGAGTCGGTGTTACACGCCGCCCGGATGGTCAAGGCCTCGGTGCTGATCCTCGACTCGATCCAGACCGTATTTACCGATGCGCTCGAGAGCGCGCCGGGCAATGTCGGTCAGGTGCGTGAGTGCGCCGGGCTGTTGATGCGCTTCGCCAAGGAGAGTGGCACCGCGGTTGTCGTCGTGGGACACGTCACCAAGGGCGGCAGTATCGCAGGCCCGAAGACACTCGAGCACATCGTCGACACCGTGCTGTACTTCGAGGGGGAGGCGTCGCTCGACTACCGGCTGCTTCGCGCGACCAAGAATCGCTTTGGTGCCGTCGACGAACTCGGAGTGTTCGAGATGACGGCTCGCGGACTAGTGGCGGTGGCTAATCCTTCCGCGGTATTTCTTGCGGCACGCGCGAGCGGGACGTCGGGCAGCGCGGTCACGGCGCTGATGGAAGGGACCCGGCCGGTGCTGGTCGAGGTGCAGGCACTCGCTGCGCCCTCCGGGTATGGCACGCCGCAACGCGTGGCGACCGGCCTCGACCAGAAGCGGCTAGCGGTGATTCTCGCCGTGCTGGAGCGTCGGGCCGGCGCCTCGTTCGCGGCACTCGACGTCTTCGTGCAGGTGACCGCCGGGGTCCGACTCAGCGAACCGGGAGCCGATCTGGCGGTGGCGGCGGCGTTGCTCTCCTCGATGCACGATCGTCCGACCCCAGCCAACACACTCTACCTCGGAGAAGTCGGGCTGGGAGGAGAAATCCGCCCCATCGGCGGACTCGATCGGCGGCTGGCGGAGGCGGCCCGACTGGGGTTCAACGAGGCGTGGGGGTCCGACCGTGCGAGCGCCCAGGTCGCGGGGATCCGGCATCGCGGATTGTCGCACGTCGACGAGCTGGTGCGCGCCCTTGCCGCGTGACGTCGGGGTGGTCGTCGTCGCGGCGGGGCGAGGCTCGCGATTTGGTGGCGATCTGCCGAAGCAATATCTCCCGCTGCGTGGAATTCCTGTGCTCCTCCACGCGCTCCGACCGTTCCTGTCCCATCCGGATGTCGCGCTCGTCGTGCTTGTGCTCCCCTCCGAGGACGTGGTGTCGCCGCCTGAATGGCTCGCACCGCTTCTGGGCGGTGCACTGGTAGCAGTCGCGGGAGGCCGTGAGCGCGGCGACTCTGTCGTCGCCGGTCTGGGGGCCCTGACTGAAGCGTGCAGCGTGGTACTGGTGCACGATGGTGCCCGACCGTTTCCGCCTCGAGACGCGATCGACGCCGGCATCGCTGCCGCGCGGGCAGGACGCAGCGCAGTCCCGGCCATCCCCATTGGTGACACCATCAAACGCGCCGACAACTATGGTCGGGTGCTTGGCACCGTGCCGCGTGACGGACTGTGGCGGGTGCAAACCCCCCAGGCGTTTCCCCGCGCCACCCTCACCCGGGCACACGATGCCGCTCGCCTCGAGGGATTCACTGGAAGCGACGATGCCTGCCTGGTCGAACGTCTGGGGGAGCCGGTGGAGCTCCTGCCCGGCTCCGCCCGCAATCTCAAGATCACCACCGCCGACGATATCGTGCTCGCTGCGTGGTACGCGGAGCATCCGTGATCCTGCCCTTTCAGCGGGAGGCCGAGGTTTCCCGCGCGATTCCGAAGGTACTGGCACACCTGCGCCGCGGCGGGGTGCTGGCCTATCCCACGGAGACGGTCTACGGGCTGGGTAGCGAAGCGAGTGACGTTGCGTTAGACCGGCTCGCGGCGATGAAGGGGCGACCGCCACGGAAACCGTTTCTGCTACTGGTCAGCAGCGTCGCAATGGCGGAACGATGTGGACTGGAATTCAATCAGCCGGCGCGAGTGCTCGCCGCGGAGTTCTGGCCCGGTCCGCTCACCCTGGTGCTTCGCGGCGGCGAGGGCCAGCTTCCCGACCGGCTGCGTGGTGCCGAAGGCGGAATTGCCGTGCGCTGGACCTCGCACCGC
The DNA here is from genome assembly GCA_031367105.1 of Gemmatimonadota bacterium. Taxonomy (GTDB): domain Bacteria; phylum Gemmatimonadota; class Gemmatimonadetes; order Gemmatimonadales; family GWC2-71-9; genus Palsa-1233. The sequence goes on along the minus strand of JANLPG010000145.1, from coordinate 72,958 downwards.
GACGTCGCTCGCCTGATCGCGGTGATGGGACGGCCGTTGACGTCGACCTCCGCCAATCTGCCCGGCGGATCGCCGGCACCGGGTGCGGAACGCATCGTAGAGATGTTTCCGGCGGCGGTCGCGGACGGAACTCTCCTGGTGCTGGACGGGGGCGTGCTCGGAAACGTGCCCCCGTCGACGCTGGTCGATTGTACCGGCCGACTCCCGATGCTGGTGCGCGAAGGCGCGATTCCACGTGCCGAGCTGCGGCGGCGCGCGGGGACGATGGCGCCGTGAACGAGCCGCCGCGTCATATCCTGATCGTCTGCTCGGGGAATACCTGCCGCTCGCCGCTGGGCGCCGCGATTCTCGCCGCACGCGTCGCGTCCATTCCGGAGCTGCAGGGCGTCGTTGTCGCATCTGCGGGGACGGGAGCCTGGGAGGGAGCTCCAGCGTCGGAGGGGAGTTACCTGATTGCGCTCGAACGCAACCTCGATCTCTCAGGTCATCACGCGCGCCAGGTGACGGCCGAGATCGTCCACAATGCCGACCTGATTCTCACAATGGGTGCGGCGCATTCCCGGCAGGTTGCCGAGCTCGGTGGTGCGCAACGAGTGCAATTGCTGACGAGCTTCGTGGGCGAGGCGGCGGCGGACGTTCCCGACCCATACGGTGAAGCGATCGCGAAGTACCGCGAGACCGCAGTACTGCTTGACCGGTTGATGGCCCAGGTCGTCGAACGACTGCGGCGCGGGCTCGCTCAATGAGACCCACGGCACGAACACGGCTGTTCGCTGTGATCGGCGATCCGGTGCGGCACTCCCTCTCGCCGACAATTCAGAACGCCGCCTTTCTTGCTGCAGGCATTGACGCGACCTACGTCGCTCTCGCCGTACCGGCAGCCGATGTGGCCGGGGTGTTGGGTACCCTGGTGGCGAACGGCGGAGGGGGCAACGTCACGATCCCGCACAAGCGGGTGGCTGCTGCCGTCCCCGGACTCCCAACCGCCCGCGTCCGGTTGTTAGGGGTCGCCAACGTCTTCGCCGCCGCGCTCGACGCCGGCGGACTCATCCTCGGCAATACCGATGTCGACGGGATTCTGGCAGCGATCGATACCCTCGGTGGATCGTCCGGTGCGTGGCTCATCGTCGGAACTGGCGGGAGTGCGCGAGCGGCAGCAGGGGCCGCCCTCGCGCGCGGTGTCCCCATCGCCGTGCGTTCGCGCGAGCCCGAACGCGCGGCTGCTTTCCTGGCGTGGGCTGCGTCCATTGGCGTGGCTGTCGCACCGCTCGAGCACTGTCAGCTGGTGATCAATACGACCCCACTCGGGCTGCAGGCAGGCGATCTCTTTCCGCAGCCGCTCGACGAATTGCCTTCGCTCACTGCCGCACTCGACCTCACGTACCGCCCCGACGGTCCAACTCGCTGGGTGCTCACCTGTCGGGAACGCGGGCTCCGCGCTGTCGACGGCCGTGAGGTCCTGCTGGCGCAGGGAGCGGCGTGCTGGGAGCTCTGGTTTCCGGGCGTGACGCCTCCGGTCGAGGTGATGCGAGCGGCGCTCGATGGTCGACTGGTCTGACTTCGCTCGGCGGGCCGAACGGTGGGTGCTGCCGGCTGAATGCATCGAATGCCTCGCCCCGCTCACTGTCGGGGACGACGCCTTGGTGTGCGGTGTCTGTCGCACGCGATGGCGGGCGATTCCCGACCCGCGCTGCCTCGTGTGTGGCGAACCGCGGCAGATCGGTCTCCACTGTCGCCTCTGTGCCGAGTGGCCAGCAGGGGTCGGACCGGTCAGGAGTGCGGTCCGTCTTGACGCAGCCGCCCGCCGACTCGTGCATCGCTTCAAGTATCAGGGGTGGTGGCGGCTCGCCGAAGGGTTCGCCCTTCGAATGGCTCCGCTCCTGGGCGACGTCGGCGATGCCGATCTGGTCCCGGTCCCGCTGGCCCCGCGTCGCCAGCGGCATCGCGGCTACAATCAGGCCGAACGGCTTGCCGTCGCGCTCGGCGCGTTGACGGGACTCTCGGTGGCAACCGATCGCCTGATCCGGAGTCGGGAAACTCCGACTCAGACGCGGCTGACTCCGGAGGCGCGCCTCGCCAACCTGGCCGAAGCGTTCGTGGCCCGACCGAGTGACCGCCCGGCGTGGCTGGTCGATGATGTTTTCACGACCGGGGCCACGTTAACTTCGGCGGCGCTGGCCCTGCTGGACGCAGGGGCACCGCACGTCGGCGCGGTCACCTTCGCCCGGGCCGAACCGGCATTGACCGATGCAGCGGCACGACTGGCACCTTTCACTCGCCCGAACGGGGATGAGGAGCACGAATGAGCAAGATTCGCGTGGGGATCAATGGCTTCGGTCGGATCGGCCGAAACGTCGTGCGGGCCGCGATCGCTGCTGGCCGGGACGACATCGATTTCGTCGCGGTCAATGACTTGACCGATACCGCGACGCTGGCGCATCTGCTCAAGTATGACTCGGTGCACGGGCGCTTTCCGAAGCCGGTCCAGTCGGTCGACGGCGGCCTCGATGTCGGTGGCGATCTGATGCGGGTGCTCTCTGAACGCGATCCCGCCAAACTCCCCTGGGGCGAGCTCGGCGTCGACATCGTGCTGGAAGCCACCGGCCATTTCACCGACCGCGACAAGGCCGCGCTGCACCTCGCCGGCGGCGCGAAGAAGGTCATCATTTCCGCGCCGGCGAAGGGCGAAGACAAGACCTTTGTGTTCGGTGTCAACCACCTCGAGTACGACCCCGCGAAACACCACGTAATCTCGAATGCATCGTGCACCACGAACTGCCTGGTCCCGGTAGTCAAGGTGATCCTCGAGCAGTTCGGCTTTGTCCGGGGATTCATGACGACGGTTCACAGCTATACCAATGACCAGAACATCCTGGACCTCCCGCACAAGGACCTGCGGCGTGCACGTGCGGCGGCGCTGTCCATCATTCCCACCTCGACCGGGGCTGCGAAAGCCACCTCGCTGGTGATCCCCGAGGTGAAGGGAAAGATCGATGGCATCGCGCTCCGGGTGCCGACTGCCGACGTCTCGCTGGTCGATCTCACCTGCACCGTCGAGCGCGCCACCACGGTGGCCGAAGTCAACGCCGCGTTTCGGGAGGCGTCGAATGGGGTGCTCCGGGGCGTGCTGTTCGTCAGCGACGAGCCGCTGGTCTCGGTGGACTACATCGGGAATCAGGCGTCGAGCACGGTCGACTCGCTGTCGACCGGCGTCGTGGATGGGACGCTCGTCCACGTCTCGTCGTGGTACGACAACGAGATGGGCTATTCGGCGCGTTGCGTCGACATGATCCGGCACATCGGCGCCCAGTTGTGAGCAAGCGTACCCTGGCCCAACTCGACGGCGCACGCCTCGACGGCCAGCGTGTGGTGGTGCGGGTGGATCTCAACGTACCGATCACCGACGGCGTGGTGGGCGACGACACCCGCATCCGCGCGTCGCTCCCCACGATCCGGTACCTCCGCGACAAAGGCGCCCGCGTCGTCCTGCTTTCGCACCTGGGCCGACCCAAGGGTGCTCCCGATGCGAAGTACTCGCTGAAGCCGGTGGCCCGTGCCCTCGAGCAGTTGCTCGGCTTTCCCCTGACATTCCTCGATGATCCCACCAGTGAGGCGGCGGCGGCGGCTGTGCGGCATCTGCCGCGGGGCGGGGTGGCGCTGGCCGAGAACACCAGATTTTATCCGGGTGAGGAGCGGAACGATCCGGCACTCGCCGATCGGTTCGCCGCGCTGGGCGATCTCTATGTCAACGATGCCTTCGGCTCGGCACACCGTGCTCACGCCAGCACGGAGGCGATCGCACATCGTCTCAAACCAGCAGTCTCGGGTTTCCTGATGGAGCGGGAGCTCAAGTTCCTCGGCGAGGCCGTCAACCAGCCCGTCCACCCATTTGTCGCTATCCTCGGCGGGGCAAAGATCTCCGGCAAGATTGACCTGATTGAGGCGCTGCTCCCCAAGGTCGACCACATCCTTGTGGGAGGCGCGATGGCGTGCACCTTCTTCAAAGCGATGGGCCTGGAGACGGGAGACTCCCTCGTTGAACTCGATCGGGTTGAAATGGCGAAGGCACTCCTCGATAAAGCCGGCGAGAAGCTGGTGTTGCCGACTGGCGCCGTGATCGCTGAGCGGCTTGCACCGGGTGTCGAGACCCGGGAGGTTGCACGGGACCAGATTCCTGCGGGGTGGGCGATGTTTGATATCGATGCGGGCAGCGTGACGCACTTCGCCGAGATCATCGCGGGCGCGCGAACGGTCATCTGGAACGGCCCGATGGGGGTGTTCGAGACGCCGCCGTTCGCTGCGGGAACGCTGGGTGTGGCACAGGCGCTTGCCGCAGCGACCGCCACAGGTGCAGTGACCATCGTCGGCGGGGGGGACTCCGCTGCGGCGCTCGCCGCCGCCGGACTCCAGGCGCAGGTGACCCACGTGTCGACCGGTGGCGGAGCGTCGCTGGAATTCCTTGAAGGGAAGCCGTTGCCCGGCGTTGCGGCGCTGGATGAGTTGCCGTGAACCGCCCCTTGCTCTTCGCCGCGAACTGGAAGATGCATCTGACCCCAGGAGAGGCGCGGACCTACCTCGACCGCTTTCTCGCCGTCGACATTCCAAGGTCGGGGCGGACCGTGTTCTTCTTTCCGTCCGCCGTCGCCATCGAATCGGTCGCTGCGACCCTTCGCGATCGTGACCATTTGCTGGTTGGTGTACAGGATGTCCATTGGGAGCCGAAGGGGGCGTTCACCGGTGCGACGTCGGTTGCGTTGGCGCGCGGCGCGGGGGCCGCGGGGGCGCTTGTCGGTCACAGCGAACGGCGGCACGTCTTCGGCGAAACCGACGAGGAGACGAACCGGAAGATCCACGCGGTCATCGACGGCGGACTGCTCGCCATATTGTGCGTCGGCGAGACGCTGGCCCAGCGGGAACGTGGCGAGACCGCCGACGTGGTCGCGCGGCAATTGCGGGCCGGGCTGGCAGGGGTGGATCCCGCTGCGGACGTGGTCGTGGCGTATGAACCGGTGTGGGCCATCGGGACTGGCCGGACGGCGACCCCGGCCGATGCCGCGCTGGTGCACGGCACCATCCGGGATCTCCTCGGCGGACTGGGATTTCCCCGGAACAGCCGGATCCTCTACGGCGGATCGGTGAACGCCGGCAACGTCTCGCTGTTGCTGGCTGAGCGCGAGATCGACGGGGTCCTGGTCGGGGGAGCAGCGCTCGATCCCGACGCCTGGGCAGGGATCTGTGGCACCGAGCCCCCCTGAAGTGGTCGCCGAGTTGAGCGGCAGGGCATCGTGCGCTATCTTTTCCAGCTAGGCTAAAACCAAGGACCGCACTGTGTTCGGCTTTCTGCTTGTACTGATGATCCTCGACGGCCTGCTGCTCTCCGCCGTCGTCCTGATGCAGGCTGGCCAGGGTGGCGGGCTCGCCTCTCTCGGCGGCGGCAGCGCATCCCAAGTGCTCGGTGGTCGGCAGGCCACCACCCTCCTTACCCGGGCAACCTGGTGGACCGGCGGGATATTCATGGGACTCGCCTTGCTGTTGTCGCTGACTTCGTCGCGGCGTAGCTCAGGCTCGTCCGAGTTGCAGCAGCAGCTTCGGCAGGGAGCCGTGGCGCCCACCCCGGTGGCCCCGATCCAGGGCACCACCGCCCCGGCCCCGATTCCAACGACGACCGCGCCATCGCCTCTTCCCGCACCCGCGCCGGCGAAGAAGCCTTGACGCAAGCTACCGTGGGCGGGATACAGGATCCCGCCTTCGTGTTGCTGGAAGATGGTAGTTGGTACCCGGGGCGCGTCGTCGGCCCCGTGGGGCAGGGATTCGGCGAAGTTGTGTTCACCACGAATATGACTGGGTATCAGGAGACTTTCACCGACCCCAGTTACCTCGGGCAGATCGTCGTGATGACCGCCCCGATGATCGGCAACTACGGCATCACCGCCACCGACGACGAGTCCGGTCGACCTCAGGTGAGCGGCGTGGTGGTTCGCGAACTGTCGCGGCACTACTCCAACTGGCAGGCGACCAGGTCGTTGCCGGAGTGGCTCGCCGAGGCAGGCGTCCCCGTCATCACCGGCGTCGACACTCGCCGACTCACCCGTCACCTGCGCGAGCGCGGTTCGATGCGCGGCGTCATTGCGGCGGGAGCCGAGCCACCCGAAGCGCTGCGCCGCGAGTTGTTGGATTCGCCTTCGATGGCCGGACTGGACCTCGCCTCGCGGGCGACGACCCTCAGCGCGTACACGCAGGGCGCAGGCCCGCTGGTGGTCGCGTTCGACTTTGGGATGAAGCGGAACATCGTCCGGATGCTCCAGGCGACCGGCCTCCGGGTCACGGTCGTGCCGGCACAGACCTCCGCCGCCGACGTGCTGGCGATGGAGCCGGCCGGCCTCTTCCTTTCGAATGGCCCCGGCGACCCGGCGGCGGTCGATTATGCCCAGGATACCATCCGGACCCTCACCGAGAGCGGGATCCCGACCTTCGGGATCTGTCTGGGGCACCAGCTCCTCGGCCTCGCCTTTGGGGGGGAGACGACCAAGCTCTCCTACGGCCACCGGGGCGGGAATCACCCCGTGAAGGAGCTTGCGACCGGCAAGGTGCTGATCACCACCCAGAACCACGGCTTCGCGGTCCTGGGGGACGCCCTGGGGGTTCCCGGAGCACCCGAACTCGAGGTCACCCACCTCAATCTGAACGACGGAACCGTCGAAGGGCTCCGGCACCGGCGCCTCCCCGTGTTCGCGGTCCAGTATCACCCCGAGGCCGCCCCGGGTCCCCACGATGCCTACCCCCACTTCGGGGAGTTCCTCTCCGCGATCCGGGCGCGGGCATCCCAAAAGGGCGCAACCTCTTGACAGACAACGCTTAAGCGTCGTACATATCGGCCCGATGGGGGCAGTCACCCGGCCCCCAAGGCATCTCCCCGAGGGAGCGATGACCAAGGCCGATCTTGTCGAACAGGTGACTGCCGCAATCGCCCGCACGTCGGGGCCGATGATCTCCAAGAAGGATTGTGCGCGTGTCGTCGACGCATTCCTGGATGCGGTGAAGCTCGCGATGCGCGACCAGCACAACATCGAGGTTCGAGGCTTCGGAACCTTCAAGATTCGACGCCGAAAGACCCGGATGGCGCGAAATCCGCGCACCGGCGATCCGGTGGAAGTTGCCGCGCGCCCGGTCCCGGTGTTCAAGCCCAGTAAGGAGTTACGCGCGCTCGTCGCGCACGAGGAGTACATCCCGGACGGTTCGGAAATGGATGATGACGACGAGGACGAGTGACCACCTTTCGAGTCTTGCTGTTCGCGCGGTACGCCGAACTCCTTGGTAGCGAGTGGGTTGAGGTGCTTCTCCCCGATGACGCGACGGCGACAGAACTGATCGACGCCCTCCGGCAACTGCCGGGGGGCGCATTGCTTCCGGCGAGCCCGTTCCTGGTGATGAACCACACCCAAGTGTCTGCCACTCAGCGGCTTGACTCTGCCGCGGAGCTGGCGCTCCTGCCGCCTCTCGCGGGGGGTTGACGTCGTGAGTTTCCTGCGGATCGGCCCACTTCTCCTCGCGCCGTTGCTCGAAGCCGTCCGGTCGCCCGAGCGGGGTGCGATCGCGACTTTCTCCGGACTGGTCCGAAATCACCACGCCGGCAGTGCGGTGCAGTCGCTCTCGTACTCTGCCTATCAGCCAATGGCGGAGGCGGTCTTCCAAACGATCGTGAGTGAGGCGGAGGCGGCATTCCCGGTGCGGATCGCGCTGGTACACCGCCTCGGTGAGGTGCCGGTCGGTGAGGCCGCCGTGCTGGTGGTGGTTGGCTCGGCACATCGGGGCGCGGCGTTCGACGCACTCCGCTGGGTGATCGATGCGGTGAAAGGGCGGGTCCCGATCTGGAAGCGTGAACGCTACGTGGATGGGCGCGAGGTCTGGGTCGACCCGACCGCACCCGGCGGGATCGTCCCACTCAAGGAACGGCTGTGAGCCGCCTGCGCGATCGGCTGGGGCGCCCGCTCGGAACACTGCGAATTTCGGTGACCGACCGCTGCAATCTCCGCTGCAGTTACTGTATGCCGGAAGCCGACTACAGCTGGCTGCCGCGGGACTCGCTGTTGTCGTTTGAAGAAATCGTGCGGGTCGCAACGGTGTTCGCCAGACTCGGCGCGGGGAAAATCCGCCTGACCGGCGGCGAACCACTGCTGCGTCGGGGACTCCCCGACCTGGTCGGGATGCTGCGCGCCGTCCCAAACGTGCGTGAGATCGCCCTCACTACGAACGGACTGCTTCTCGCGCCGCTCGCGCACCGACTCCGGGACGCGGGCCTCGATCGGATCACGATGAGCCTCGACACGTTGCGGCCGGAGCGGATGACAGCGTTCGCGCGGAGCAGCCGGCACGCCGATGCGATCGCCGGCCTCGATGCTGCCCGGTCGGCCGGTTTCCCGCGCATCAAGATCAACGCGGTGATGGTCCGCGGCTTCAACGACGACGAGCTGATCCCACTGGTGGAATTCGCACGGGCTCGTGCGGTCGAGATGCGCTTCATCGAGTACATGGATGTTGGCGGGGCGACGCGCTGGCGGCCCGAGGATGTCGTGTCCCGCGAGGAGATGCTCGGCCAGCTCGCCCGTGCGTTCGGTGGGGCGGTGCCGATTCCACGCGACGACGACCCCCACGCACCCGCGGAGCGGATCCGGCTTGGAGACGGGACGCTGGTCGGGGTCATCGCCTCGACGACCGCTCCCTTCTGCCGCGACTGTGACCGCGCCCGATTGACCGCCGATGGCACCTTCTTTCGCTGCCTCTATGGCGCCGAGGGAATCGACCTGCGTGAGCCGCTCCGGGGCGGGGCCTCGGATGCGCAACTGGAGGGGATCGTGGACGGTGCCTGGCGGCGGCGTGCCGATCGTGGGGCGGAGGAGCGGGCCCGGTTGCCCGCGCGTGGCATTCTGGTCCAACTCGAAGGGCTGAGAGCCGACCTGCGGCGGGAGATGCACGTCCGCGGTGGCTAGTCACCCCGACCGTGTCGAACCCACAGGACCACGTCGTGCGATTGATATGGTCGGGCGGGGCGCTCCGAGTGATGTCACCGGACAGCGGATGATCTTCGACATGGCCGTTCGAGTGGCGAACCTCGATCACCGGGTCGTGGTTGACGGCGCCAGGCCCGATCCGGCGCCCGTGCAGAGCTGTCAGCAGTAGCGCTCGAGCTGTTCCTCACGTCGCCCGGGGGCCCCCGATGGGACCTCCGGGCGGCGCTTCGTTTACCATTCAGTCCGCCCGTCTCCCGTCCGCCGCCGAGGAAGGTCTGTCGATGCCGCTTCATATCGCCCTGCTCGAACCCCGTACTCCAACGACGACCGCCGCGGTGGCGCGCCGTTGTGCGGCAGTCGACGCCTCCCTTCATCTGGTCGGACCGCTGGGATTCGGGCCCGACGAGCCGGCCTTCCGGACGTCCTCAGAGGTCGACTGGGAGGCGCTCGATTGGTGGGTCCACCCCGGGTGGCGCGACTTCCGCGATGCGATGCGGCGGGATCGCTGCCTCTATTTTGCGGCCGACGGCCAGCGGGATCCCGCCGAGGCACCATTCCAGGGCAACAGTGTATTGGTGTTTGGCGACGAGGCCTTGGGTCTACCGGAAAAAATCCGGGAGAAATACCCCGACCGGGTGTTTCGACTCCCCGGAGCCAAGGGGCGGCGCGTACCCGACCTTCCAGCAGCCGTTGAGGCAACACTTGCCTACGCGGCGGAACGGGCCGCACATCCTCCGCGGGAGGACGCGGGCCGCCGCCGGTCACGGAACCGGAGGCCGCGCTGAGTCACCGTCTTGGGTCACCCGCGCGTTTCGATTAGGTTGACCGGGGCATTCGAGCGACACTTTCGGCGCCACTGAGCGCCTGATCACTTCGTCACGAGCGGACCCGATATGTTCGAGAAAATCACGGTGGTTGGGGCAGGGAACGTCGGCGCCACTGCCGCCCAGCGCGTCGCAGAGAAACACCTTGCACGCACGGTCGTGATGGTCGATGTCGTTGAGGGCGTCCCGCAGGGGAAGGCGCTCGACCAGTGGCAGTCCGGGCCGGTTGAAGGATTCGATGCCCGGGTGCTGGGGAGCAACGACTACGAACTGGCCGCCGGATCAGAACTCTTCATCGTCACTGCCGGCATCGCGCGCAAGCCGGGGATGAGTCGCGACGACCTGGTCAAGACCAACGCCGGGATCGTGAAGTCCGTGGGTGAAAATATCAAACGGGTGGCCCCCAACGCGATCGTGATCGTGGTCTCCAATCCGCTCGACGCGATGTGCTATGTGATGCGCGAGGCCACTGGCTTCCCGCGTGAGCGAGTGATCGGGATGGCTGGCGTGCTCGACACTGCGCGGTACCGGATGTTCCTCTCCGAGGCACTGGATGTGTCGGTCGAGGACATTCAGGCGATGGTACTCGGCGGCCACGGCGATACGATGGTTCCGCTGATCTCCTGCACCACGGTCTCTGGTATTCCGATCACCCAACTGCTCGCCGCCGACAAGCTCGAGGCGATCGTCACCCGGGCGCGTAACGGTGGCGCCGAAATCGTCGCGCACCTGAAGACCGGTTCGGCGTATTACGCTCCTTCCGCCGCGGCCGTCCAGATGGCCGAGGCGATCGTGCTCGACAAGCGCAGAATTCTCCCCTGCTCGGCGTGGCTGCAGGGAGAGTTCGGGCTCACGGACGTCTATTGTGGAGTTCCCTGCCTGCTGGGGCGCAATGGACTCGAGCGAATCATCTCGATCACCCTGACCGACGCCGAACGCGCGGCGCTACACCAGTCGGCGGAGGCGGTGCGGTCGATTCAGGCGATCGTCTGAGCACGTGATGAACCGACTCGTCGCCGTATGGCAGACCGCTGTGGGGAAGAAGGTGGCGATGGCGGTCACCGGAGTGTTGCTGGTCCTCTTCCTGATCTCGCATATGATCTCGAATGTCCTGGTGTTTGTGAACCCCCAGCACCTGGACGACTACGGCGCCTGGCTGCGCTCCTTCGGACCGCTGCTCTGGGTGGCACGCCTCGGACTCCTTGCTGCCGTCAGCATCCACATCGCGGCGGCCTGGCAATTGACGCGGATGGCGCGCAGCGCGCGCCCGACCGGATATGATCGGCACGAGCTGCAGGCCTCGAGCTACGCTGCCCACACGATGCGCTGGGGCGGGGTGCTGCTACTCACCTTCATCGTCTTCCACATTCTCCATCTGACGCTCGGCACCCTGCACCCCGACTTCCGCGAAGGGGCCGTGTCGGCGAACCTGAAACGCGGCCTCGCCGTCCCACCGGTGGCGATCTTCTACGCGGTCGCGATGGTCTTCCTCGGCCTCCATTTCGGCCACGGGATCTGGTCAGTCTTCCAGACGCTCGGTCTTAATCACCCGGCGTGGAACAGATCGCGGAAGGTGATCGCGGTCGGTCTGGCGCTGCTCGTGGCGGGCGGGCTGTTGAGCATCCCACTCGCCGCCCTGCTGGGGCTCCTCTGATGCATCTTGACGCGAAAATTCCTGGGGGCCCGCTGGAAGAAAAGTGGGACCGCCACAAGAAGGATCTGCGGCTGGTGTCGCCCGCCAACAAGCGGAAGTTTGACGTCATCATCGTCGGATCCGGCCTTGCGGGTGCGTCAGCCGCCGCCTCGCTCGCGGAACTCGGCTACAACGTCTCCTGCTTCTGTTTCCAGGATTCCCCGCGGCGGGCGCATTCGATTGCGGCACAGGGTGGGATCAACGCGGCCAAGAACTACCAGAATGATGGCGATTCCTCGTGGCGATTGTTCCACGACACCATCAAGGGTGGCGATTTCCGGGCGCGCGAGGGGAATGTCTACCGGCTCGCCCAGGTCTCGGCGAACATCATCGACCAGTGCGTCGCACAGGGCGTTCCCTTCGCGCGCGAATATGGCGGGCTGCTGGCGAACCGTTCGTTCGGCGGTGCCCAGGTTTCCCGCACCTTCTATGCGCGCGGCCAGACTGGCCAGCAGCTGCTGATTGGCGCCTATCAGGCGCTCGAGCGACAGATTGGCAAGGGAACGGTCACGATGTACTCACGGCACGAGATGCTCGAGCTGGTGGTCGTCAACGGACGGGCACGAGGCATCGTCGCGCGTGATCTGGTCTCGGGGGAGGTCCTTTCGTTCGCGGCGCACACCGTGGTGTTGGGGACTGGCGGATACGGCAACGCCTTCTACCTCTCGACCAATGCCAAGGGCTGCAATGTCACGGCGGCGTATCGTGCCTACAAGAAAGGCGCCGGTTTCGCCAATCCGTGCTTCACGCAGATTCATCCCACCTGCATCCCGGTCAGCGGTGACTACCAGTCGAAACTCACGCTGATGTCGGAGTCGTTGCGCAATGACGGCCGCGTCTGGGTACCAAGGGAGCCGGGCGATGCCCGCGCCCCCGCCGACATTCCGGAAAGCGAGCGCGACTACTACCTCGAACGGAAATATCCCAGCTACGGCAACCTGGCCCCGCGTGACATCGCATCGCGGGCCGCCAAGGAGGCGTGTGACGCCGGCCTCGGTGTGGGTCCCGGTGGGCGCGGCGTGTACCTCGACTTTTCGACCGCCATCAGCCGACTCGGCGAAGATACCATCCGCGAGCGCTACGGCAATCTGTTCGAGATGTACGAGCGGATCACGGCCGAGAATCCGTACGCTTCGCCGATGCGTATTTATCCGGCCGTCCACTACACGATGGGCGGGCTCTGGGTCGACTACAACCTGATGAGTAACCTCCCCGGGCTGCACGTGATCGGCGAGGCCAACTTCTCCGATCATGGCGCCAACCGCCTCGGCGCCTCGGCACTGATGCAGGGGCTGGCCGACGGCTATTTCATCTTGCCGTACACCATCGGAGACTATCTCGCCGGAGCGAAGCTTGAGGCGGTAGACACCTCGCATGCGGCATTCCGTGAAGCAGAAACGAGCGCCAACACCCGCCTCGGCACGTTGCTGGCAGTCGACGGAAAACGCTCAGTGGACTCCTTCCACAAGGAGCTTGGAAACATCCTGTGGGAGAAGTGCGGGATGGCGCGAGACCGGGCCGGCCTTGAGGAGGCATTGCGAAGAATTCCGGAATTGCGCGCCGAGTTCTGGGAGAACGTCAAGGTGCCGGGCTCGGCCGAGACCCTGAATCAGTCGCTTGAGAAGGCTGGTCGGGTGGCCGACTTCCTGGAGTTTGGCGAGCTGATGTGCTCCGATGCGCTGCTCCGCGAGGAGTCCTGCGGTGGCCATTTCCGGACCGAATACCAAACCGAGGATGGCGAGGCCCTCCGTGACGACGAACGATTCACGCACGCCGCGGTGTGGGAGTATCAGGGCGCCGCGGCACCGGTGCGGCATATTGAGCCGCTCTCGTTCGAATTCGTCAAGCTGGCGACGAGGTCGTACAAATGAGTGCAATGAAACTGACGTTGAAGGTCTGGCGGCAGCCCGGCCCGAAGGCGTCCGGTGCATTTCGTGAGTATGCCACCACCGCCGATGAGCATATGTCGTTCCTCGAGATGCTCGATGTCGTGAATGAGGAGCTGCTGGCGCGGGGTGACGAGCCGATCGCCTTCGATCACGATTGCCGTGAGGGAATTTGCGGCAGCTGCGCCCTGATGATCAACGGTGCCCCGCACGGCCCCCGGCAGGCGACCACCACCTGCCAACTGCATATGCGCAGCTTCAAAGATGGTGACACCATCGTGATCGAACCGTGGCGCGCCGCCGCCTTTCCTGTGCTGCGCGATCTGGTGGTCGACCGCTCGGCGTTCGACCGGATTATCGCCGTCGGCGGCTTTATTTCCGCGCCAACGGGGTCGGCGCAGGACGGCAATGCCATCCCGATCGCGAAGGAAGACTCCGACCTGGCAATGGACGCCGCCCAGTGTATCGGCTGCGGTGCCTGCGTTGCCGCGTGTCCCAACGCCTCAGCAATGCTGTTCACCGCAGCCAAGGTCAGTCACCTCGGTCGGTTGCCGCAGGGACAGCCCGAGCGCAACCGCCGGGTCCTCGCCATGGTACAGCAGATGGATGAGGAGGGATTCGGTGGCTGCACCAACTACGGCGAGTGCCAGGAAGCGTGTCCGAAGGACATCTCGGTTGAAAACATCGCCCGGATGAATCGCGACTGGTTGCGAGCGACGCTCGCTGCGCGCGGAGAATCTCGGGGTCGGGCAGGGTCCACCTGATTCGCTCGAGACTCCTCCTGGGTTGCCTGATACTGGGCGGGGGTGCGGTCGCGCTACCCGCCCAGTCGGGCGTTCAGCTCACGCCAATGGCACAGGTGGTACTCCTTGGCACGCACGCCGATCCGGTCCCTCTGGGCGGCTCGCGAAGCGAAGTGCGCCTGGTGCAACCGATCGTGATGCTGGAAGCACGCGCCTTGGGTGGACGACTGCTCGGCACGGCGACGATTGACCTCGAGGGCCTCACGATCCCGCAGGGTGAACTGACGATCGGGGCTTGGGGTGAGGGCTACGTCGATCGGCGTCATCCCCACACCACGGTTCACGAGCTCAATCTCGCAGCGGTCGATCTGCTCGGCCGGTGGGATGGAGCGGGCCGGCTCGGTGTGGTCGTTGGGAAGGGATTCGTCCCCTTTGGCAGCGACGATCCGATGTCTCGGCCGTTAAGTCGGTACCCGGTGAATCACCACTTCTCCCAGATTCTCGAGCGGGCAGTTGCGGCGGTCCAATACGACATCGGCAAGCTCACGGTGGAAGGATCGCTTTTCAACGGCGACGAGCCGGAACGGCCGGGGCAATGGCCGCTGCTCAGGCGGCCCGATGGCGGGTGGCGCTTCGGCGACTCCTGGAGCGCTCGGGTGACGGTTCGTCCGGTGCTGGGGCTGGAACTCCAGGGATCACGCGCCAAGGTGCATTCTCCCGAGCATCGCGCCGGTGCCGGGGGCGACGCCGTCAAGAGTTCCGTCTCGGTGCGTTGGTACGATACGCCGCCGTGGGGCGAGCGGTATCTGCTGGCGGAATGGGCGCGAACTTCGGAGCTCGGGGGCTTTTTCGTTTTTCACTCCCTGCTGGCCGAGGGAATGCTGCGGCGGGGCCGCTGGAGCGGTGGGTATCGATTTGAACGAACCGATCGACCCGAAGAAGAGCGACTCGTCGATCCGTTCCGGACCAGGCGGCCGCATTTTGAGAACAGCATCCTCGGGATCGGTCGCTGGACGCTCCACACGCTCCACCTGGCAACTGACTTTATCCCCGCAGGGCGGCGATTGCAGCTCACGTTCTTCGGCGAGGGAACGCTGGGCCAGGTGAGGAAACTGGATCTGGGAATTTTCGATCCGGTCTCGCTCTACGGCACCACCGCAATGCGGCAGGTCAGCGTAGGGGTCGGGGTCGGGTGGGGAATGCGAGGCCACCGGATGGGACGCTATGGCGTTCTGGCGAGCGGTCCCGCCGATCACGATTTGCCGATGATGCACCAACACTGAAGCGGCACACTGCCGCGGGGTTTCTTCGATGCGTTTCCGCTTCCTGATTGCCAGCTCCCTGCTTGTCGCCTTCGGCTGCAAGGGCGGCACCGACGCCAATACTGATGTCACACTTGCCGCGAATGCGGGCAACCAGCAGAGTGGGGCCGTCGGCACTGCGCTGGCGACGCCACTGACCGTGAAGGCGACTGATGGCCTCGGTGCGCCAGTCAGCGGGATCACCATCGACTGGAGCGTGCAGGCTGGTGGTGGCAGCGTGACGCCCGCCAGCTCGGTCACCAATGTCAGTGGCTTGGCGATGGCCTCGCTCACGCTAGGCACCACGGCTGGGACCAACACGGTCAAGGCGGCGCAACGCGGAAGCGTGTCGAACGTGATCTTCACCGCAACGGGTCAAGCCTCGATCAGCATCAGCATTTTTCAGGGCAACAACCAGAGCGGCACGGCTGGCGCCGCCCTCACTGCGCAACTCCGGGTGCAGGTGCTCCAGAACGGCCTCGCGGTCTCGCCCCCGCGCAACGTGCTCTGGACTGCCACCAGCGGCGGGGTGACACTCGCCGCGGGCAGCAGCGCCACCGATGCCGCCGGCGTCGCCAATATGACTGCAATCCTCGGGGCCACCATCGGCGCGCAGAGCGTCACCGCTACGGTCGAGGGGACCGCGTCGAGCGTGACCTTCAATTTCACCGCATTCGCGGCAAGCACCAACCCGGTCCTTGTGGCCACGGTACCCGTCGCGGCGAACTACGGACACCACGACACGTTTGTGCGCGACGGCATTGCCTTCGTGCTGGCCTGGAATAGTGGTGTCCTGATTTACGATGTCGGCAACGGCATCCGTGGCGGAACGCCCGCCACTCCAGTGCTGATCTCCACGCTGATTACCAACACCAACGGTGTCTCAGGTGGTGCGCAGGTCCACAATGCCTGGTGGTTCCAGAACCCGACCAATGGCGAGAAGAAGTACCTCTTCATTGGTCAGGAAGGGCCTGGAGCAGTGGGCAGCGCCTCTTCCGGTGACATCCACGTGGTCGATATCTCCAACCTCGCCGCCCCGGTCGAAGTTGGCTTCGTGCGCGTGGCGGGTGCCGGGACCCACAACTTCTGGATGGATGAGCAGCGGCAGGTGCTCTACGCAGCGTACTATAATGGCGGCGTGATCGCGGTCGATGTTTCCGGAGTGCTCGTGGGAGATCTCTCGTCGCGGATCATCGCCCAGGCGAAGCCAGGGGGTGTCGGCAACACGTATATCTGGGGCGTGATGCTCGCCAACGGCACGCTCTACGCCACCGATATGCTGAGTGGATTCTGGGCGCTCGATCCCATCACGCTGGCAACAAGGGGTGGCGGCAACAACGTCCCCGAGCGCTACGGCTCAGATCAGTGGGTCGTGGGTCCGTGGGCCTACAGCGGGGGCTGGGGAACCCGCAGTGGTGTCCGTGGCAATGCAGTCAAGGTGTGGTCGCTCGGGGTAGCAGGCGGGTTGCCGACCCTGGTCGACTCGATCATCGTTCCGAACATCACGACCGTCAGCGACGTCGCCGTGACGCCCGACGGCAAGGCGTTGGTGATTACAGCAGAGGGTGGGTCGGGAGGCGCCGGGATGTACGTCTACGACCGCGTCGACCCCCGGCGACCGGTTCTACGCGGGTCGGTGTTCGTCGCGCAGGGGATCCATACTGGTGAGATCGCCGTGATCAACGGTCGCACGTACGTCTTCGCGGCGCGTGACCCGGCCTCCCCGGCGCTCCTGATCTACGACATCAC
Source organism: Gemmatimonadota bacterium (assembly GCA_031367105.1). Classification (GTDB taxonomy): domain Bacteria; phylum Gemmatimonadota; class Gemmatimonadetes; order Gemmatimonadales; family GWC2-71-9; genus Palsa-1233. Next base: position 55,754 of record JANLPG010000145.1, on the reverse strand, counting down.
CGGCGTGGTACCCTGACGGTGCCGAGCGTCGGTGCGCGCTGAACCACAACGCCAACTCCTGCGAGTTGGCGTTCTGGCTTGCTGGCACCATACTTGGCGCACTCGAAATCGCCGCAACAAACCTGTTCCGCCGAGTGCCTGATGACCGGTCGTGCCTTGTTGGTTGCCCTGCCGTTGCTGGCCCTCGTCACCCGCCTCCGGGCGCAGCAGATCCAGGGGTTTTCACCGGTCCGCGCCGCGCACGAGTCAGCGCTTGAGATCAAGCTGCAGGCCGTACCGGACACGGCATCGGCGCGGCGCCACGCCCACGCGCTCGCGGGTCGTCCGCACATTGCCGGCACGCCGGCGCAGAGGGCGACCGCGGATTACGTCGTGCGGCAGATGAAGTCGTGGGGGCTCGATACTGCTCGCGCGACGTTCCGGGTCTACCTGCCCTACCACGACTCGACCGTCGTCGAGCGGGTGGCGCCCACGCTCACTCGACTCGACCTCGTCGAACCTCCAGTGCCGGGCGACTCGACCACGATGCTCCCCAGCTGGCCGGCGATGAATGGCAATTCCGGTGCAGGCGACGTGACGGCTGCGCTGGTGTATGTGAACTACGGTCTTCCCACCGACTACGCCCGGCTCGACTCGCTCGGAATCTCGGTGAAGGGAAAGGTTGCCATTGTGCGCTACGGCCGTTCGTTCCGAGGCATCAAGGCACGCGAAGCGGAATCGCACGGAGCGCGAGCGTTGCTGATCTACTCCGATCCAATGGAAGACGGCTTCACCCGCGGGGAGGTCTACCCCAAGGGTCCCTATCGCAACCCGCAGGGCGTGCAGCGTGGTTCGATCTTCAACGGCAGCGGCGACCCGACCACACCGGGGTGGCCCTCGACCACAGGCGCGCGCCGACTGCCACCAGATTCCCTCGCTGTCTCCCTCATTCCGGTGGTCCCGATCGGGTACGGCAACGCCGAGCTGCTGATGCGCGGAATGGGGGGAGCGGCGGCCCCGGAGGGATGGCAGGGTGGAATGAACTTTCCGTACCATCTCGGCGATGGCACCGTGCAGGCGCGCGTGGCCGTCTGGCCGGAGCGTGGGAGCCGTGCCTTCAAGTCGATCTACGACACTTTCGGGATGATCCGCGGCAGCGAGTTCCCCGATGAGTGGGTCATCATCGGCGGCCACCGTGATGGTTGGGGCCCCGGCGCGGCCGACAACGTTTCGGGCACGGTGAGCATTCTCGAGGCCGCTCGCGCCTGGGGTGCTGCCCTCAAGGCCGGTGAGCGGCCACGGCGCACCCTCGTCTTTGCCACGTGGGATGCCGAGGAGTGGGGACTGGTGGGTTCGACTGAGTGGGTCGAGTCCATGGCGGATTCGCTCGGTGCACGGGCCGTGGCCTATATCAACCAGGACGTCGCTGCCTCAGGGCGTTCCTTCGGTGCCAGTGGTACTGCTTCGCTCCAGGAATTGTTGCGGGACGTCACCCGAACGGTGGGTCAGCCCGGTGACACCGGCACCGTCTATCAGGCCTGGGCCCGCGGGCGCAGCGGGGCGGCGCGCGCCGAACCGGTGCTTGGCGATCTGGGTGGTGGCTCCGATTTTGCCAGCTTCTACAACCACCTCGGCATTCCGGCGGTCGAGTTCGGATTCGCAGGAGCGGGTGGGGTCTACCACTCCGCCTATGATACCTGGGGATTCATGGAGCGGTTCGGCGACGTCGGCTATGTCAGCCACGCTGCGGCCGGTCGACTCTCCGCGGTGCTCCTGGCGCGACTTGCGAATGCCGACATCCTCCCGATTGACCACGAGGCGCTGGGAAACTATCTGGCCACGCTCTCGGTTCGGGTCGAGCGAACCAGTGGCAACGTGGCGCTCCAGGGCGACTTCCTGCGGCTGCGGATGGCGGCGACTGGCCTGGCAGAGGCCGCGCGCCGATTCAACGTGGCGCGCGACAGTGTGCTGGCGAGTGGTGCGAAGTCCTCCCGGCTGGTCGCCGTCAATGCCACGGTGCGCAAGTTGGAGCAGGGGTTGACGCGAGCGTCAGGGCTGGTTGGCCGACCGTTCCTGAGGAACCTGGTCTTCGCCGCCGACCGCGACAACGGCTATGCCAACATTGCGTTGCCCGGCATCAGTGAAGCGCTGCAGGACCGCGATCCGGCGCGCGCGAAGCGCGAGCTCGTCGAGCTGCGGCACCGGATCGAGTCGGCGACGGTCGAGATGCGCATTGCGACCACCGCGCTGATCCGATAGCGAGTCTTAGCGGCCTAGGGTAACCCCACTCCTCCAGGGGACGAGCCCGGGCGATGGGCACTTCCACGGGTCGGACTGGGGGACGGGCGGGCGCGGTCTTTGCAATGCAGTCGGTGATCAACGGTTCGTTCCCCTGTCGGCTGAGATCACTGGAGCACCGATGGCCCTGCTCGACACGTTTGCTGCAATTCTCCGGAAGGCGAACGAACTCAAGGCGTCCGACGTGCACGTCTGCGCCGGCGCCTCCTTCCGGATCCGTGTGCGAGGCGAGATGGTCGCTGTGGCTGGTCTCCCGGCGTTGACTCCGGCCGATACGGCTGCCATTGCCGGCGAGATCCTGCTCAATGCCAAGAAAGCCACCGCCGAGACCGTGGACAGCTTACTGCGAAATCTCAAGGATGTGGACTGTTCATATTCTATACAGGGCGTTGGCCGCTTTCGCGTGAATATCTGCTCGCAACGCGGGTCGCTCTCGGTGGTGCTCCGCAGTATCGCCGATGTGCTCCCGACCTTCGAAGGACTGGGGCTGCCTCGGGTCCTGAGCCAGATCGCGATGGAAGAGCGCGGGCTGGTGTTGCTCACGGGCACCACCGGCTCCGGCAAGTCGTCAACGCTCGCGGCGATGGTTTCCTTCGTGAACCAGCAGAAGGCCGGGAAAATTGTCACGATCGAGGACCCGATCGAGTTTCTGCACAAGGATGTGCGCAGCAACGTGATTCAGCGTGAGATCGGCACCGATACCGAGAGTTTCGAGGCCGCCCTGCGGGCAGCACTGCGTCAGGACCCCGACATCATCCTGGTCGGCGAGATGCGCGACCGCGCGACTATCGACATTGCCCTCAAGGCGGCAGAAACGGGACATCTGGTATTCAGCACCGTCCACACCACCGATGCCCAGCGAACGATCGCGCGGCTCGTGAGCGTCTTCGATCCGACCGAACAGGCTGGCACCCGGTTGCGACTGGCGGAGTCACTGAAGGCGGTGGTCTCCCAGCGACTGCTGCCGCGGGCCGATGGGCAAGGGCGCGTGGTGGCCGTCGAGGTGATGCGCAACACGCCGACGATCGCCGAGTGCATCGCCGATCCCGACAAGACCAGCGACATTCGGGACCACATCGCCGAGGGGCGAACGCAGTACGGGATGCAGACCTTCGACCAGCACCTGATGGAGCTCTACAGCAAGGAGCACATCAGCCTGGAGGTCGCGAAGGGCGCGGCCACCTCACCGGCCGACTTCGAGCGCAATCTCCAGTTCCAGTAGCCGTTACAGGCGCGGAAGCGTGACGCCGGTCTGCTTCTGGTACTTCCCCTTCTTGTCGGCGTAGCTGGTTTCGCAGATATCGTCGTCGTCCGCCTCGAAGAAGAGCACTTGGCAGATCCCCTCGTTGGCGTAGATCCGCGCGGGGAGCGGTGTGGTATTGCTGATCTCCAGCGTCACGTGCCCTTCCCACTCCGGCTCGAACGGCGTCACGTTGGTGATGATACCGCAGCGGGCATACGTCGACTTTCCCACACAGATCGTCAGCACATTGCGGGGAATCCGGAAATATTCCACCGAACGTGCCAAGGCGAACGAGTTGGGTGGGACGACGCAGACATCGCCCTTCCACTCAACGAAACTCTTGTCGTCGAAGTGCTTCGGGTCGACGATGGCCGAGAGGACATTGGTGAAGATCCGGAACTCGTCCGCCACCCGCATATCATAGCCGTACGAGGAAACGCCATAGGAGATGCCACCCGAGCGGACCTGCTGGTCGGTAAACGGCTCGATCATTCCGTGCTCTCTGGCCATCCGGCGGATCCAGCGGTCGGACTTGATCGACATCGGTGCCTGCCTGGGGTCGGGGGGAGAGGGGGGAGCCGCGCCGGGGCGGAGCGGGAATATATCGGCGCCCCATCCGTCCGGGAACTCGGTGCCGCAGTTGAATTACCCCCCTTGCAACGGTAGGTTTCCCGGCGGTTGTGAAAGTTTTCACGAGGCGGAGTGCCGGATGCTTCAGCCGTACGTACCCATCCTGTTGTTGCTGCTTTTTGTCGTCGCCAATGCGATCCTCATCCTGGTCGTATCCGGGCTACTCTCGTCACACCGGCCGACCGCCGTCAAGCTGGCGGCATACGAATCCGGTATGCCGGTCATCGGAGACGCCCGGGAGCGCTTTTCGGTCAAGTTCTACCTGGTGGCGATGCTGTTCATCGTGTTCGATATCGAGACGATCTTCATGATTCCGTGGGCGGTCGCGTTCCAGCAGCTCCGCTCGATGGGGGGCGTCCTGTTTCTGGAGATGCTGACTTTCGTGGTGATCCTCGGCGTCGGCTACGTGTACATCTGGAAGCGGGGGGCACTGCAATGGGATTGATTGTTCCTGCGGCGCCCGGGGAGCCGTCGGGTCCCAGCTATGATGCAGTCTCGCCGAACTGGGTGACCACCAAGCTCGATTTTCTAGCCAACTGGTCGCGCGCCAATTCCCTCTGGCCGATGCCGTTCGGCACGGCGTGCTGTGCCATCGAATTCATGGCCACGGCGGCTTCCCGCTTCGATATCGCCCGCTTCGGGATGGAACGGATGAGCTTCTCACCGCGGCAGGCGGATTTGCTGATCTGCGCGGGACGGTTGCCGTTCAAGCTGGCGCCGGTGATCCGCCGGGTATGGGACCAGATGCCGCAGCCCAAGTGGGCGATCTCGATGGGCGCCTGCGCCTCATCAGGCGGAATCTTCGATACCTACAGCATGGTGCAGGGGATCGACACGATCATCCCGGTCGATGTCTACGTCCCGGGCTGCCCACCACGCCCCGAGGGGCTGCTGTACGCCATCATGCTGCTCCAGAAGAAGATCCGTGGCGAGTCGCTCGCCGACCCGACGCTCCGCGTCGAGCACCTGGTCGGTCCGGATGGGCTGTTTCGACGTCCCGAGGAGATCGACGAGGTGTCCGAACCGTTTGGCAATTCGGTGCACCAGACGAGGTCAGCGTGACGGCACCGGTCACCGCCCCGGACGACGCCGCAGCGAGCGTCGCGGCGGTGCGAGCCCAGTACCCCGAAGGCGTCGTGCGGAGCCACGTCGTCAATGGCCAGACGATCCTCTTTGTCACCCGGCAGGCGGCCCACGACATCCTGGCCTTCCTGCAGCGCACGCCGGCGCTTCGCTTCGACTATCTGACGGACCTCACCTGCGTGGAGTACCGTGATCCCGAGCTGCTCCTCGAGGTCGTGTACCAGCTGCGGTCGCTCTCCCGCCGGGTCGACCTGCGAGTGAAGATCGGGCTCGATCCGGAGGGACCGCTGGAGGTTCAGACGGTCACCGACCTGTGGATGGGAGCCGAATGGCTCGAGCGTGAGGCGTGGGATATGTTCGGCGTCGTTTTCCACGGCCATAACGACCTCCGGCGCATCCTGATGTGGGAGACGTACTCGGAGGGGCATCCGCTGCGGAAGTCTTTCCCGCTCCGAGGGCACTGGTCCCGCGCAGAGCAGACGCGGCAAGCCCTCAATGCCAATCCCGAAGCCCACTACTCGCTCGAGGAGCTCTCGATTGCCGAGGCATATCGCGAGTTGCCGAAGGATATGCAGGTGCGGCTTGCCGAGAGTGGACGAGGGCCGCTGCCGTGACATCGCGCACGATCGAAATGCAGCTGTCGACTCCGAGCCTCGACCAGCGCGGTCAGTTGCGCAATGTGCCGCTGGGCGTGGCGCGTCGGCCGAGCGAGTCGGTGCACGACGACTTCGGCGCCGAACATATGCTGGTGAACATCGGCCCGCAGCATCCCGCGACACACGGCGTACTCCGCCTCGTGGTCGAGCTGGAAGGCGAGACTGTCAAGCGGGTGATCCCGCACATTGGTTACCTGCACTCCGGTTTCGAGAAGCTGGGCGAGTACCGCCATTACAACCAGATCATCCCGCTCACCGACCGCACCGACTACCTCGCACCGATGGCAAACAACGTCGCGTTCGCGCTCGCGGCGGAGGCGTTGCTGGGCATCGAGGTGACCGAGCGGTGCCGCCTGCTGCGGGTGATCGCCTGCGAGATGAGCCGGATCATTTCGCATCTGGTCTGGGCCGGGACCACCGGGATCGATCTCGGCGCCTTCACGCCCTTCCTCTGGATGTTCGAGGAGCGCGAGCGGATCTATAATCTCCAGGAAGCCTGGACCGGCGCACGGTTGACCACCTCGGTGTCGCGCATCGGCGGGATGATGGCCGACGTTCCGGACGGATGGGAGGCGGGACTACGTCATTTCACGCGCACCTTCCCGAAGGTGCTCGGCGAAGTCGATACGATGTTCACCCGGAACGCGATCTGGTGTGGGCGAACCCAGGGTGTCGGAGTGATGTCGGCCGCCGAGGCGATCAACTACTCGCTCTCCGGCCCGATGTTGCGCGCCAGCGGTGTCGACTACGACGTGCGCAAGGACCGACCCTACCTCGGATACGACGAGTTCGACTTCGACGTTCCTATCGGTGAGCACGGCGACATCTATGATCGCTACCGAGTCCGACTCGAAGAGATGTTCCAGTCGGTGCGCATTCTTGACCAGGCGCTCGACCGGCTCAGGCCCGGCCCGGTGAACGTTTCCGATCCCCGTGTGATCCTGCCACCCAAGTCCAAGGCGATGAGCGATATGGAGGCGATGATCTTCCATTTCAAGCAGGTGATGGATGGGGTCAAGCCGCCTGCCGGCGAGGTGTACTACGGGGTCGAGAACCCCAAGGGGGAACTCGGCTACTATCTGGTGTCGGACGGGACCGCCAAGCCGGTGCGCTGGCGCATCCGCCCGCCCTCGTTTTTGAATCTCGCCGCGTTACCCAAGCTCTGCGAAGGGGCCCTGTTGTCGGATGTGATCGCCATCAACGCCAGCGTCGACATCGTGATGGGGGAGATCGATCGGTGAGTTCCCACACCACGGAACCGTACCTGCCTGTTTTCGTGGGTGACAACCTCGCGAAACTGGAGGCGTTGTTCCCGAAATATCCGACCCGGATGGCGCTCCTGCTCCCGGCGCTCTGGATCGTGCAGGAAGCCCGCGGCTGGGTGTCGGAGGGTGGCATCCACGAAGTGGCCGACAGGCTTGGCCTCACGCCCGCCTATGTGCGGGGCGTGATCACCTTCTACACGATGTATCACACCCATCCCGTCGGCCGCCATTTCATCCAGGTCTGTACGACGTCGCCGTGCAACATCTGCGGTGCCGAAGCGGTCGCGCAGGCATTGCTGGAACATACCGGCTGCGGCGAACTGGGGGCCACCTCTCCAGATGGTCGCTTTACCGTAATGGAAGTGGAGTGCCTCGGCGCCTGCGGTTTCGCCACGCCGCTCCTGATTGGAGACGATTTCATCGAGGGCGTCACGGCCGCGGCTGTCCCGGCGCTGCTGGCGCGGTATCCCTGATGGGATATCCTCACCCGATTCACCCGAAAGAAACTCCGCTCCTCTCGACACATTTCGGTGATGCCGGTGCGCGCAGCTACGAGGGCTGGGTCGCGCGTGGCGGCTATGTCGCGCTGAAGCAGGCGCTGGGAATGACGCCGGAGCAGGTGGTCGATGAAGTCAAGGCGTCGGGACTGCGCGGGCGTGGTGGTGCCGGCTTCCCCACCGGGCTGAAGTGGTCGTTCATGCCCAAGGATGATGGAAAGCCGCACTTCCTCTGCTGCAATGCCGACGAATCCGAACCCGGGACCTTCAAGGATCGTGAAATCATCCGCTGGACGCCCCACGCCCTGATCGAGGGATGCGTCATCGCGGCGCTCGCCATCCGGGCCGAAGTGACCTACATCTACATCCGCGGGGAGTACACCGAGCCCTACCGGATCCTGCAGACCGCGGTCGATGAGGCATACGCAGCGGGCGCCCTGGGTGCGAATGCCTTCGGTTCGGGGAAGCGCCTCGATGTGATCATCCACCGTGGGGCTGGTGCGTACATCTGCGGTGAAGAAACTGCACTGATGAATTCGCTCGAAGGGCGCCGTGGGAATCCGCGCATCAAGCCACCGTTCCCGGCGGTCGCCGGCCTGTTCGGCTTTCCGACGACCATCAACAATGTCGAGACGCTGGCTGCGGTACCGCACATCCTCAACCGCGGCGGCGCCTGGTACGCCGGGCTGATGCTCGGAAACCCCAAGAGCACCGGGACCAAGTTGATTTCGGTGTGCGGCCACATCCAGCGGCCGGGAACATACGAAATCACGCTCGGGCTTCCGATGAAGGAGCTCATCTACGATGCGTGCGGCGGGATGCTGCCAGGACGGACCCTGAAGGCGGTCATTCCCGGTGGGTCCTCGGTCCCCATCATGACGCCTGAGGAAGTCGACGGCTGTGTCACCGATTACGAGGGGATCGCTGCGGCCGGGTCGCTGTTGGGGTCGGGAGGGATGATCGTGATGGACGACAGCACCGACATTGTCTACCAGATCATGCGACTGGCGCGCTTCTATGCCCACGAGAGTTGTGCCCAATGTACCAACTGCCGCGAGGGCACTGGGTGGACCACACGGATCCTCGAGCGAATCGTTCGCGGAGAAGGGAAGGCGGCCGATCTCGACCTGCTCCTGGATCTCGCCGACAATATGACCGGCAAGACCATCTGCGTACTGAGTGATTCGTGTGCGACACCCGTGGTCAGCGGGATCCAGAAGTTCCGGGCCGACTTCGAGGCCTATCTCTCCGGCGCGCGTGCGCCGGCGCTGGTTGGGGTCTGACGCAATGGCAGTCGAGATGCTCTCCGTGACGATTGATGGCGTGCCCGTGCAGGTGGCTCGGGGCACGCCGATGATCGAGGCCGCGAAGATGGCCGGGATCCTGGTCCCGCACTATTGCTATCACCCTTCGCTGCCATCACCCGCAGTCTGCCGGATGTGCCTGGTGCAGGTCGAGAAGATGCCCAAGCTGGTCCCCGCGTGCGTGACGCCGGTCGCCGATGGCCAGGTGATTCACGTCCACTCGCCCGAGGCGATCAAGGCGCGCGCAGGGGTGCTCGAGTTCCTGCTCATCAACCATCCGCTCGACTGTCCGATTTGCGATCAGGCCGGCGAGTGCGAGCTGCAGGACTTCGTCTTCCAGGGTGGCCGGGCGAACAGCCGCTACACCGAACCGAAGCGATACAACCCGGTGGAAGACTTCGGGCCCGATATCCTCTACGTTGCCAACCGCTGCATCCTGTGCACGCGCTGCGTCCGGTTTATGGAGAGCGTGGCTGAGGAGCCAGTCCTGAATGTATCGGAGCGCGGCGACCGTGCCTATATCGGAATCGACGAGAGCCAGCGGCTCGACCATCCGTGGGCCGGCAATGTGGTGGATCTGTGCCCTGTCGGGTCGTTGATCTCCAAGGATTTTCTCCACAAGGCTCGTGCCTGGGAGCTGGATGGCACGCCTTCGGTGTGCACCGGCTGCACTCAGGGTTGCAATATCACCATCGACACGCGCGATGATGTGGTCGTGCGTCTCCGGCCGCGGCCGAACCTCGAAGTCAATCGCCATTTCATCTGTGATACCGGTCGGGCAGACTATCGCTGGATGAATCGGAGCGACCGGGTCGAGGTGCCGCTGCTTCGCGAGGGCGACAGCTGGCGTGCTGTCGACTGGGACACCGCACTGGACGCCGTTGCCGCCGTCGTGGCGCGCACCGACGGTCCGGTCGTGCTGCTCACTGACGGTCGCGCGTCCTGTGAATCGCTTGGCTGGACCGCGAAGCTGCTCGAGGGGCGTCCATTGACGTCCGCGATGCAGGTACCCCTCGGCGAGGAAGCACCCATCGGTGCGATTCCGAACCTGGCGCTGCGTCGCGAGCGCGCCGCCAATCTTGAAGGCGCACGGATACTGGGCCTCGCAGGGGACTGGAGCACCGCGATTGCGGCAAGCGCGGAGGCGGCGCTGGTGGTGGTACTCGATGTCGTCCTCACGGATACCGATGCAGCCGTCGTCTCGCGCGCGGGCGCCGTGGTGCATTTCGCCACGGTTGCGGATCCGCGGCTGACCAGCACGATACTGGTCGTGCCGGTGGCGACGATTGTGGAAGCGCAGGGGGTGCTGGTGAATCGTGACCGCCGGGCGCAGCGGGTCCTGCCGGCCAAGCCCGGACCGGGAATGGCGCGGCCGGGCTGGTGGGTCGCGGCCGAAGCGTGGGCGCGGGGGGAAGCGGGACGACTGGCGCCGGTGACCGCAGACGAGGCGTTCCGCCGACTCGCGCCGTTCGCGTCAATGGCTTACCCTGAGCTCGGTTTTACCGGTCGAGAAGTCGCAACCGCCACGGCCGGAATCCCATCGTGACCCCCGAAACGAAGGGATTCGTGCTGCTGGCGATCCTCAAGGTGGTGATCGTCTTCACGGTGCTGCTGGTCGGGGTGGCGCTGCTGACCCTGATGGAACGGAAGCTCGCTGGCTGGATGCAGAATCGACCCGGCCCGAATCGCGTCGGCCCTTCCGGTATTCTCCAGCCGGTTGCCGATGGGATCAAGAATTTCATCAAGGAAGAGACCCGGCCCGCAGCCGCAAATGGAACGCTGTTCGTGCTCGCACCGGCGCTCTCGTTCATCCCGGCGGTGATGCTGATCGCGGTAGTTCCCCTCGCGGCGCCGGTGCGCGTCGAGTTCGCCTGGCAACTTCCGCTGATCGGCCTCGCAACGCATCACGGCCTGATGGCGATGTCGGTCGCCGACCTGCCGATGGGATTCCTCTTCATCCTGGCGTTCTCGTCGATGGGCGTGTACGGCGTGGCGCTCGCCGGATGGTCTTCGAACAGCAAGTACTCGCTGCTGGGCGGGCTCCGGGCCAGCGCGCAGATGATCTCCTATGAAGTCGCGATGGGGCTGTCGCTCATCCCCGTGCTGCTGCTCACCGGCAACGTCAGCTTCAGCGAGATTATTGCGCGCCAGCAGGCTGGACTCTGGTTCATCGGGCCGCTTTTCATCTCGTTCTTTGTCTTCCTGATCTCCGGCTTTGCCGAGACCAATCGCCTGCCATTCGACCTGCCCGAGGCGGAATCCGAACTCGTGGCGGGCTACCACTCGGAATACAGTGCGATGAAGTTCTCGCTCTTCATGATCGGCGAGTATGCCCACATCGTCACCATCGCGGCGATGGTGGCCACCCTCTTCTTCGGCGGCTGGGATATTCCCTTCACCCGCTGGGACGAAGGCGGCGGTGCCTTGCAGGCGATCGCGACGTTCCTGGCGTTTTTCGTGAAGATGTTTTTCTGGATCTTCTTCGTGATGTGGATCCGCTGGACGCTTCCGCGCTTCCGCTATGACCCGCTGATGACCCTGGGGTGGAAGGTGCTCTTGCCGATCGCCCTGGGATACATCATGGTGACGGCTGGCGCGATCCAGGGGCTCGAGGCCGCCGGTATCACCGCGGTACGACCGGTGGCGCTGGCACTTGCCGGGATGAACCTGGTGCTGGGCTGGCTCCTGCTGAGTGTGCTGGATCGCGGCCGGGTGATGCGCGGAGTCAGCCGCCGGCCACGGAGTATCACGGAGCGGACCGAAGGAGCTGCCTGATGGCGATTGGCGTGAAGCTGATGCGGCGCCCCGAACACGAGGTCTCCTACATCCGGGCCACGCTCAAGGGGATGGCGCTGACCTTCAAGCATATGTTCCAGCCGCGCGTCACGATGCAATATCCGGAAGTCCGCAGCACCGAGGAGTGGCGGATCGCGACCCGGTGGCGCGGGACGCACCGGATGATGACGGACGCGCAGGGACGGTCGAAGTGCGTCGCCTGTGGTCTCTGTCCGCAGATCTGCCCGGCCAACTGCATCAAGCTCGTGCCAGGCGAGGATGAGGCAGGGAATCGCTACCCGTTGATTTACGAGATCGACGAATTCCGCTGCGTCTTCTGCGGCTATTGTCAGGAGGTCTGCCCCGAGGAGGCGATCCACGTGGGGGTGCATTACGAGAATGCCGAGTACTCCCGCGACCGGTTTGTCTACGATCTCGAACGGCTCTCGGCGCAGACGCACCAGGTCTCGTCGCTGTGGGATCCTGCTGACCCGCTGGGAGAGTGACGTGGATCTGGTAACCGCCACCTGGTGGGTCTTTGCGGTCTGGGCCGTGGTCTCGGCGGTGCTCTGCATCACCCGCCGGAACCCGATCGCTTCAGTGCTCTGGCTGGTCTCGACGATGTTCGCGCTGGCCGGCATCTATGTCCTGCTCCAGGCCGAATTCATCGCGGCGGTGCAGGTGCTGGTGTACGCGGGTGCGGTGATGGTGCTCTTCCTCTTCGTGATCATGCTGCTCAACATCGGCGACTCACCCGGCACGCTCCGGCGCTGGCCCGCGTGGCTGGTCGGGGTGGGGGTGAGTGTGGTGATGGGCGCGGAGCTGGTGGCGCTTCGCGGCTACACTCCGGAGCGACTCGCCCGGGAAGTTTCCACGTTGCCCGGCAGCGTCAACCCCGCGCTGGTTTTTCCCGAGGGCGCTGCCGCCCAGGCCGCCACGGCCTCGCACGGTGTCGTGGGCGGCATCGCCGAGCCGCTGTTTTCCAGCTATCTGATTCCGTTCGAGATCACCTCGGTGCTCCTGCTGGCGGCCGTGATCGGGGCCGTCGTCCTCGCAAAGAAGAAACTCTGATGCTGCTCGGACCTTCCCTGATCCTCTCTGCGGTGCTCTTCGTGATTGGCGTGGCCGGTGTGCTGACCCGGCGCAGCGCCATCGTGCTCTTCATGTGCGTGGAGCTGATGCTCAACGCGGTCAACGTCAGCTTCGTCGCGCTCTCGCGGGTGCACGGATATGGTGGGCAGATCATGGTCTTCTTCGTGATGACGGTCGCGGCGGCCGAGGCCGCCGTCGGACTCGCGATCATCCTGGCGGTCTTCCGGCATACCCAGTCGGTTGACCTCACCCAGCTCAACCTCCTCAAGGGCTGAGGCGTGATTCAGCTCGTCTGGTTGGCCGTGCTCTTCCCGCTGCTGGGGGCTGCGTGCAACGGGGTGCTGGCGGCGCGCGGCTCGCGCGCCAAGGGGCTGGTCTCGGTCGTCGGGGTGGGCACGCTTGCGGCGGCATTCGCGGTGGCGGTGGGAGTGTTCCTCGAATTGCGGCAGGGTACCGAGGAATCGGTGCGCGTGCTGCTCTGGCACTGGATGCCGATCTCGACGCGCCTGAACATCGACCTCGCCCTCCAGGTGGACCACCTCTCGATCATCATGCTGCTGGTGGTGACCGGCATCGGTTCGTTGATTCATCTCTTCTCCGTCGGCTATATGCGCGACGACCCTGGGTACGCGCGCTATTTCGCGTACCTCAACCTCTTCGTCGCGTTCATGCTGGTGCTGGTGCTCGGTGCATCGCTGCCGGTGAGCTTCATCGGCTGGGAAGGGGTCGGGCTGTGCAGCTACCTGCTCATCGGCTTCTGGTTCGAAGTCGACGCCAATGCCGATGCGGGCAAGAAGGCGTTCCTCGCCAATCGGATCGGGGACTTCGGCGTCCTGATGGCGATGTTCCTGCTCTGGTGGTATCTCGGCAGCCTCGAATACAGTGAGATCGCCCGTCGTGCCCCGGCCTTGCTGCCGATGGGTGGTACCCTCGCCACGCTGATCACCCTGCTGATCTTCCTCGGCTGCACCGGCAAGTCGGCTCAGATCCCGCTCTATGTCTGGCTTCCTGATGCAATGGCCGGCCCGACTCCGGTCTCGGCACTCATCCACGCCGCCACGATGGTGACCGCGGGCGTCTTTCTCGTCGTCCGCACCGGGGTGCTTTTCGCCCTGGCCCCGGTCACGCTCGAGGTGATCGCCGTCATCGGCGCGCTGACCGCGTTCTTCGCCGCGACCATCGGCCTGAAGCAATACGACATCAAGAAGGTGCTCGCCTACTCCACGGTATCCCAGCTGGGATACATGTTCCTCGGGGTCGGAACCGGTGCATTCGCCAGCGGCATCTTCCACCTGGTGACCCACGCCTTCTTCAAGGCGCTGCTGTTCCTCGGGGCGGGAAGCGTGATCCACGCGATGCACCACGCGCTGCATCGTGCGCACAGTCATCGCGACGCCCAGGATATGCGCAACATGGGGGGACTCCGAAAGGCGATGCCGTGGACCTTCGCGCTCATGGTGATCGCGACCCTTGCGATCGCAGGTGTCCCACCGCTCTCGGGATTCTGGTCGAAGGATGAAATTCTGACGATGGCGTTTGCACGCGGACAGAGCGATCCGATCTACCTCGTCTGCTGGTTGCTCGCGCTCGCGGCGGCCTTGATGACGGCCTACTACATGGCCCGGCTGGTGGCGATGACCTTCCTCGGCACGTTCCGCGGTGGTGACACGACCGAGGCCGGACTCCACGAGGCGCCGTGGACGATGACCGGGCCGCTGCTGGTGCTGGGGGTGCTCTCGCTCCTCGGTGGCGTCCTCAACCTCCCTGGAGTGGTAGGCGGGAGCGAGGCGATCCACCGCTGGCTCGAGCCGGTCACCGCCCCGGCCGACGCGCTGCTCCCCGTGCTGGCGCTGCCGCACGGCCTGACCGAGTTGCTGCTGATTGGCGGGGCGGTGGCGATTGGCCTGATCGGTCTCGTCCTGGGGACGAGAATGACACTCCGCGGGCCGATTGCCACGCCAGAGAATGCCGCCCCCGAGCACGGCCTGGCCCGGCTGCTGTATGAGAAGTACCGGGTCGACGAGATCTACCAGAAACTCATCGTGGGGCCGGTCGTCTGGATCGCTCGGCGAGTCCTCTGGCAGGGGATGGATCAGTTTCTGGTCGACCGGCTCGCCGTCGGTGGAACCGCACGGGTGGCGCAGGGGCTCGGCTGGCTCGGTTCTCGACTCCAGAATGGACAAGTCGCGCTCTATGTGACGATGTTCGCGATCGGCGCGGTCCTCATCCTCCGTTCGCTGGCGGGGTGAGCCGATGACCCACCTTTTGGCGTCGATCGGCTATGCGCACTGGATCCTTCACGTCCTGTTGGTGCTGCCGCTCCTTGCGATCCCGCTCATCCTGATCTTTCCGGTCCAGTCGGCACGCTGGATTGCCCTGACCGTGGCCCTGGCCGAGCTGATCCTCGGGCTGGGATTGTGGTGGGCGTTCGACTCGTCGAATCCCGGAATGCAGTTCGTCACCGACGCGCCCTGGCTGCCGCGGTTCGGGATCGGGTATCGGATCGGTATCGACGGGATTTCCGTGCTGATGGTCCTGTTGTCGATCGTCATGATGCCGCTGGTGGTCTGGGGCAGTTGGCGTGGTATCGACCAGAAGCAGCGCGGCTTCTACTCCCTGCTGCTCGCCCTGAAGACGGGTATGCTTGGCGTGTTCATCTCGACCGACCTGTTCCTGTTCTACACCTTCTGGGAACTGCTGCTGATCCCGATGTACTTCCTGATCGGCATCTGGGGGAGCAGCAACCGGCTGTACGCCGCCACCAAGTTCGTGATCTACACCTTCGTCGGTTCGCTGCTGATGCTGGTGGCGATTGTCTGGATGGTGTGGATGGTGGGGAAGGCGACCGGGACGTACTCGTTCGCATACGAGCACCTGCTCGAGCACGCCGGAGCGATGGCACCCTGGGGGGGCTGGCTCTTCGTAGCGTTCGCGCTTGCCTTTGCGGTCAAGGTGCCGCTCTTTCCGTTCCATACTTGGCTTCCGGATGCCCACACCGAGGCACCGACGGCCGGTTCCGTCGATCTTGCCGTCATCCTGCTCAAGATGGGGACCTACGGCTTTCTCCGGTTTGCCATTCCGTTCTTCCCGGCTTTCGCGCTGTCCAGGACCACCGGGATGGTGATGGCATCGCTCGCCGTGATCGGCATCGTCTACGCCGCGCTGGTGGCAATGGTCCAGCCGGATCTCAAGCGACTGGTCGCCTACTCGTCGGTCAGCCATCTCGGTTTCGTGATGCTCGGGATCTGGGGCAGCACGGTCGAGAGCGTGCAAGGCGCGATCCTCGTGATGGTGTCGCACGGCCTCAGCACCGGTGCGCTTTTCTTCATCATCGGAATGCTGTACGAGCGCCGACATACGCGGAAGATCGCTGATTTCGGTGGCCTCGCACGGGTTGCCCCACTGATGGCGACGGCCTTTACGATCACCGCCTTCTCCTCGATCGGGCTGCCGGGACTCAACGGCTTCATTGGTGAGTTTCTGGTGCTGCTCGGATCGTTCGGGCGCTACCCCTACCTGGTGGCCGTGGCCGCTACCGCCGTGGTCTTCTCCGCCGGCTATATGCTGTGGGCCACGCAGCGGGTGTTCTTCAATCGCTTCACCAATCCGCTGAATGAAGGAATCGGCGACCTGAACTTCCGCGAGATGGCGGTGATGACACCGCTGATCCTCGCGATGCTCTGGATCGGGCTCTATCCCGGTCCGTTGCTCCGTCGTACCGAGGCGGCCGCAAGGCGCTACATCGAGCTGATCGAACCGCACCTCCCCCCGGCCACGCTGCCCGGTATCACGACGTCGGGGATGAAACCGTGATGCTCATCGACCTCTCCACGGCGGGTGGGGCCACACTGGCCTTGCTTCCCGAACTGCTGCTCACCGCGTGGGCGCTGGTGGTGCTGCTGGTCGCCTCCTGGCGGCATCGCACGGCGGCCGACACCCGCCTCGTCGGGGTGCTCTCGATCGTGGGTTACCTCCTGGCCGTGCTGGCCACCGCGTGGCTGGCGTGGCGAGGCGCTCGCGCCGACGGACTGCCCCAGATGATCGCACTGGACGGCTTCCGATTTGCCAGTGACGCCCTGCTCCTCTGGATCGGTGGAGCCATCGCGGTCCTCTCCTTGCGATGGCTCGAGCGCCAGGGAATCCTGGCACCCGAATATTACGTGCTGCTGATGCTCGCCACCGTCGGGGCGATGCTCCTCGCGGGCGCGGCCGACCTGATCACGGTGTTCCTCGGGCTGGAGGTGATGTCGATCTCGGTCTACGTCCTTGCCGGCTACGACCGGACCCGACGCGCATCGGCCGAGGCGGCATTGAAATACTTCCTGCTGGGAGCATTCGCCTCCGGGTTCCTGCTCTACGGCATTGCACTGATCTACGGCGCGACCGGGCAGTTCAACTTCGCCCTGATCGGCGCGCAGCTCGCGGCCACTCCGCCGACACTCATGGCCAAACTCGGGATGGGGCTGCTGCTGGTGGGCTTCGCGTTCAAGGTGGCCGCCGTCCCGTTTCACGCCTGGGCGCCGGACGTGTACGAAGGTTCGCCAACACCGGTCACGGCGTTCATGGCCAGCGGCGTGAAGGCCGCAGCCTTTCTGGCGCTTGCCCGGCTGCTCGCCGAGGCATTCCCGGCCTACGTGGTGCTCTGGCGCCCGATTCTTGGTGTGCTGGCGATCGCGACCATCCTGGTCGGAAATCTGACGGCACTGGCGCAGACGTCGATGAAGCGGATGCTGGCCTACAGCGCCGTTGCACACGCTGGCTATCTCCTGCTCGCCCTGTGGGCCCACAGCGACGAGGGCACCGCAGCGGTACTGGTCTATCTCCTCGCCTATTCGATCACCACGGTGGCAGCGTTCGGCATTCTGGCCTCGATTGAACGTGCGGGCGCACGCACGGTTTTGCTCACCGACCTCGAGGGGTTGTTCTCGGTCAGACCCTTCGCCTCAATGGGGTTGGCGATCTGTATGCTCTCGCTGCTCGGGTTCCCCGGGACGTTCGGCTTCATCGCAAAGTGGTATCTGATCTCCGCTACGCTGGGGCAAGGGGAAGCGGTCCTCCCGATTGTGGCGATGATCGGTAGCGGCATCTCCATCGGGTATTATCTGCCGGTCATTCTTGCGATGACCCTCAAACCCACGCGGACCCGCTCGGCGCATACCACCATCCGCTTTCCACGTCCCGCGAAGATCGCGGTCGCCATTTGCGTTGGCGCGATTGTGCTGTTCGGGTTCTGGCCGAACCTTCCCCTCAATTTCGCTACCCAGGAAGCGGTGCACTTGCGGCAGTCCGCCGCACCGATCGGCCCACGCTGAAGGAAGTCCGCCACGTGAATGTCCCCCAGTCCATCTTCCGCCAGTACGATATCCGCGGCGTTGTCGGCAGCGAACTCACACCGGCCTTCGCGGAACAACTTGGCCGCGCGATCGGCACCGCCGCGCGTGCCCGGCTCGGTCGTCCCGCCACCCTCGCCATCGGCCGGGATAACCGCCCGAGCGGAGAAGCCCTCGCCTCCGCGCTGCGTCACGGGGTGGTCGCGTCCGGGTGCAGCGCCATCGACGTCGGAATGCTGCCGACCCCGGCATTGTATTTTGCCGTCAGCGCCCTCGGCACCGATGGTGGCGTGCAGGTCACTGGCTCGCACAATCCGCCAGAATACAACGGCTTCAAGATCACACTGGACGGCGAGGCGATCCACGGCGAGGCCATTCTCGCGCTGTGGGAGACGATCGTCACCGAACGGTTCGAGGAGGGGGCCGGCCATCACGGCAGCGATGCGTCGATCCTCTCCCGATACCGGCAGGCGATTGTCGAGCGGCATCACCTGGCACGACCGGTGAAGGTGGTGGTGGACTGCGGCAACGGCGTCGCCGCACTCGTGGCCATCGGCACCCTGCAGGCCTGCGGTGCCGACGTGATTCCACTCTTCGCGGAGAGTGACGGCACCTTCCCGAATCATCATCCCGATCCCACCGTCCTGGAGAATCTGGTCGACCTGCAGCAGGCGGTCCGCGCGCATGGCGCCGAACTGGGCATCGCCTTTGACGGCGATGGCGACCGGATTGGAGCTGTCGATGAGGCAGCACGACCGATCTGGGGTGATCAGCTGCTGGTGCTCTTCGGTCGCGATGCGGTTCGGCGGTTCGGTGCGGGGATTCCGGTGATCTTCGATGTCAAGTGCTCCGAGATCCTCCCGCAGGCACTCACCGCGGCCGGTGCCCGCCCCATCATGTGGAAAACCGGACACTCCCTCATCAAGGCAAAGATGAAGTCCGAGCACTCGCCACTCGCCGGTGAGATGAGCGGACACATCTTCTTCGGGGGAGACTGGTTCGGCTTCGATGACGCGTTGTTTGCAGCGGCTCGCCTGCTGGAGATCGTGGCCGCGGGCCCCGGCGGACTGGCCCCGCTGCTGGCCGATTTGCCGCAAACATTCGCGACGGCGGAGATCCGGGTCGACTGTCCCGACAGCGTGAAATTCGGGCTCGTGGAGGCTGCCGCGGCGCATTTCTCGGCCCGCTATCCCGTCTCGACGATCGATGGAGTCCGGATCGCCTACCCGGACGGCTGGGGGTTGATCCGCGCCTCCAACACGCAAGCCATCCTGGTGTTGCGATTCGAGGGCACGTCTGCGGCAGCGCGCGATGCCTACCAGGACGAGGTGATGACCTGGCTGGCCGGGCACGGTGTCCGAGCCTGATGCGATGATCTCGCGGACGCGCCGACTGCTCAGTGGCATCGCGCTCGTGGTGGTGTTGCTCTACGTCGGTCGCTGGAGCGCTGCGTTCCTGAGCGAGCGCTGGTGGGCAGCCACCATCTCCCCGGCAGCCGTCGACGCCGTCACCCGCTGGCGGTTGCTGGGAGTTGGTCTCGATGGTCTCGCCATCGTGATCGCCTCGTGCTGGTTCGCCCTCCAGGCGTTGCTCGTGGCGCGTGCCGTCGCGACGGTGTCGGTCGCTCGGAACTTTGGCAACCTGCAAGTTCGCGAAGCGATTCCGATGCGGCTGCTCTGGCTCGCGGCGCTCGCCACCGGCGGGCTGCTCGGGCTGATCACCGGCGCTGGTGCGCGTGCCTGGCGGGGTCCCCTCGCGCTGGCGTGGCAAGGTGTGCACTATGGCGTTGTCGATCCCCTCCTGGGGCAGGATCTCGGCGTTTTCATCGCCCAATTGCCGGTGTGGGGGCTAGCCCACGACTTTGCTGTCACCCTCGTCGTACTTGGATTGGCTGTTGCGACAATCCTGTACAGCAGCATCGGCGGCATCCGGCGAGAACGCGGCGTGTTCCTCGTCCATCCCGATGCGCGACGGCACATCGGGGTACTCCTGATGCTCTTCGCGGTCGTGATCGCCGCAGGGTATCTGATCGAGCCCTACCGGCTCGCCGCAGGCGCAGACCCGCAGCTCGGAGCGATGGCGGCGATTACCAGAATTCGTGCCGCGCAGATCATGGCAGGTGTCGCGTCCGGTGTGGCCATTCTCTGCGTTCTCTGGGCGCAACACGGTCGTCACGGCCTGCTGCTTGGCGGCTGGAGCGTCTTGCTGATCGGAGCGCTGATCGAGCGCGTGGTGATCCCCTCGCTGGCTGCCGAAGGCACCCCACCCGCCGTGACAGCGGCAGAGCTGCGTCAGCTCGAATCGATCGCGTGGGGCATTCGCGAGGTTCCCGCCTCACGTGTCATCGACACGGTGCCGGGTCCCACGACGATCTGGGACGAGATGGTGCTCGCCCGCTGGTTCGAGTCCGACCGGCGCACGCTGCTGGGCGCCTCTCCACAATTGCTCCGCACCGCGGCGGGGGGGATGCCCGGTTGGCTCGTCGTCGCAACGTCGCCGATCGACCGTCATCGGGTCGATGTCTTCGGGATCGCCGAAGGCATCGTGGCGGGCCCTGGTGGCCCGCTGTTCCTCGCTGCCAACGCCGCGACAGATTCCGCGGTGACGCTGCTCTCGCTCGCTGATCCTCGCTTGCGTCCTGATGCCAACGACTGGCAAGCCACGACGCCGGGTGTTTCGGTGGGCGGTCCGCTGCGCGGCGTGGTGCTCGCCTGGGCCCGCCAGGCGTGGGGGATGCTGGCCGCTGGAAGCACCCGCGCGGTCGACTGGCATCTCGACCCGGCGGAGCGTGCGACGGCAATTCTGCCGATGGCGACGTGGGCCCCCCCGAGCCCGGCGTTGCTCGACGGCCGCCTGACCTGGGTAGTGCAGGGGACATTGCCGTTGCGGGTCGCACCCCGGGCGAGTCGGGCACGGTGGCGCGGCAGCGAAGTAGCCGGCGTCGTTCCCGCCTTCGTTGCGACGATGGATGCGGTGTCGGGGGCGGTGCGAGTCTACTTCGACCCAGGGGCCGACTCGCTGGCTGTCAGCTGGAGCCGATTCTCCCCGGGAATGATCCTGTCAGCCAGTGCCCTCCCGGAAGCCGTGCGAACCGCACTGCCGTACCCCGCAGGGTGGCTCGCTGTGCAGCTCGGTGTCCTCGAAGGGCCCGCGTGGAACCTGGGCCGGCGACCGGGACGGGAGAGTGCCGACGGTCCGCCCGAGCTTCCGATGGTGGCCTGGCGCACCCCTGCCACCGTGGGAAGAGTCGCGGTGTTCGAAGATCCGTCGCGTCGGGTACTCTCGGCCGTGGTCACGGCGAGCAGGATCGACGGGATCCCCCAACTCGTGCTGGAACGGATCGACCGGACCGCGGTGGCCAATGGTCGTGAGCTGGAACGGGACTGGACCAGAAATCGGACCCTCGCGCAGCTCCGGGATTCGGCGCACGCCGCGGGAGATACATTCTTCGTCCCGCCCATCCGTTGGCGGTTCGGCCAGCGCGAGTTGGTAGCCTGGCAGCCGATCTTCGCGGTTCCCGGCCACGGGAAACCAACGCTGCTCGGAGTGGGCGGCGCCATTGGCGAGCGCATCGCCGGAGCCCGGTCCCCGGCAGAGCTCTGGGGTGAGCTGCTGGGCGGAGACCGCGCTGCGGGACTGCGGGGCCCCTCCGATGCGGGTCGCCTCGCCGCGGCCCGGAGGTGGCTGCTTCAGGCTGACTCCTCGCTGGCGCGGCACGACTTGACCGCGTTCGGCCGTGCCTTCGAGCAACTCCGGAAAACGCTCGAGCCGCCACCCCGTTAGTGGCGGGGGGCATCCGGTTCGGCTAATTTTCAAGGTTGTCTTTTGATCCTTTCGTCGAGGTATGCGTGAACTTGCACGAATATCAGGCCCGCGACCTGCTCAAGGTTGCCGGCATTCCGATGTTTGACGGCGATGTTGCCAGCACTCCCACCGAGGCCGAAGCGATCGCTCGACGCCTCGGCGGCACCGTGGTCGTCAAGGCCCAGGTCCACGTCGGTGGCCGCGGCAAGGCCGGCGGCGTCAAGCTCGCGCGCAACCCGGCCGAAGCCCTCGAGTGTGCTTCGCAGATCCTCGGGATGAGTATCAAAGGGCTGGTGGTCAACAAGGTGCTCGTGGTCCCGGCCGCCGACATCGCGACCGAGAGTTACGTCGGGCTGATTCTCGACCGGGCCTCTCAGAAGCCGGTCTTCATGGTGTCGGACGCCGGCGGCGTGGACATCGAAGAGGTCGCCGCCAAGACCCCCGAGAAGATCACCCGGCTCGCGGTCGATCCGCGGGACGGCCTGCTTCCCCATCAGGCGTTGAAACTCGCACTGGCGCTCTATCGCGATTGGGACCACGTCAAGGCCGCGACCCGGATCCTGACCCAGCTCTACAAGGTGTTCATGGCGAACGGCTGCTCGCTCGCCGAGATCAATCCCCTGGTGACGACGCCTGATGGCAAGGTGCTCGCGCTTGACGCCAAGATCATCATCGACGACAACGAACTCGATCGCCGCCCCGATCTCGCTGTCCTGCGCGACGAATCGGGCGAAGAACCCAGCGAGGTGGCCGCGCGCCGTGCCAACCTCACGTTCATCAAGCTTGACGGGGACGTCGGCTGCGTGGTCAATGGTGCGGGGCTGGCGATGGCCACGATGGACCTGGTGAAATACCACGGCGGTGAGCCGGCGAACTTCCTCGATATCGGCGGGTCGTCGAATCCGGAAAAGGTGGTCAACGCCCTCAAGATCATCACGGCCGATCCGGCGGTGAAGGTCATCCTGTTCAACATCTTTGGTGGCATCACGCGCACCGATGACGTGGCGAACGGGATCGTGGCCGCGACGAAGCAATTCAAGGTCGGCGTGCCGATTGTCATCCGGCTCACGGGCACCAACGAAGTGGAAGCGTTCCGGATCCTGGAGAGTGTCGGGATGTCGGCGATGAATGATATGGACGCGGCGGTGGCCAAGGCCGTAGAACTTGCGAAGGGGGCTGCGTGAGCATCTGGATCGGAAAAGACACGCGCCTGGTCGTGCAGGGCATCACCGGCCGAGAGGGATCGTTCCACGCGCGACAGATGCTCGACTACGGGACGAACATCGTGGCTGGTGTCACGCCGGGGAAAGGGGGCCAGACCTTTGAGGGAAAGGTCCCCGTCTTCCATACGGTGGCCGATGCGGTCACCGAGACGAAAGCCAACTGTGCGGTGATTTACGTCCCGCCGGCGATGGCGGCGGGGGCGATTCAGGAAGCGGCCGACGCCGGCATCGAATTGGTCGTCTGCATCACCGAAGGCGTGCCGGTCCTTGATATGACGTTCGTGATGCCGTACATCGCGCAGCGCAACGTGCGACTGATCGGCCCCAACTGTCCCGGGCTGATCACCCCTGGGGAATCGAAAGTCGGGATCATCCCCGGCGCGATCTGCACTCCAGGTCCGATCGGACTGGTGTCGCGCTCCGGTACGCTGACGTACGAGGTGGTGCATCACCTGACCGGTGCCGGGCTCGGCCAGAGCACCTGCGTCGGAATCGGTGGGGATCCGATCGTCGGGAGCAATTTCATCGACGTGATCGCGGCATTCAACGCCGATCCGAAGACGGAAGCTATCGTGATGCTGGGAGAAATCGGTGGCACGGCGGAGCAGGAGGCGGCAGCGTACATCCGGGAGCACGTGACGAAGCCGGTGTGCGGCTTCGTCGCCGGTCAGACCGCCCCCAAGGGACGGCGGATGGGGCACGCCGGTGCGATCATCTCGGGTTCTTCCGGCACCGCAGAGGAGAAATTCCAGGCATTCGAAGCGGCGAATATCGGGATTATGCGCCGCCCGGCCGACGTCGTCGGGCTGCTCAGGGCGCGCCTGAAATAGGCGGCTCGCACCAGCGGCATTGAACTCGGCCCAAGGGCCGCGAGGAGCAAGGGGATGGCAGGTCGTCTGACGTTTGCGATGGTGAAGCCCGACGCCGTGAGCAGCGGGAAGGGGGGGGCAATCCTCGCCCATATCGAGAAGCAGGGGTTTGCGATCCGGGCGCTGCGAATGGTGCGGCTCAGCCGGACCGAGGCCGAGGCGTTCTATGAGATCCACCGTGGACGCCCCTTCTACGCTGAACTGGTGGAATTCATGAGCTCCGGGCCGGTGCTGGCGCTCGCCCTGGAGGCTGCGGACGCCGTGGTCGCCTGGCGAACCGCCATTGGGGCCACCGACCCGACAGAAGCTGCCGCCGGGACGGTCCGCAAGCTCTTCGCGGAGTCCAAGGGCCGGAACGCGGTCCACGGCTCAGACAGCGACGAAAATGCCCTCAGGGAGATTGCTTTCTTCTTTCCAGAGCGTGAGTTAGCGCTCTTGGGAGCCAGCGGAACGGCTTGACCGGGCGGGGGCTGGGCCGCTAGTTTTGAGGGCTATGCTCCGCGTGGACGTTCGTCAGCTCAAGGGGGGTGCGGTCGAGACCGACGGGCTCCTTGCCCCGACGGACCCCGCGCTCGAAGGGCTGGACGTGGCCCTGCGCGGGCCGGTGCAGATCGAGGGGACGCTGCAGCCGACTGCCGAGGGCAATTTTCTCTGGCGTGGGCGGCTTCAGGCCACGGTGGCAGGGGAATGTCGCCGCTGCCTGAGCCCGGTGACGCAGCAGATCGACGACGAGGTGGACGTCCTTTTCTCGGGGGACCCCGAGCTCGCCGACGATCCCAGTGTGTACCCCCTCCCGTCGCATGTTGACGTGATCGACGTCACGGCGGCAGTTCGGGAGGAGCTTGCCCTGCTCGTGTCGGCGTTTCCGCTCTGCCGCCCCGATTGCAAGGGATTCTGCGCCGCGTGCGGTGCGGACTTGAACGCCGGCCCATGCGGATGCGTGGCCGCCGGCTCGACCAACTGAGGGACCGATGGCCGTACCGAAGCGAAAAATGTCCAAGTCGCGCAAGCGCCTCCGTCGCGGGCACCACACTGCGCAGGGGATTCCGGCGCAGGCCTGCGCGCGCTGCAGCGCGCCGCGGCTGCCGCACCGGGTCTGCCCGTCCTGCGGCTACTACGCGGGCAAGAAGCGGCTCGAGGTCGAGGACAACTAAGTCGTGATCCGCGTCGCGCTCGACGCGATGGGGGGAGACCACGCGCCGGCGGCAGAGATCGACGGCGCCGAACTCGCCCTGCGTGAGTTGCCACCCGACTTCGTCCTGACCCTGGTCGGGCAGCCGGCGGTTATCGAGGAACACCTCGCCCGACACCCCGGGATTGACCGCACGCGGCTCGCGATCGTCGAGGCTACCGAAGTGATCGGGATGGCGGAGAAGCCGTTGTCGGCCGTCCGCCGGAAACCAGACTCCTCGCTCGTCGTCGGCCTTGGCCTCCACCGAGATGGTCTGGTCGACGCGTTTGTTTCTGCCGGCAATACCGGCGCTTCGCTCGCCGCCTCCACCATCCTGCTCGGGCTTCACGACGGTGTCGATCGCGCCACGGTGGCCTCGCTTTTCCCCGCCGCCGAGGGACCGGTGCTGGTGCTCGACGCCGGCGCAAACCTCGACTGCTCCGTCAAGGAGTTGGTGAACTTCGCCTACCTCGGCTCGATCTATATGCGGGACGTCGTTGGTCGCGTCGCGCCGAAGGTCGGGCTGCTCAACGTTGGTGAGGAGGATGAGAAGGGGAACGCGCTGGTCCGCGAGGCGCATCGCGTACTTCGCGATCACCCACGGCTCAACTACGTCGGCAACATCGAAGGCCGCGACATCGCGGTGCCGCATCCGCGACACGGCCGCATCGACGTCGTGGTCTGCGATGGCTTCGTCGGAAATATCGTTCTCAAGTTCTACGAATCGATGGGGCGCCTGGTGGCCGCGTTGCTCGGGCGCGAAAGCCCCGGGCTCCTCGAATCGGACGCGATGAAGCCGTTGATGCGATTTCTCGACTACTCCCAGTACGGCGGCGGGCCGCTCCTCGGAGTGCGCGGCGTACCGATCATCTGTCACGGCTCTTCGAATGCCAACGCGATCAAGAACGCAATCAGGAAGGCGGTGGAATCCGTGCACGGTGGCCTGAGCGACCATATCGCAGCCGAGCTGGCGCTGCGTGACGCGAAGCCGCCCGCGTGAAGGCCAGGCGTCCGATCGCGTACTTCGCCGGCATCGGCTCGGCGACCCCGGCTCGCATTCTGACGAACGCCGACCTCGAGCGGATGGTCGAGACGTCCGATGAGTGGATCGTGGAGCGGACGGGCATCCGGGAACGCCGAATCGCCGATCCCAGCGAGACGCTCACCAGTTACACCCTCGTCGCGGCTCGCCAGGCGATGGCGCAGGCAGGAGTCTCCGCGACCGATCTCGATGGCATCGTCTTCGCCACGGTCACGCCGGATCGCCGGTTGCCCTCGGCCGCGTGCGATCTCCAGGCGGCCCTCGGCGCCAAGAATGCCTGGGCGTTCGATGTGGTAGCAGCGTGCCCGGGCTGGGTCTACGCGCTCACGGTCGCCGAAGGACTGATGGCCACTGGCAACGGTGATACCATTCTTGTCCTCGGGGCTGAAAAACTTTCGAGCATCGTCGATCAGACCGATCGCTCTACGGTCATTCTCTTCGGCGACGGCGCCGGCGCCGCGGTCCTCAAGCGTGCTCAGGACGATCACGGCATCCTTGCTACCTATATGGGGGCCGACGGCGATCTTGCGTCGCTGCTCTACATCCCTGGCGGGGGCTCGTCCGAACCGCTCGACGAGGTGGTGATCCGGGAAAAGCGCCACCTGATGAAGATGGCTGGCCGAGAAGTGTTCAAGGCTGCCGTGCTGGCGATGAGCCGCTCCACCGATGAGGCGATCCGCCGCGCTGGCCTGACTTCCGGCGACATCGACCTGCTGGTCCCCCATCAGGCCAATTTGCGGATCATCGAGGCCACCGCGAAGCACGCGGAGATCCCGATGAGCAAAGTGTTCGTCAACGTCGACCGGTACGGAAACACCTCGTCGGCGAGCATCCCGCTGGCGCTGGTGCAGGCCGAGCAGGAAGGACGACTGCGGCCAGGAATGATTGTGATGCTGGTCTCGTTCGGCGCCGGGTTTGCCTGGGGCAGTGTGGTGCTTCGGTGGTGACCATCCTGCTTTTCCCCGGCCAGGGAGCGCAGAAGGTCGGGATGGCGAAGGATCTGGCCGAGCGCTTCCCCGAGGCACGGGCGACCCTCGCCCGCATCGACGACGCGCTCGAGACGCCACTGACCACGCTGATGTGGGAGGGACCCGAAGCGGATCTGACGCTGACCCATAACGCGCAGCCTGCGATCCTGGCGCACTCGGCCGCCGTGCTGTCGGTGCTCCGAGGGCGGCTTGGCGACGTGGTCGCCGCGGCGGGGCACTCGCTCGGTGAGTACAGTGCGTATGTCGCCGCCAGCGCCCTCGATGCAGCCGATGCCGCGCTGCTGGTCCGCCGCCGCGGTGCACTGATGTACCAGGCGGGCCGGGCGCGCCCAGGCGCGATGATGGCGGTGCTCGGGCTGGGGACTGCCGAGGTCGAAGCCTGCTGTGCCGGGGCAACGGCGGCAGGGGAGGGGACGGTGGTCGCAGCAAACCTCAACGCCCCCGATCAGACCGTGATCTCTGGCGATCCTGAGGCAGTCGGGCGTGCCGGTGAGCTCTGCAAGTCGGCCGGAGCGAAGCGAGTGCTCCCCCTCAACGTGAGCGGCGCGTTCCATTCCCCGTTGATGCAGCCGGCGGTCGCCGGCCTGCGCGAGGCGCTGGATGTCGCCCCGTTCGGGGAGCCGACTTTTGCCGTTGTCGCCAATGCCACGGCGGAGTTCTGCCGTTCACGCGACACTGCCGTAGAACTCCTTGCCGAGCAGCTCACCGCGCCGGTTCGCTGGGTCGCCTCGATGCAAAGATTGGCAGGTGCATATCCGGATGCGCGCTGGCTCGAGCTCGGCCCCGGCTCGGTGCTGAGCGGGCTGCTCAAGCGGATCGTCCCCGGCGCGTCGTGCACGCCGCTGGGGAACGTCGCCGATATCGAGCGATGGCTGGCGCAATGAGTCTCTCCATCGACCTCACCGGGAAAACCGCCTTCATCACCGGGAGCACCCGGGGCATCGGGCGCGCCATCGCAGAAATTCTGCACCGCGCGGGCGCGAAGGTGGCTATCGTGGGGCGCAGCCGGGAAGGCGCGGAGCGGGTCGCGACGCAGCTGGGGGAGGGTGCGCGTGGCTTCGCCTGCGACGTGACCGATCCCGCCGCGATCCGCTCCGCGATCGCCGAGGCGGAAGCCGCCCTCGGCCCGATCGACATTCTGGTGAACAACGCCGGGCTGACCCGTGACAATCTTCTGATCCGGCTGACCGAATCGGACTGGGACGAAGTGCTGGCGGCCAACCTCAAGGGGGCCTTCGTCGCGACGCAGGCGGTCATCAAGGGGATGATGAAGCGGCGCCAGGGTCGCATTATCAACATCACCAGTATTGTCGGGATTACTGGCAATGCCGGGCAGGCCAACTATGCCGCCAGCAAAGCCGGACTTATTGGCTTGACCAAGTCGGTTGCCAAGGAATATGCGGGCCGAGGGATCCTGGCGAACTGCATCGCTCCCGGCTTCATCGAGACCGATATGACGGGTGCCTTGCCCGAGGCGACACGGGCCGCGTTATTGGAGTCGATCCCGCTGAAGCGCCTCGGCGTGCCAGGGGACATTGCAGGGGCTGTCCTTTTTCTCGCGTCCGACCTGGGCGGGTATGTGACGGGGCAGGTGATCGTAGTGGACGGCGGTATGATCGGCTGAGCGGGTCATCACTTCACACCAGGCAACAGGGGCATCAGATGAGTGACGTAGAGGAGAAGGTCAAGGACATCATTGTCGAGGAGCTTGGCGTCGAGCGCGAGAAGCTCACCCCCGAGGCCTCGTTCATGGAGGACCTGGGCGCCGACTCTCTCGACACGGTCGAGCTGGTGATGGCCTTCGAAAAGGAATTCGACATCGACATCCCGGACGAAGAGGCCGAGAAACTTCGCACGGTCGGCGATGCACTGAAGTATCTCCACGAGAAGCTCGGGAAGTAGTCGGTGCGCCGCGTCGTCGTAACTGGTCTCGGCCTGGTGACCCCGGTGGGGCTCACCGTGGAAGAGTCCTGGGCGAACCTGCTCGCCGGTGTCTCCGGCGCGGCCCGCATCACGAAGTTCGACCCCGAACGGTTCTCGGTGCAGTTCGCCTGCGAGGTCAAGAATTTCGACCCCTCGCCGTACATCGACCGGAAGGAGGCGCGCCGCTACGACCTGTTTGCTCAGTATGGCCTCGCCGCTGCCCATCAGGCGATGGTCCAGGCCGGCCTGAGTGCGGGCGAAATCGCCGATCCGAAGCGGGCGGGTGCCATCATCGGTGCCGGCATCGGTGGAATGCAGACCTATCAGGACAACTGTGAAGCCTTTTTCACCAAGGGTCCCGACCGGGTGTCACCGTTCTTCGTGCCAATGTTCATCCCCGACATCGCCGCCGGCCTCGCCTCGATCCGTTATAACCTGCGGGGCCCCAATTTCGCCACTGTGTCGGCCTGCGCCTCCGGGGCCCACGCAATCGGGACCTCGTGGCAGATGATTCGCGGCGGGATCGCGGATGTAATGCTCACTGGGGGCTGCGAGGCCGCGATTACCGGCCTCACGGTGGCCGCGTTCTCGAATATGAAGGCGCTCTCGACCCGCAACGACGACCCGGCGGTGGCATCGCGTCCGTTCGATCGGGGGCGGGATGGGTTTGTGCTCGCCGACGGCGCCGGGATGCTGGTCCTGGAAGAGTTCGAACACGCCAAGGCGCGCGGTGCGACGATGCTTGGTGAAGTGATCGGATATGCGGCGAGCGGCGATGCCTATCACATCACCTCGCCACCTGAAGACGGGCACGGTGCAAAGCAGGCAATGCTCGACTGCCTCGAGAGCGGTGGAATCGCCCTCGAAGACGTGGATTACATCAACGCCCACGGTACCTCGACACCGCAAGGCGACATCGCCGAAACCAACGCCGTCAAAGGTGTCTTCGGGCAGCACGCCAGGAAACTCGTGTTCGGCTCGACCAAGTCGATGACCGGGCACGCCCTCGGCGCGGCGGGCGCGATTGAAGCGATCGTCTCGCTCCTCGTCGCGAGTCACGGCGTGATTCCACCGACGATCAACAACGATGACCCCGATCCGGCGTGTGACCTCGACTGCGCCCCGAACGTGAAGCGCAGCGCGCGCGTTGGCGTCGCGCTCTCCAACTCGTTCGGTTTCGGGGGTCATAACGCAACGCTGGCTGTGCGGGCAATGTGACCCTGGCCACGCCACCGCTGACGACGGACACACCGCCCCCCTCCGGTTCTGACCGGCGGGGGGTGCTCACCTTTCGCCCCCTCCACGTCGCGGCGATGGTGGCTGTGGTCGCAGCCCTCGTTGCGATCGGGATTGAACGATACTCCCGTCATGTCGCCCTGGTCGTCTCGCGACAACAGCTCCTTCAGGAAGCCATCCCCACAGCCAATGGACTCGAGTCGGCGATTAACCGACGGATGGCATTGTTGCACGGCGTGGGGGCGTTCCTGACGGTCAACTGGGGGCGCCCCACGCTCGCTCCAGATTTTGAGGCATTCGCGGCACGGATCCTGACTGGGGTGCCCGGGGTCCGGACCATTCAATACCTCGTGGATGGCAAGATTCGACAGACGGTCCCCCTCGCGGGCAACGAAGCGGCGCTCGGCCGGGACGTCCTGAACGATCCGCGACCGGAGGTCAGCGCCGATCTCCGCGCCGCGATCGGATCACAAGGCGTCGTTTTATCCGGCCCCATCGAGCTCTTCCAGGGGGGGCAGGGGCTCCTCGGCCGACTCGCCTTCCGTGACCGGAACGGAGCGCTCTTGGGGGTCGC
Organism: Gemmatimonadota bacterium; assembly: GCA_031367105.1. Taxonomy (GTDB): domain Bacteria; phylum Gemmatimonadota; class Gemmatimonadetes; order Gemmatimonadales; family GWC2-71-9; genus Palsa-1233. The sequence continues at coordinate 24,771 of JANLPG010000145.1, read as the reverse complement.
GGCAATTGTCCTCGATCTGGCGCCATTGCTGCACGAGGCACGGATCGACCAGGAATCCAATCTCTGGTTCCGACTCCGCGATGCCAATGGCCGCGTCATCGCCGGTCGGAAGGTTTTTGGTGGCCAGGGGGTGCCGATCAGCACCACGGTCCGTCTGCCGGATCGAGTGTGGACGCTCGATGCGATGCCTGCCGGCGGGTGGGACGCTCGCCGGACGGTAGCCATCCTGCCGTTCGCGGTACGCATCACGTTCGTCGTGGGGTTACTCGCACTGACGGCTTTTCTTGTCCGAAGCCGACAGATCGGGCGGCGCGAGGACGCGGAAGCGAAACTGCGTCAGAGTGCCGAGGAAAAGTTTGCGCGGCTCTTCGCCCTGATTCCAGACGGCGTCGCACTGACGCGCCTCTCCGATGGTGCCATTCTCGAAGTCAACAACATCCTCGTCGCGATGACGGGGCTCCCTCGGGAGAGGATGGTGGGTCGCACGACGACCGAGGCGGGCCTCTGGAGCAGCGACCAGGGTCGCCAGCGGATGCTCGATGCACTCGCCGGCGATCGCAGTCTCAGTGAGTATGCCGTCGCGCTGCCGACCGGGGATGGCAGGCTCCGGGAATGCCGGATGTCGGCTCGGGTGGTGAACTTCGACGGCATCGAGTGCATCCTCCTCATCGTCCGGGACGTCCACGATCAGCAGCAACTCGAGCGCCGACTCGCCGAGGCTGCGCGGCTCGAATCCGTGGGTCGCCTCGCCGGTGGAATCGCCCACGACTTCAACAACCTGATCACCGCGATCGGAGGCTACACCCAGTTGCTGCGCGAGCGGTGCAGCGCCGATCCGGTGGCCGTGCGGGATGTGGACGAAATCATCAAGTCGGCCGACCGCGCGGCCGCACTCACCCGGCAGCTGCTCGCATTTGCGCGTCGGCAGATAGTACAGCCACGGGTGATCGATACGAACGCTGTCATCGTCGGGGCAAACAGTCTGCTCAGGCGCCTGGTCGGCGAACGCATCACGATCGCGACAACGATTGCCCCGACGCCAGCTCGGGTCCTGATGGATCTGACGCAGTTCGAACAGGTGCTGACCAACCTGGCCGTCAACGCCCGGGACGCAATGCCCGATGGTGGCACGCTGCATTTCCATACCTCGGTCGAAGCGTCCTCGGTCATTGTCACGGTGAGCGATACGGGCACAGGGCTCTCAAGCGACGTATTGGAACATCTCTTCGAACCGTTCTTCACGACCAAGCCTCCAGGTCACGGAACCGGACTCGGCCTCGCCACCTGTTACGGCATCATTGAGCAGGCCGGTGGCCGGATCGAAGCGACCTCCCAGCCCGGCGAATGGACGAGCTTTCAGATCACACTTCCGTTTGCGGCCGGCCAGGCGGACGCGGTCGCTCCGGCTCCAGCACGCCTGAGCGCGCCACGCGGGTCCGAGACCATCCTGGTCGCGGAAGACGAACCGCAGATTCGCCAGCTGGTTGAACGGGTACTGTCACTCCTGGGATATGTGGTCCTGGCGGGAGGAGATGGCCATGAAGTCATCGCGCTGGCCGGCGCCCATAGCGGCCCAGTCCACCTGCTGTTGACCGATATGGTGATGCCCGGAATGGGAGGTGGTGAACTCGCCCGCCGAATCTCGGAGCAGCGCCCTGAAACCCGCCTGCTGCTGATGTCGGGGTACAGCGAGGAACTCGTGGCCGCTGAGTATGGCGGCGCCCCCTTCCTCGGCAAACCATTTACCCCGGCAGAACTCGCCGAGGCGGTGCGGCGGGCACTCGACGCTCCGGCATAGCACTTCTCCAACGCCCCGGGGGCCCCAGGCCGAGGTCGTTCGCCCAACGGCAGCCCCTGAGTCAGCATCCGGGGGCGGGGTATCGTAGATTTCGGCCATGGAATCCTCCCTGACCGTCCCCCGCCACCGCCTCCGCGATCCGGCGCTGTTCCCCATCGCAGAAAAGGTCGATGCGGGCCGCCGCCTGACCCCGGACGACGCGCGACATCTCTATGCGACCGACGATCTGATTGGTCTCGGTACGCTCGCTGACGTCGCCAACCGTCGCAAGAACGGGGAGCGGGTGTATTTCTCGGCCAATCAGCACATCAATCCGACCAACGTCTGCATCCTTCGCAACACCTGCACCTTCTGCTCGTTCGCACGGATGCCGAAGGAAGCAGGCCACTACACGCGGTCACTCGAGGAAGTCTATCACGAGGCGGCGCAGGCAATCGGCGGGCCCACCAGGGAATTCCATATCGTCGGTGGGCTGCACCCGAAGCTGGGCCTCAGCTACTACACCGATATGATTCGCGGGCTGAAAGAGCGCCATCCGAACGTCCATATCAAGGCGCTCACCGCCGTCGAGATCGCCCACCTCGCCCGAATCGAGAAGTCGTCGGTTGCGGAGGTACTTGCCGCACTCCAGCAGGCCGGGCTCACGTCGTTGCCCGGCGGTGGCGCAGAGGTGTTTTCGACTGCCGTCCGCGCCACGATCGCCGAACGCAAACTGACTGGCGCCGAGTGGCTCAGCGTCCACCGCGAGGCACACCGCCTCGGGATTCCCAGCAACTGCACGATGCTGTACGGCCATATCGAGACGGCGGACGACCGTATCGAACACCTCACGATGTTGCGCGAGCTCCAGGACGAGACGGGTGGATTCCTGACCTACATTCCGCTGGCGTATCACACGGAGAACAATGAACTCGGTGTGGAGCTTGGTCGTGTGGGTACGGCCACCACCGGATTCGAGGACCTGAAGAACATCGCGGTCGGCCGACTGTATCTCGACAATATTCCCCACGTCAAGACGCATTGGCCGATGGTCACGCCGTTTCTCTCCCAGATCGCGCTCGCCTTCGGCTGTGATGATGTCGAAGGAACCGTCGTGTACGAACGAGTCTACCACGAAGCCGGGGCGCGGACGGAGATGCACCTCGCGTACGAGGGGCTGGTTGCACTGATCCGCGACGCCGGCAAGCACCCGGTGGAACGGGATTCACTCTACCAGGACGTCCGGAGTGATTTCAGCGCACTCGACATCCCCAGTGGCGGCGCGCTACGGGGCGCGCTCCCGGTGGTTCACGCCGCATGAGGCTCGGACGGATTCCGTGGATCAACGCGGCGCCGGTGTATGCCGCAATGGATCGCGGTCTCGTTCCCGGGCCAGCGATCGTCGTCTCGGCGACCGCGGCGGAGCTGAACGACCTGCTCGCAGCGGGCGAACTGGACCTGAGCGTGATCTCGGCCGTGGAGTATGCCCGCGACGCGACCTCCTACCACCTGCTTCCCAATCTGGCCATCTCCTGCGACGGTCCCGTCCATAGCGTCGCGCTGTTCTCGCGGCGCCCCGTGTCTGAACTCGACGGCCGCACCGTCCTGTGTACTGCCTCGTCACGCACCTCGGTATTGCTGCTCGAATTGCTCTGCCACCACTGCTGGGGAGTCAGGCCGCACTTCGTGACCGCACGTGCCGAGTCGTCCGACCTGACGATGCTGCAGTCGTTGCCGCACGACGCTGTGCTGGTGATCGGCGACGCGGCACTGCACCTGCGGATGAGCGGGATCTACCCGGTGTGTGCAGACCTCGGCGCGGCCTGGAAGGAATGGACCGGGTTGCCGTTCGTGTTCGCGGTCTGGGCCGCACGGCGCGATGCCGACCGGGAGGCCGTCCTGGGCGTTCACGCCGCCTTGCTCGCCTCCCGAAGCTGGGGGGTCGCCCATCTCGACCTGCTGGCGACGGAGGCCGCTGCGCGAACGGGGATTCCGGTCGTCACCTGCCGGGCCTATCTCGGCGATCTCGATTACGATCTCTCCTACCGACACCTTGCCGGACTCACGGAGTTCTTCGGCCGACTCGCCAAGGACGGCCTGGTTCCGGACGGTTCCCTCACGTTCCTGACGGCGGCCTGATGACGACCGTGGATCGCAGCAGTGCGGAGTTCCGCCACTTTCTTGACCTCTACGAGAACGCCTCCCTCCTGGAGCTGGGCGCCCAAGCCGACGCAGTCCGCCGGCGACTGCATCCGGATCCGGTCGTGACGTACATCATCGACCGGAACATCAACTACACGAATGTCTGCGTTGCCGATTGCGCCTTCTGCGCCTTCTACCGTCGGCCCAAGGACCACGAAGGCTATGTCCTCTCCTTCGAGCAGATTGGTGCCAAGATCGATGAGTGCAAGGCCATTGGCGGCGTCCAGATTCTCTTGCAAGGCGGGCACAATCCGTACATCCCGTTCGAGTGGTATCTCGAACTGATGCGCTACATCAAGGAGCATCACCCCATCCATATCCACGGCTTCTCGCCGTCGGAAGTGGTCTTCTTCTCGGAGCGATTCCGGATGCCGGTTCCCGAAGTGATCCGCCAGCTCCGAGCGGCCGGCCTCGACTCAATCCCGGGTGGTGGTGGCGAGATACTGGTCGATGAGGTCCGCGCGCGAGTCGCCAAGAAGAAGGCCCAGACCGAGGAATGGCTGGGCGTGCAAGCAGAGGCGCATCGGCAGGGGATGAAGACTTCGGTCACGATGATGTACGGGCTGGGCGAGAGCCACGCCGACCGGATCGAGCATCTCATCCGCGTGCGCGACCTGCAGGAGCGGACTGGCGGCTTCACCGCCTTCATCTGCTGGCCGTTGCAGCCCGACGGAACCTCGATGAGCGAGTATGTAAAGACCGACGCCGTGACCTACCTGCGCACGCTCGCAATGGCGCGGATCGTCTGCCAGAATGTTCCGAATTTGCAGTCTTCCTGGGTGACGATGGGACTCAAGGTGGGGCAGGTGGCACTGCGTTTCGGCGCCAACGACTTCGGCTCGTTGATGATGGAGGAGAACGTGGTCTCTGCCGCGGGAACCACCCACCGAGCCACCATCGGCGAGATGGAACGGGCGATCCGTGATGCGGGCCTCACCCCCCGGCGGCGGCGACAGGACTACTCGATGCTCGAAGCGTCGCTGGCGGCGGTCGTGTGATCCGGGTCGGCATCGGCTACGACTCCCACCGATTTGCGGCAGGCCGCCGCCTCATACTCGGGGGTATCGTGGTGCCCCATACCCTCGGCCTGCACGGGCACTCGGATGCTGATGCGATCGGCCACGCGATCACCGACGCGATCCTGGGTGCGGCGGCGCTGGGTGACATCGGTCGGCTCTTTCCCGACACGGATCCACAGTGGAAAGATGCCGACTCGATGCTGCTGCTGGCGGAGGCCCACCTTCGAGTCCAGGCTGCGGGGTGGGTGCTGAATCAGGCCGACGTCACCGTCATCGCCCAGGCCCCCAAACTCGCTCCCCATATTCCGGCGATGGAGGATCGGCTTGCCGCGGTCCTCGGCGTCGGCAGCGGCGCCATTTCGATTAAGGCCAAGACCAACGAGGGCATGGGGTTTCTGGGTCGGGGCGAGGGGATTGCTGTGCTGGCGGTCGCGACGCTCGTGGCGAGACCGACCCGGCCCTCGCTCCTGCCGTGATTGAAGGTCTGCTGAACTGGTTGGCCACGCTTCCGCCGGGCGCGGTCTACGCGGTCGTCGGTGTGCTCGCCGCCCTGGAAAACATCTTCCCGCCCTTTCCGGCCGATGCCACCGTCGCCATCGGTGCCTTCCTCGCGCATAAAGGCGTGACAACGCCGTGGGGAATCTTCGCCGTTACGCTCATTCCGAACATTGGCGGGGCGATGGGGATGTACTTCCTGGCCGCCCGCCACGCGCCGACCCTTTTCCGTTCGAAATTTGCGCGACGGTTCCTCCCGGAGGACGGGATGGCGTTCATTCGTCGCGAATACGATCGCTTCGGAGTTGTCGGACTCTTCCTCGGTCGCCTGCTGCCCGGCTTCCGCGCGATCGTCCCGCCGTTCGCGGGGCTGATCCACGTCGGACCAATCCGCGCGGGCGTTCCGATGTTGCTGGCGTCGGCCCTCTGGTACGGCGGGATCGTTTTCCTCGCGTCGACCTTTGGCGCGGAGCTCGAAACGCTGCTGAGGAGCCTCGACCGGCTCAACCGCGGCCTGGCGTTCGCTACAATCGCCGCGGCGCTGCTGATCGCCTTCCTGATCTGGCGGCGGAGCCGGCAGGTGCGGCAATGACGCTCCCGCTGCTTGAGGTCGAGGTCGCCAACGCCTTTCACCTGACAGCGTTCCGCGACCACCTCTCGCTCGAGGCAGGGCATTCGCCCCACACGCTCGAAGGGTACCGTCGCGACCTCACCCGGCTGGCCCAGTTCGCGGTAACCAGGGGAGTGCACCAACCGCAGGAACTGACGACGCCGCTGCTCCGAGAATTCGTCTTCCTGCTGAAGGATCTCGGGCTCAGCGGGGCGACGATCCGTCGCCATATCTCCGCGGTGCGAACCTGGTTCGCCTTTCTCGCCTCCGAAGGGCTGGTAACCAAAGACCCCAGCGACCGATTGGAGACACCGAAACGCTGGCGGACGCTCCCGGAGGTGCTGTCCGTGGAGCAGGTGAACCGGTTGCTCGAGAGCCCTCGGGTCGAAGAACCGCTGGCGTGGCGTGATCGCACTTTGCTCGAGCTGGCGTATGGGGCGGGCCTTCGGGTTTCGGAACTCTGCGATCTCGGACTCACCGATCTGATGATGTCGGACGGGCTGGTGCGGGCGTTCGGGAAGGGCCGGAAGGAGCGTCTCGTCCCGATCGGCCGGACGGTTGTGGCTGCGGTCTCGGTGTACCTCCACACCATTCGGCCGATGCTCGACAAGGGTGGGACCAGGGGGCGCGTGTTGCTGAACGTCCGGGGCGAGCCGCTGTCGCGTGTCGGTGCGTGGGGGATCGTGAAGAAGCGTTCGGTGCAGGCGGGCCTCGGCACGAAGGTGACGCCCCACACGCTGCGGCATTCCTTTGCGACCCACCTGCTCGAGGGTGGGGCGGACCTGCGTGCGGTCCAGGAGATGTTGGGCCACGCCGACCTTTCCACCACCCAGATCTATACCCACGTCGACCGCGACTATTTGCGAAGCGTTCACCAGAAATTCCACCCCCGCGGCTGAGCGAACCGATGCTGCTCGTCCTCGACAACTACGATTCGTTCACCTTCAATCTGGTGCAGTACCTGGGCGAACTCGGCGCTGAACCTGTCGTGGTCCGGAACGACCAGATCACGGTCGCGGCGGCGGTGGCGTTGACCCCCAGCGCGATCCTGGTCTCCCCGGGGCCGTGCACGCCTGGTGAGGCCGGGATCGCGGTGCCGCTGATTCGGGCGGCGGCAGCACAGGGCATTCCGTTGTTCGGGGTCTGCCTCGGCCATCAGGCGATCGGGGAAGCCTTCGGAGGGACCGTCGTCCGAGCCGACCGCCTGATGCACGGCAAGACCACCCAGGTGGTCCACGACGGTTCGGAGCTGTTCAAGGGGGTTCCTTCGCCAATGACGGTGATGCGATACCACTCCCTTCTCATCGCCCCGGAATCGATGCCCGACACGCTGGAGACCACCGCGTGGTCGGGGGATCGGCCCGCGGGGAGCGAGATTATGGCGCTCCGGCATCGGGACCGTCCGGTCTGGGGGGTCCAGTTCCACCCGGAGTCGGTCGCGACGCCGGATGGGAAGCAGCTGCTTGTCAACTTCCTGCACCTCGCAGGGCTTGACAGCTAATCGATTCTCATACAAGCGTTTAGGCTGGCTTGGCAAGCTTCGGCACGCATTTTGACACCGGGGCCACGACCGCATAGCTTTGATCGTGCCTGTCCTGCTTGTCGTGCCCGCTCGCGTCGGCTCGACGCGACTCCCTCGCAAACCCCTCCAGCTTCTGGGCGGGGCCCCACTGGTGGCCCGCGTGGTCGAGCGCGCCCGAGCGGTGCCCGGCATCGACCACCTCGTCGTGGCCACCGACTCGCTGGAGGTCGCTGCGGCACTGGTCCCCTGGGGGGTGACCATCGTGATGACCGAACCATCCCACGAAAGCGGCACCGATCGCGTAGCCGAGGTCGCGCGCCGACCAGAGTACGCGCACTGCGAGATCGTCGTGAACTTACAGGGCGACGAACCCTTCATGCCGGTGGAGGCTGTGAGCGGTGCGATCGCCAGGGCGCATCAGGGTGACGCCATCGGGACCGCCGCCGCCCCGCTCGATCCGGCGCTACGACACGAAACCACACTGGTGAAGGTGGTGGCCGATGCCCGCGGCCGCGCACTCTACTTCTCGCGGGCTGCCATCCCCTGCGTGCGGGACGAGGCCGTCCTTGCCGAGGTGCGCTGGTGGCAGCATCTCGGTGTCTACGCCTACCGGCGTGAGGCGCTCCTTCGGGTGACCGCTCTCCCGGTCTGTGCGCTCGAGCGAGCCGAACGGCTTGAGCAACTCCGGGCACTCGACGCCGGCTTGACCATTGGCCTCGCCTTTCTTGATCGACCTGCTCCCGCGGGCATCGACACCCCCGCCGATCTGGCCGCCGCAGAAGCGCGGTGGTTTGAACTCCCTGAGGGCCCACGATGACCAATCCACCGCGCCCGACCAAGTACATCTTCGTGACCGGCGGCGTCGTCTCGTCGCTCGGCAAGGGTATTGCGGCCGCCTCACTCGGACGGTTGCTGGTCGAACGCGGACTTCAGGTCACGATGCAGAAGTTCGATCCGTACATCAACGTCGATCCGGGCACGATGTCGCCGTTCCAGCACGGCGAGGTCTACGTCACCGACGATGGTGCCGAGACCGACCTGGACCTCGGCCACTACGAGCGCTTCATCGATCGCTCACTGTCCCAGCAGAACAACATCACCACCGGTCGCGTCTACCAGACCGTCATCGGGAAGGAACGTCGCGGCGAATATCTCGGCGGCACGGTGCAGGTGATTCCGCACATCACCGACGAGATCAAGGCCGCGCTCAAGCGCTCGTCCACCGGCGCTGATGTCGTGATCACCGAAATCGGCGGCACCGTCGGCGACATCGAATCGCTCCCGTTCCTCGAGGCAATCCGGCAGTTCCGAGCTGATGTGGGACGCGAAAACGCGCTCTTCGTCCATCTGACACTGGTGCCGTGGATCGCCGCCGCCGGGGAGCTGAAGACCAAGCCCACGCAGCACTCCGTTCGCGATTTGATGCAGGTCGGCATCCAGCCCGATATGCTGATTTGCCGGAGCGAGCGGCCGCTTGGTTCCGACATCAAGCAGAAGATCGCGCTGTTCTGCAACGTCGACTTTTCGGCCGTGATCGAGAGCCCCGACGTGAAAAGCATCTATGAACTGCCGTTGCGCTTCTTCGCGCAGGGATTTGATCGCGAGGTCTGTGCCCGGCTGCGGCTGGAGACGCGGGAGCCCGATCTGACCAGATGGGAGGCCATGGTGCACCGCATCCTGCGCCCCCAACATCGGGTCCGGATCGCCGTCGTCGGCAAGTACACCGACTACCACGACGCCTACAAGTCGGTCGCGGAATCGCTCCTTCACGGTGGGATCCCGCACGACACCGGAGTGCAGATCGAGTGGGTGTCCAGCGATCGCTTCAGCTCCCAGGAAGCTGCCGGCGAATTGCTTCGTGGCTACGACGGACTGCTCGTCCCGGGCGGATTCGGAGAGCGGGGCGTTGAGGGAATGATCGAGGGGATCCGCTGGGCCCGCGAACACGATCTGCCCTTTTTCGGCATCTGCCTCGGCCTGCAGGTCGCCATTATCGAATTCGCGCGGCACGTCTGCGGGATGGATGGCACGACCTCGACCGAGTTCCAGGTCGACTGCCCGAATCCGGTGATCGCCTTGATGGCGTCGCAACGTGATGTGCAGGATCTCGGCGGTACGATGCGTCTCGGCGCCTACTCGGCCCGGTTGCACCCCGACAGCAAGGCGGCAGCGGCCTATGGCACCACCGAGATCTCCGAGCGGCATCGGCATCGCTGGGAAGTGAACAATGCCTATCGTGACGTGCTGACCGATCACGGGATGGTGCTCGCTGGCAAGTCGCCCGACGGCAGCCTGGTAGAGATGATCGAGCTTGCGGACCATCCGTGGTTCGTTGGCTGCCAGTTTCACCCGGAGCTCAAGTCCCGTCCCACCCGACCGCACCCGCTCTTTGCGGCGTTCGTGGGTGCTGCGCTTCGTCGCCACCTCGATGTGCCGTCGGCGCCGCTCGCCGTGACGGCCGAGACTGCCGGGGTCGCGTCGTGAACGATCGCTGGCGATTCGGCCCCGGGCCCTTCCTGATCGCGGGGCCGTGCGTGATCGAGGACGAGACGACGATGCTGCGCATCGCCGAGATGCTGGCTACGGTCGAACTGCGGCACGGTCTGCGCGTCTGCTTCAAGGCATCCTTCGACAAGGCCAACCGGGCCCGCGGAGACTCGCCACGCGGCCCCGGGATCGACGCCGGCCTGCGGGCACTCGAGCGCGTTCGCGCCGCGACCGGTCTGCCGATCCTCACCGACGTGCACGAGTCAGCCCAGGTGCCAACGGTGGCTGCCGTGGTCGATGTGCTGCAGATCCCGGCGTTCCTCTCTCGCCAGACGGACCTCCTGCTCGCCGCTGGTGCCACCGGGAAGCCGGTCAATGTGAAGAAGGGCCAGTGGATGCAGCCCGAGGCGATGGCAGGCGCGCTCGACAAGGTGCGGGCGGGTGGCTCGACGGAAGTAGCGGTCACCGAACGCGGCACCTTTTTCGGATACGGAGATCTGGTGGTGGACCACCGCAACTTCGCCCGGATGCGAGCAGCCACCGGTGCACCGACGATCTTCGACGCCACCCACAGCGTGCAGCAGCCCGGTCAGGCTGCTGGCGGAGCGAGCGGTGGGCTGCGGGAATTCATTCCGCCACTGATGGCGGCGGCCGCCGCCGCAGGCGCCGATGGCTTCTTCGTCGAGACGCATCCCGACCCGGCGCGAGCGTTGTCTGACGCGGCAACGCAGTGGCCGCTCGACCAGCTGGATGCGCTGGTGGCCCGGACGCTGGCAGTCTGGCACGCTGTCCGGGAAGCCGCCAATGCTTGATCCCGTGCGCGCGCGACGCATCAAGCTGCTCGGCACCGACGTCGACGGCTGCCTCACCGACAACGGACTCTACATCGGGGAAATCGGCGGGACGCGTGTCGAGCTCAAGCGATTTGACGTCCTCGACGGCCTCGCTGCCACGCTGCTCCGGAACGCCGGGATCGAGATGGCCTGGGTGAGTGGCCGGAGCTCAGCTGCCACCGCGCTGCGCGGATTGGAGCTCAAGGTCAGCGCCGTGCTTCAGGTGACCAGCACCGGCAAGGTCGCAGCGATCGAGGCGCTGCTCGCCGAACGCAAGCTCTCCTGGGACGCAATGATTTTTGTCGGTGATGACCTGCCTGACATTCCGGTGCTGCGGCGGGTCGGCTTGCCGATCGCCGTCGCCAACGCACGTCCTGAAGTGAAGGCGGTCTGCCAGTACGTGACGCAAGCGGCGGGCGGCCACGGCGCACTGCGCGAAGTGGTCGAACAACTGTTGCACGCGCGGGGCGAGTGGGAGCAGGCGGCGCGGCACTACATCGGGGCGGAGGCGTGAGCACCACGATCGCCAACGGTCGACGGACGATGCGACTTGAAGGGGAAGCGGTCCTCGCCGCAGCCGAGCGACTCGACCAGCGATTCGAGCAGGCGGTAGACCTGCTGGCGCAGGGCGGCAGAGTGGTGGTCAGCGGGATCGGCAAAAGCGGTGTCATCGCCCAGAAGATTGCGGCAACGTTGACCTCCACGGGAACTGCTGCGAGCTACCTGCATCCGATCGAATCGTTGCACGGTGACATCGGCGTCGTGGATTCCACCACCGTGGCAATCGTACTGAGCAAGAGCGGGGAGACAGAGGAGCTCTTCGGCCTGCTGGCGGCACTCGCCCGGATGCAGGTCCCCATCATCGCCCTCACTGGCGACCCGCTGTCGACCCTGGGCCGGGCGGCCAGGATCGCCCTCGATGCGGCGGTGTCGGAGGAGGCGTGCCCGCACGATCTCGCCCCGACCACAAGCACCACCGTGGCACTCGCCCTCGGCGATGCGCTCGCGGTGGCGCTTCTGGAACGGAAGGGCTTCCGGCGCGAAGACTTTGCCGCGCTGCATCCGGGAGGCAGGCTCGGTCGCCGGTTGCTCCTCCGGGTGCAGGATGTGATGGTCCCGGCAGATCACGCGCTTCCGGCGAACGCGACGATGCAGCAGGCCGTCTTCAGCCTGGCCCACGGACGCGGCCTGGTTCCCATCGTCGAACGCGAACAGCTGATTGGCGTGATCACCACCGGTGACCTGACCCGGCTGGTCGAGCGGAGCGGTGACTACCTCACGATGCCGGCGTCGGACGTGATGACGCGCACTCCCCATTCCACGCACGCCGAGGACCTTGCTGCGACGGCGTTGGGGGCGATGGAGCGACATGCCGTGGTGGCGCTGCCAGTACTCGACATCGGCGAGCGACTGGTCGGCGTCGTGCACCTCCACGACTTGCTCCGCGCAGGAGCGGCCTGATGCGACAGCTCCGGCTGCTGCTCCCGCTGCTGGCAGTGACCGCCTGCAGTCAGCGCGGCATCGCTCCGAAGCAGGCCGCGGTCGGTGACACCGCGGACCAGGTGATGGATAAGATGCAGACCGCGATCACGGACAACGACATCCGGGTGCTCGACCTGATGGCGGATACCGCACGCGTCTATCAGGCCCGGCAAGTGGCCGACCTCGAGAAGGTGAAGGTGACCTTCTATGACAAGAGCGGGAACGTCACGTCGACTGTCACCTCGAAGCGCGGCAGCTATGCCATCCGCGACAAGAGCCTCGACCTCCGCGGCGACGTGGTCGCCGTGACGCCTTCCGGGAAGGTGCTCCACACGGAGCACCTGGTCTATGATCGGATTGCCAACCAGGTCCGCTCCGATGTCCCCTTCACCTTCACGGGGCCTGATGGCGGCGGGGCAGGGGCGTCGTTCGAGTCGGATCCCGACTTCCGGAACATCATCACCGCACGACCGCGCGGCGGTATGAAGGGAAGAGGCTTCCTGCTACCCGGTCAGGATGCACCGAAAGGTACCCCCAGCAAAAGCACCCTCCCCGCCAGTGCCCTGAAAAAGGGAGCCCCGAAGTGAGTCGACGCATTGGCCTGGCGTTTGCGCTGGCACTGGCGCTCACTGGCAGGGTGGCCGCTCAGCAGGGGAAGCGCTGCCTGCTCGACATCGACAATGTCGAGCGGGAAGGATTCCGGAGCGAACCGCTGGCCGGGAATACCAATTATTTCGCGGGTGGCAATGTCCGCCTCAGCTGTCGCGGGCAGGATGTGCACCTCGGGGGCGATTCGCTGGCCTCTTTGAATGGCAGCGTCATCATACTGACCACCAAGGCGTTCTTCCGCGACGGCACGATTTCACTCACCGGCGATACGATCACGTACTTCAAGAACGGTGAGACGATGCAGGCCCGCGGGAACGTCGTGACGCGAAACGTCAAGACCGGGTCCACGCTCACCGGCCCATCGGTCGACTACCTCCGGGCAGTGAAGGGCGTGCGCGACAGCGCGGAGACGATTGCCATCCAGCGTCCGACGTTGCGCTATCTCCCGCTGCGTGGCCTCAGGGATACGACGAAGGCGTCGCCCTACATCATCGTGGCGGATTTCCTGCGGGGCCTTGGCGGGTCGCGGCTCTGGGGCCACGGAAGCGTCACCGTCGATCGCGACTCCCTGCACGGCACTGGTGACTCGCTGGTGTATCTCTCGGGCCGAGGCGGTTTCGCTTCGCTCTTCGGGGCGCCGGCCGCGCTCCAGCGGGTGACGAGTGATTCCTTCCGTGCCACGGGAAGCGAAGTCCGTCTCGGCCTCGACGATGAGGCGCTGCGCGACGTGCGCGCCTTCGGTGATGGTCACGTAACCAACGGAAGCTCGGACATCCACGGCGACAGTGTGGCGCTGGCGTTCACCAGCGAAAAGCTCAGCCGGACCCTCGCCTGGGATCGGCAGAAGCCAGCCACGGTGCACAACGAGGGCTACGACATCAAGGGAGACAGCATCGCCATCGACACGCCGGGAGAGAAGCTTCGCGAACTCCGGGTCTACCGCAACGGGGAGGTCCGGAACCCCCCAGATACGGCCGCCGCACGCGCCGCGACGGACAGCACCAGAGCTGCGCCACGCGATCGCGACACGCTTTGGGGCGACCGGATTGTCGCTGCCTTCGTCCAGGTTGACTCCGCCGGCGTCGAGAAGACGCGCATTCAGCAGATCGAGGCGGTTGGGGCGGCGCGATCCCTCTTCTCCCGGAACGTCACCAAGAATGGCAAAACGAGCCCATCCGTGAACTACACGCGCGCCGACACCATCCTGATCCTGATGAAGGGCGGTGACTCGACCGGTGTCTCGATTGTACGAGCCCACGGAGCAGTGGACGGGATCCAGCTGGAGACCGCGTCGCTCCGGAAGTCGCAGAGTGACAGCAGCAAGGTCGTTCCGGCGGGGAAGCGCCCGTGAGCGTCCTCCGCTCCGAAGGGCTCTGGAAGACCTACCAACGCCGGGCGGTGGTCAAGGAGGTCGCGATCTCCCTCTCGCAGGGCGAGATCGTCGGGCTGCTCGGTCCCAACGGCGCGGGAAAAACGACTACGTTCTACCTGATCACAGGGCTGATCCGCCCCGACCACGGGGAGATCTTCCTCGACGACGCCAACATCACGTCGCAGCCGATGTACAAGCGGGCCCGACGCGGCATCGGATACCTGGCGCAGGAACCGTCGATTTTCCGGCGGATGACCGTGGAAGAAAACGTCCTCGCGATCCTCGAGACGCTGGAACTCTCCCGTCACGATCGGATCGAACGTCTGGATCGAATGCTCTCGGAACTGGGGTTGACCGCATTGCGCAAGTCGCCGGCCTACACGCTGAGCGGTGGCGAACGTCGGCGGCTGGAGATCACCCGCGCACTGGCGAGGGACCCCCTCTTCATGCTGCTTGATGAGCCGTTTGCCGGGGTCGATCCGATCGCCGTTCACGACATCCAGTCGATCGTGTCGTCGCTCAAGGAACGGGGGCTCGGGGTGCTCATTACCGATCACAATGTCGAGCAGACCCTCGAGATTGTGGATCGAGCCTACATCATGCACGAAGGCTCGGTGCAGGCGTCCGGTACTGTCCGGGAGCTGGTCTGGAATGATCGCGTCGCCGAACTCTATCTTGGACCTACCATGACTGCCCGCCTCCGCGGGCGGATGGAGCAGCCAGCGTGAAAACCGGCCTCCATCAACAACAAGGACTCCGTCAGGAGCTGCGCATCAATCCTCGCCTCTACCAGGCGATGGATATGCTGTATATGCCGATGCTCGACCTGCAGCAACACCTGCAGCAGGAGTTGCTGAACAATCCCTTCCTCGAGCTCGAGGAACCGGAAGACGAGGAAACGCCGGAAAAGACGACTGAGCAGGAGCAGGAAGAGGTCAAGAAGGACGACGAGGTCGACTGGGAGGAAATCCTGCTCAACGGTTTCGAAGTGGGCGGGCCGAAGGAGCAGTTCGAGGTGATGGACTATATCGAGCCGGTTTCGGTCGAGAGCCGCGACCTCGCCGACCATTTGCGCGACCAGTTGCAGATGCTTGAGATGACCCCCCGGATGCGGCTGCTGTGCGAGGAGTTGATCGGCAACCTCAACGATGATGGCCTGCTCGGTTGCCCGATGGAAACCGTGCTCGAATCGGCAAACCTCTGGTTGCTCTCCAACAATCCGGCCGCGAAGCCCCCCGAGCCGGAAGAGGATGATCCGTTCGACCTTGAGGACGAGCGCGAACACGCACCACACCACGGCAACGGCGAAGCGGTGTTGCCGCCGGGAGTCGCGATCTTCACGCCGGCCGAACTCGAACTGGCGCTGGTGACCATCCAGTCCCTCGATCCCCCCGGGGTCGGCGCCCGCGACCTGCGCGAGTGCCTGCTCCTGCAACTCCGGGAAAATGGCGACAGCGACACGTTGACCTTTCGACTCGTGGAGCAGGCCTTTCCAGACCTCATCGCCCACCGCTGGAACGATCTCGCTCGCAAGTTCGGGGTGGGCCCCCGGGAAGCACAAGCGGCGGCGGACCTGCTGGCGAAGTGCGATGCGAAGCCGGGCCTCAAGTACGCTGCCAAGGGCGAGAACTATATCACGCCCGACCTGATCGTCGACAAGATCGAGGGCCGATATCACGTCTTCCTGAACGACACGGGAGTGCCACGCCTGCGGCTCTCGCGTTCGTACCAGGAAGTTGTTCGCGAGCGGGGCAAACTGACGGCGGAGAACCGGGACTTCATCGCGTCCCGGATGAACAGCGCGACCTGGATGATCCAGGCGATCGAGCAGCGTCGGCAGACGATGCTCAAGGTGATGAATTTCATCGTCGACCGGCAGCGGGAGTTCTTCGAAAAGGGCGTCGAATATCTTCGCCCGTTGACGTTGCGCGAAGTTGCCGAAGTGATCTCGATGCACGAGTCAACTGTCAGCCGAGTCACGAACGAGAAATATGTGCAAACCCCGCGGGGAGTGCTGCCCCTGAAGTTTTTCTTCTCCAGCGCGCTGTCAACCGCGTCGGGCGAAGATGCCTCGGCCCGCTCGATCCGCGCCAAGCTGGAGAAGATGGTGGGCGAGGAGGACCCGGCAAAGCCGCTGACGGACCAGCAGATCGTCCATCTGTTCGAAGAGCAGGGAATTCAGATCGCCCGCCGCACCGTCGCAAAGTATCGCGATCAGCTCGGCATCCTCCCCGCCCGAATGCGGAAGCGAGTATGAGCGAGGCCACCCTCCGAGTCTCCGTCCTGGTCCCGGCGAAGAACGAAGCAGAGAACCTGCCGGAATTCCTCCGGCAGTGTGCGGATGCACTTCCCGCGCTTGGCGTCGGTTTCGAGGTGGTGGTGGTGGACGATGGCTCGCGCGATACGACGGCCGAGGTGCTCGAGGCACTGCGCGCGATCTACCCCTTCCTGCGCGTGGTGACGCATCGGCGCCAGCGCGGCATCGCCGATGCGCTGCGGACGGCGGGAGATGCCGCCGATGGTGACGTGTTCGTCTTCTACCCGGCCGACCTGCAATACCGGCCGGAGGACATCCCGGCACTGGTTGCCCCGATCCTTGCCGGCCACGCCGACATCGTGACCGGTACGAAGCAGGGGAAGTATGAGAAGGCCTTTGTGTCGAGTGTGTATAACGCGCTGAGCCGCTGGCTGTTCGGAGTACGGGTCACGGATCTCAACTCGGTGAAGGCCTATCGGCGCGACGTGATGGCCAATGTGCCGCTGCGTCCCGACTGGCACCGTTTCATGGTGGTGATCGCCGCCGCCGATGGCTTCCGGCTCACTTCGGTTCCGGTTCCGCTCTACCCGCGTACTGCCGGCGTGTCGAAGTTCACCTGGACCCGGATCCCCATTGGCGTGCTCGACCTGATCACCGTCTGGTTCCAATTGCGCTTCGGGCGCAAGCCGATGCTCTTTTTTGGCGTGGCCGGCGCCGTGCTGTTCATTGTCGGCTTCGTCGCTGGCGTGGTGGCACTGGTACTGCGCTTCGGCTACGGGATCGGCTTCCGGCCGCTGCTCAATCTGATCGAAACGATGGTCATCAGCGGCATCGTGCTCTTCGGCTTCGGCTTTACCGGAGAGCTGGTCGCCGGAATGCGCGAGGAGCAACGGGAGTTCGCCCGTCGCTTTGAGTCGGACCGGCGCGACTGACCCCGATGCGGGTGGTCTTTCTGACGCATAATTATCCCCGTCACGCCGGTGATGTCGCGGGTGCCTTCCTCCATCCGCTCGCTGTCGCACTCCGAGCGCGGGGGGTCGATCTCCGGGTGGTGGCGCCGAGCGAGGGTGGGAAGGGCGGACGCGATGTCATCGATGGTGTACCGGTCCGGCGGATGCGGTATGCCGAGGCGAAGCAGGAAACCTTCGCCTACACCGGCACGATGGCGAGCACCGTGCGATCTCCGCAAGGATTGCGAGCACTCGCCGGGTTGATTCGCGCCTTGCGTCGCGGGGCGCGCGAAGAGCTGGCTGGCGGCGAGTCGGCCGTGCTCCACGCCCACTGGTGGATGCCAGCCGGCCTTGCAGCCCCGCCCGAGGTACCGGTGGTCCTTACGTGCCACGGCAGTGACGTGCGATGGCTGGAACGCGGTGGTGTGGCGCAGCTGCTCGGACGGATGCCGCTGCGCCGCGCCAGAGTGGTCACCACCGTCTCGCGTCAACTCGCCGAGGTGATCGAGGTCCGAACCGGGGTGCAGGTGGCGGAGGATGCCGTGCAGCCGATGCCTCTGGTCGCGGTCGACCGGCCCTGGAGTGTTGGCGGCGGCGGCGTCGTGATTATTGGGCGATTGGTCGACCAGAAACGCGTGGATCTCGCCATCGCGGCCTTCGCGTTGGCACGCGAGCGTGGCTTCGGGATGCCCCTGACGATTGTTGGCGATGGAGCAGCACGCGCCGCGCTCAAGGTGCAGGCTGGCGGGCTCGCACTCGGTGATGCGGTTCGCTTTCGGGGTGAAGTGCAGCCTTCGGAGGTACCCGGCATCCTTGCCACGGCCGACGTGGCAGTCGTCCCGGCGCTCGGCGAAGGATTCGGACTGGTCGCGGCGGAGGCGTTGATGCAGGGTGTCCCGGTGATTGCCTGCAGTGACGGGGGGGGGCTGCTGGATGTGGTCCCGACTGCGGGCGGTGGCCGCATCGTCCCACCAACGGCGGCGGCAATCGCGGCGGCGCTGGTGGCGCTGGTGAGTGATCCTGCAGCGCGTGATGCGGCGCGTGCCGAGGGGATGCGCTGGCGGGAGCGCCTCTCCCCCGAATTCGTTGCGGAACGCTGTCTCGACTGGTACCGGAGGGCACTCGATGCTTAAGCACAAGTGGCGCTTGCTGCAGGGCCTCATCGGCGCGGTCATTCTCTATTTCCTGGTGATGAAGTTCCGGCACGACTGGTCCAAGCTCGCAGAGCAGAAGATCCAGTGGCACCTCCGCTGGGAATTCATCGTGGCCTCGCTGATCGTCACCTGGGCAATGTACGGCTTCCTGATCCTCGGCTGGCGCTCTGTCCTCCACGGTTGGCGCCAGTGGATTCGCATCGTCGATGCGGCACGGATCTGGTGCCTCGCTTCGCTCGGGAAGTACATCCCGGGGAAGGTCTGGTCGATCGCGGGAATGGCAGTAATGGCGCAGCGCGAAGGCGTGTCCGGCGCGGCGGCCACCGGCTCGGCGATCATTATGCAACTGATCGCGATCGCCACGGGCACGATCATCACTTTCGCGCTCCTCGGCACGCGACTACTGGATGAGCAGCTTCCTGGCGCCTCGCTGGTCGCACTCGCCCTGGCAATCCTGGCGTTGCTCGCGGTGCTGGCCCTGACCTCGCCCTCGCTGACGCGACGGATCGGCTTCGTGGTGGGCCGGCCCGATGCGGTACAGCCGGTGGAGCCGGAATCCCTCGCCGCTGCCCTGTTCACGAATTTCCTCGCCTGGGCCGGTTATGGCGTGGCATTGCAGCTGCTCCTGCTGGGGACGATGGAGAATGTTTCACTCGACTGGGCCACCGCCACGGGTGCCTTCGCCGCATCGTACCTGATCGGCTACCTCGCACTGATTGTCCCGGGCGGAGTCGGAGTGCGCGAAGGGTTTCTCGTCCTGCTGCTGCAGGGAAGCATCGGGTTGGGCCCTGCGGCAGCACTGGCAGTCGCCTCCCGGGTGGCGCTGACGATCAATGAGCTTGGCGCGGCGGTTCCGTTCCTGCTGATCCGTCGTCCTGGCAAGGCGGTGCGCGAGAATGTCTAACGAGCGGTTGCGCGGGGCGTTGCGGCTATGCGGCCTCGTGCTCATCGCCCTGGGAATCCGTTCGGTACTGCTGAGCATGGATGACGCTGCCCTCAATCCGTTGCTCTGGCGATTTGACGGGACCGAAGTTGCGAAGGGGGGGCTGATTGTCAGCGCCGCCTATGCCCTGCTGATCTGGTCGACCGGGGAAATCATTCGCGGCTGGGAGCTCCGGGTCACAGCACTCATGACGCTACGACTCTGGCTTCGCTCGAATCTGGCGCGCTACGTTCCGCGATGGTCCGGCCTCCCGACGCGCTGGATCGCCATTGCGGAGGAAGAGGGCGTGCCGCAGAAGTACATCGTTGGCTCCGCGCTGCATCCTCCGCTCGTCTGGTTCGGGACCGCGGCGGCGATGGCAGCGGTACTGCTCGGACTCTATCGCTATGGTAATTCCAGGCTCTACCTGCCGTTCATTCTGATCGGGGGACTGGCCATCTTCGTCTCGATATTTGCGCTCGCTGGAACAGATGTCCCCCGGCGCATCGGGCTGGAGGTCGGTCGACCGGAGATGATGCGTCCGGCGGACGCGGAGCACCTCGGCCTCGCCATCGCCGCCAACGTCCTGGCCTGGACGGCGTCGGGCTACGGCCTGACACTGCTGGGGCAGGGGGTGTTGGAGAATTTCCGCGTTGACTGGATGCTGGTGACTGGTGCCCTCGCTGCGGCAACAGTCTTCGGCTATGCCACGCTGCTGTTGCCGACCGGCCTTCTGGTCCGCGAACTCGTCCTCTATGCACTGCTCAAGCGCGAGCTTGGCGCGGGGCCGGCGCTCGCCTTCGCCCTGACGTGCCGCGGCGTGCTCACGATGATCGAAATGCTGCTCTCAGCGTTCCTTCTGCTCCGGAGACCGTCACGTGACGCCGCCTGACCCAGCGCCCTCCTATGAGCCCCGGCATCCGGCATTCGTGGCAGGGATCGTATTCCTGCTCGTCACGCTGACGATCTTCTGGCCGCTGTTCTCAGGCCAGTTTCTCGCAGGCGATGACCAGCTGGGGGCCGGCTACGCCTTCCGGCTTTTCGGCGCCGAGATGCACAAGGCCACCGGAGCGATCCCGCAGTGGAATCCTTTCATCTTCGGTGGTGTGCCGTTCAGTTCGGTCGTTGGTCACGGGGACATCTTCTATCCGACCGCCTGGCTCCGCTGGTTTGTCCCCACCGACCTTGGAATGACGCTCGGCTTCTTCTTCCACATCAGCCTGGCCGGCGTCGCGATGTATGCACTGCTCCGCGGCCTCGGGCTGATCTGGGGCGCCGCTGTCGTCGGCGGTGTTGCCTACCAGCTCAGCGGGATCGTGGCATCACAGATGAGCCCAGGGCATGACGGCAAGCTGTTCGTGGCGTCGCTGGCACCGTTGGCGTTCCTGACACTGCTCAAGGCCATCCGACACGGTCGCGTAGGTGGATACGGTGGCTTCGCGCTGGTCGTCGGCCTCGCGATTCTGTCACCGCAAGTGCAGATGGCGTATTACCTGTTGGTGGCGTCGGGATTCTGGACGCTGTGGCTGACGTTCTTCGACCCGGAGCGACGTGCGGATCGACCAGGCTGGAAACCGGTAGGCGCGGCCTCGGTGGCGGTGCTCATCGGGATCGGGATCGCGGCGGTGCAGGTGATTCCGATCCTGACCCACAAAGTGTACACGCCGCGCGGCCCCGGTGGTCCAAGCCTCGGATGGGAGTATGCCACGGCGTTTGCGATGCCAGTCGAAGAGCTGATGACGACGATCCTGCCGCAGTTCAACGGAATGCTCGACAGTTACTGGGGCCAGAACTTTTTCAAATCGCACACGGAGTATCTCGGGGCCTTGGTCGTGGTCCTGGCCCTCCTCGGACTTGGTCCGGCCCGCAAGCGCGGACTCCTCACCGGCTTCGGCGTCATTGCCGGACTCTTTCTGCTGGTGAGTTTCGGCGGGCACACGCCGTTCTATCGCCTCTGGTACCTGATGCCGATGATGTCGAGTGTCCGCGCGGCCGGGATGGCGTTCTATCTGGTGGCGCTGCCGGTGTGTGTCTGGGCCGCGCTCGGAGTCGAACGATTGCTGCGAGGTCAGGCATCACAGCAAGGGTTGCTCACGGCGCTTGGGGTCATCGGTGGTGTCGCGTTGCTCGGGGTTGCCGGGGTGCTGCAAGGGGTGGCGACCGCGATCGCGCGTCCCGAAACAATGGCAGCCGCCGTGGCGAATGCTGGCGAGCTCCGGCTTGGCTCGCTGCGCTTGCTGCTCGTGCTCCTCATCGGCGGGGGCGTCCTGCTGGCGGTACAACGCGGGACGCTCAAGGGCGCGGCAGCAGCGGCGCTGCTGGTGGTGGCGGTAACGGGCGACAACTGGAGCATCCTGCATCACTTCGCCAAGTGGTACCCACCCGCCACCATCACCTACGCCGACGACGAGATCACAGCGGCGATGAAAAAGACGCCGCTCCCGTTCCGGAATCTGGATCCGTCTGGCGGGAACATCTATGAAAGCTCGATGCTGATGGCGTTCCGGGTACCGACGCTGCTCGGCTATTTCGGGATGGAGAGCAAGTACTTTGATGAGCTCCTCGGCGGAAAGGGGCAATGGGTCAACCAGCTCAACCCCAATTTCTGGGACCTGTATGCGGTCCAGTACATCACCCTGAACCAGGATATCGCGAAAATTCCCGGCTACCACAAGGTGCTGGGGCCGGTGTCGTTCCCGCACCTGATCGGGCGAAACCGTCGGGTCGCGACGCTCGCTGGCTATCTCTTCGAGCGTGACTCCACCGCGAAGTGGGTGCGAGTCCTGCCGGCGGCGGCCAAGGTCCCCGAGGACCGCATCGTACCGACGATCATCGATCCCCGGTTCCCGATCCGCAGCTTCGTGCTCTATCCCGACAGCAGCAGCATTGTCGCCGGGGGAGGGAATCAGACCCCACCGGCGCCGACCACCGTGAAGGCCGAACTGACCAGGTGGCAACCGGGCGCGATGACCGTGAAGCTCAATGGCGCCGACACCCGTACCACCTACCTGATGGTGGCCGAGAACTGGTATCCCGACTGGAAGGCGACGATCGACGGGAAAACAGTGCAGACCCATCGTGCCGACTTTGCCCTCCTGAGCGTCGCCCTCCCACCGGGGGCGAAGGAGGTCACCTTCACCTACGACTCGACCGTATACCACCAGATGATGTGGGTCAGCTGGGCGAGTGCGCTCATCGCCCTTGGACTCATCGCAGCAGGTCGCTTCCGACCACGGACCAATGACGCCTGACTCTCGTGCTCTCGTTGTGGTACCGACCTACAACGAATGTGAAAATCTCCCGCAAATCGTTCCGGCCATCCTGGCGGTCGATCCGCGGCTGGACATCCTGATCGTTGACGACGGTTCCCCCGATGGCACCGGGGGGTTGGCCGATGCGATGGCTCTGGCCGAGCCGCGCGTCCACGTCCTGCATCGCGCCTCGAAGCAGGGACTCGGCCGCGCCTACCTCGCCGGCTTCGGATGGGCCCTCGAGCGCGACTACGCGATGATGATCGAGATGGACGCCGACTTCTCCCACGATCCGAAGTACCTCCTCGGGCTGCTCGAGAAGATCGAGGGCGCCGACCTGGTGCTGGGGTCGCGGTATGCGACGGGGGTCAATGTCATCAACTGGCCGATGTCGCGACTGCTACTGTCGTGGTTCGCCAACAAGTATGTTCGCTGGGTCACCGGTCTCCCATTGACCGACGCGACGGGCGGCTTCAAGTGTTTCCGGCGCGAGGTGCTGCAGGCGATCCCGCTCCAGCAGGTCCGTTCCAACGGCTATGCCTTTCAGGTCGAGATGTCGTTCCGGGCGTGGAAGAAGGGCTTTCGGCTGGTCGAGCTTCCCATCGTTTTCGTCGATCGGGTCGAGGGCCAGAGCAAGATGAATCAGCGCATCGTTCGAGAGGCGGTGTGGATGGTCTGGTGGCTGCGATTCCAGTCGCTATTCGGGCGGCTCGGATGAGCAGTGTGGTCTTCCAGAAGATGACGGGCTCGGGGAACGACTTCGTGGTCCTGGATGGTCGATTCAACGACCTGGGCCGCTGGCCGGCCGAACGGATTCGGGCGATTTGTGACCGTCGGGACGGATTGGGCGCCGACGGGCTGGTGTTCGTGGCGCCGGAAGCGGAAGCCAACGTGGTGCGGATGACCTTCTTCAACAGCGATGGCAGCCGAGCGGCGATGTGTGGCAACGCGGCGCTTTGCTCCACCCGTCTGGCCGCCCGGCTGGAGATGGCCGACCCGGCCGGGATGACGCTCAGCACCGATGCCGGCCAGTACCACACACGCTGCGTGGGGGAGGGTCACCTCGCGGAGGTGCACCTGACGGACACGCCGGTGCCGGTCCCCTCGGCCATTGTGGCCCAGGCCGGCGAACGGGCGATCCTCTTCGGCACGGTCGGAGTCCCGCATCTCGTCACCGTGGTCGATGACGTCGCCACCGTAGACGTCGAAGGCCGAGGTCGGCAACTCCGACACGATCCTGGGACCGGCTCGGCGGGAGCCAACGCCAATTTCATCAGCCGGATCTCACGTTCCACTGGAACCTCAGGTGGAGCATTCGACCAGCCGACCTGGGCCATCCGAACCTTCGAACGCGGCGTCGAGGCCGAGACGCTGGCGTGTGGCACAGGGACTGTGGCAGCTGGATTGGCGCTGGCGGTCCTGGGAGAGGATCAACTCCCGCTCCGGTTCCGCTCGGCCAGCGGCCGGGTCCTGCGGGTTCAGGCGACGTTGGGCGCAGATGGGGTGGCCCGCGAGGTCTGGCTGTGCGGTGAGGGACGGCTAGTGGCACGAGGGGTGTGGGACGAATGTTGGTGAGCGGCGGGGTTTTGCACACTTCTCCACGCGGTAACTTAACATAATACATCTTATACGTCTTAACCAAGACCAGGCAATACAACCCGACGGTAGTGCGTACCAACCCATTCCTGCGTCACAGCTTATGGCGTTAGTCCACAAGCATATTTCAGTTTGTGGAGCCCCACGGCGCCCCCAGCCCGTAACCGGGACCATTCATATCCCGCATTGTGGTCTGCGCCATCAACCTCTTCGTGGCGGCCCAAAGGCATTCG
>JANLPG010000139.1:0-10244 GCA_031367105.1 Gemmatimonadota bacterium | reverse complement strand
AGATCCACAGCTCGCCCAGTGACGACAAGCTGCTGAAGGGGGCGATGCACTCGTTCCACGTCGGCCTCCGCATCGGCCTTGGCAGCGCCAAGGAAGGCGTGAGGGCGGGCGGGTACTGAGCCTCGGAATCAGAACTGGAAGTAAAGAAACGGACTCGTCCGATCCCCGGCGATCAGGGCGAGCGCGGTCCCGAAGGCCGTCGCAACTGCGGCGGCCTTCCACCATTTCGGGGTGTAGTTGAGGTCGTAGATGTTCGGCCCGAACATCCCCCAGGCCCCAGCCACGCCGAGCGCCCCCAACGCCAGCACCCCCTGGGGGACGCCGCTGCCCGCGACGCCTCCAAACATCCTGCCGAGCACTCCGATCGCCATCGTGAGGTTGTCGGAGCGGAAGAACACCCACCCGATCAGCGCGAAGAACAGCATCCCGAACTGCCGCGCTCGCGATGGAAGCGCATCCCATCCTTGCCCAGCGGCACGATGGGCTGCGACGAGCGCGCCGTGATAGAGGCCCCAGATGAGGAAGGTCCACCCCGCCCCGTGCCAGAGACCGCCAATCAACATCGTGAGCAGCACGTTCCGGTAAACCTGAGCGTTGGTTCCCCGGTTGCCCCCGAACGGAATGTAGAGGTAGTCTCGCATACAGGTGGAGAGGGAGATATGCCACCGACGCCAGAAATCGGACGGATCGAGCGACTTGTAGGGCGAGTTGAAGTTCCGGGGAATCCGGATTCCGAAGAGGTAGCCGAGGCCGACGGCCATACTGCTATAGCCGGAGAAGTCGAAATAGAGCTGGAAACTGTATCCCAGCATCGCGATCCAAAGGGCCGCTGACGAGGCGGTGTGCCAGTGGGCGAGGACCGGATTGACGAAGGCCGCCAGCGTGTCTGCGACCACGACCTTTTCAACGAGGCCGACGCTGAACACCGAAATACCCTGGGTGAACCAGCGGCTTCGACTGGCACTTCCCAGGGCCTCGAAATCCTCCTGCACCTGGCGAAATCGGACGATCGGCCCTGCCACAAGCTGCGAGAAGAGGGAGACGTACGACGCGAACTCCCAGAGATCGCGGGTCGGGGTAACTTGCCTGCGGTACGAGTCCACGATGTAGCTGATGGTATGAAACGTGTAGAATGAGATTCCGATCGGGAGGATGATGTCCAGGTGTGGCAAGGAGACATCGAGTCCCGCACTATGGAGTGCGTCGCGGAACGCTCCAAGCCCGAAGTTTGCATACTTGAAGAAGCCGAGGAGCGTGAGGTCAACGGTGACCGGGATAATCAGGCAGAGTTTCCGCTTGCGTTCGTCGCCGTCCCACCTGAGCATTCCCAGACCGGCGGAATAGCTGACAACCGTCGAGAACGCCATCAGGAAGCAGAACCGCCAGTCCCAGTATCCGTAGAAGACGTAGCCAGTGAGCGTCAACCAGATGTACCGTGAGCGCGCTGTCCTGAGCAACCAGAACACCGCGTAGGTGACCGGCAGGAAGGCAAAGAGGAAGATGAAGCTATTGAACAGCATCGCAGCTCCGGAGGCTCTCTGACGGGGCAACACGGGTGGTTCCGATGACCGGATCTCCGCGCGAGAATCGGGCCAGTACAGCCGTAGCCAACCTCCGTCGAGCGGCCGCTGGGCTCGGGCTGTTGGTTCTGCTGCTCCTCGCAGCAGAACTCACGATCCGGGTCGAGGACTGGGTGCGATTCCGCACACCGCTCGGCCCATCACTGAAGGATCAGTCGGAACTCAGCGTGCTCGACGCCACGGGTCGCCACCCAGCCCCTGGGAGCAGCTACAGCAAGTGGCAGATCAATAGCGTGGGCACTCGAGGTCCCGAGCCCGATCCCGACAAGGCGGCGACGCGAGTCCTCGTGGTTGGTGCATCGGAAACGTTCGGGTTGTACGAGAGCCCGAACCGGGAGTATCCCAGACAACTCGCCGACTCGCTTGATGCCTCGCACTGCCCTGCGGATGTGCTCAACGCCGGTTTCATCGGAATGTCGCTCCCAACCGTCGAACAGGATCTCCGTCTGCGGCTGAGAGCGCTGACGCCGCGGCTCGTGGTCTACTACGCCACGCCGCCTCAGTATGCTGAGGAGATTCCCGTCGCCGTAGTACCAGCCCGCAGCGGGAGGGTTTCCCCGCCAACACCGAGCTGGCATCTGCGCTTCTTGCCTCGCGCCTACAGCCAGTTGAAGTCGATGATTCCCCCGCTCTCCGATGCCCTCCGTCAGCGGGACATCGCACGGCAGCGAGCCGAGAAGCCGGCAGGATGGGTGTATGAAACCATTCCCCGAGAGCATCTCGATGCGTTCGACCTCGACCTCCGCCGGCTCGTGGGAACCATTCGGGGGATCGGCGCCATTCCGATCCTGATTACCCACGCCAACGGATTCACCGGTACGCCACCGATGGGAGGTAAGATATTGCGCGCTTGGGAACGGTTCTATCCCCGCGCCACCGGTGACGCCCTGGTGACTTTCGATTCGGTGGCAGCCGAACGAATCCGCCGGATCGGGGCTGACTCAGGCGTGACCGTAGTGGATGTCTGGAGGGCATTCCACGGCGTGAACGCGCCGCAGTTGTTCGCGGACTTCTCTCATTTCACCGACCGGGGAGCTGCCCGGATGGCCTCGCTGCTCCAGCCGGCAGTGTCCCAGGCGCTCGGCTGCCGGAACTGAGTCGACACCCGCCCCGCCCAACACCGCCAAAAGTGCGGTGAGAGCGGGCGTGTGCGGGCCGGCTACTTCTTCGCCGGCTTCCGTGGTGCCGCGGGCTTCGCCGCCTTCGCCTTGGGGGCGCCCTTCGCCTTGGGGGCGGCCTTCGCCTTCGGCTTCGGGGAACTCTTGACCACCGCGTCGGCCGCGACCGGCTTGGCTGCACGAGCGCCCCGGGTGGGCTTTACCGCCGCCGCCGCGATGGCCGACTCCGCCGCGACCGGCGCCGAAGGCACGATCGGCGGAGCCGCCGTGGCGGTATCGCCACTGAGGTTGAAGACTCCAACCATCTGCAACTCGCCTGGTCTCGCCGGTGCGCGCGCGCCGCCACGGAAGCGACGTGCCGGCGCTTCCGGTACCTCGGCGGTCACTCCATCGGCACTCGCCACCGGCTCGACCGCCGGACGGCGATGCAACGCCAGATCCGACTTGTGGGGCGACACTTCGTAGCGATCGTTGCCGAGCGAGCGGACATCGGCGATTTCGGCATCGTTCGCCTGGCGCAACAACTTGTCGAAGCGCGACGTGTCGAGCAGGAGATCTTCCCTGGCGTAGAGCGCCGCCATCCGGGCGCGCAGTGTCTCACCCGCAACCGGCACCGGAAGTTCGCCCAGCGCCCGGCTCATCAGATGGAATGCCTCCGCGAGGGTGAGTCCGACGGCGCTCGCCAGCGGTGCTGGAAGCCCCTCGATCACCGCCACCGCTGCTGGCGCACTCCCCTCCTCCCCCGCCTTGCCCCGGCCACGACCGCGGCCACGACGCCGGCGGCCACCGCGCTCCTCCCGTTCCGGCCGGGTGTCGAGCGCACTCGGCGCAGCCGCCGGCACCACAGCGGCAGCCGCGGGCGCCTTGGCTCCGCGCGGCTGCGAGCGACCACTGCTTCGCGTCGCGACTGGCGCGACGGCACCCTTCGCCGGAAGCGACACCTCGAGCTGACCACTCTCCTGCTTGGTGATCGTGATCAGTCCCCGATTGGCCGCCTCGGTGACGAATTTGCTGAAGCGATTCATCCCGACGTTCTTCTCGTCGAAATTGTCGTCAATCTGCTGCATCACCTGCTTCAGGCGGTCGGCGCGCATCACGTCGCCGTTCTGCTGCATCCGCTGAACCGCCTCCACGACCAACTCCCACGGATCACGCTGCGCGCTCGGTGCATCGCTCTCCTTGGTCAGCCCCGCCAGATCGCTGTACGAGTAATACTCGTCGCAGTTCTGGATCAGGATGTCGCTGGCGGATTCGCGGATGCCGACCCCGATGACGTACTTGCCGTACTCCTTCAGCTTCAGCACCAGCGAGGAGAAATCGCTGTCGCCCGAAAGCAGGATGAACGTCCCGATCTCCGGCCTGGTGAACACCAGCTCGACCGCATCGACGGCCAGGCGAATGTCAGTGGCGTTTTTCTTGTTGGTCCCGAAGGCGGGAGCGAAGATCAGGTCGATCGAGGATTCCGACAGCGGCACGATGTACTGCGGATAGCGACGCCAGTCGGCGTAGGCTCGCTGGACCGACACCTTTCCCTTGAAGATCTCGCTGTTGAGGAGACTCCGGAGTTCCTTGGTGAGGTCGGAACGCACGCCGAGGGTGACGTTGTCGAAATCGATGAGGAGCGCCGCGTTGGGCGCGTGGTGGGCAGCCGGCGATGGTGCGGGCGCAGGCCGACCAACCCGATGAGCGGGATACTGGTTCACGACGATCCTGTGGTCTGGCCGTCCCCGGTCTCGGCGTCCCCGGGCGCGAGCCCCGAAGGGCGGCGGCGCGGGGATGAGCGATGATCGAGACGGCGTTCAGTCCGGCAGGGCCCCGTTGGCCCCGCATCTCGGACAGCCGGGAAAGCTAAGGAGGGAGCCCGGCAGAAGGAAGAACGGCGCCGAACCGCTAACCGTTGTTGAGGCCCACCACCCGGCTCAGTTCCTGCCGCTTGACCTTGCCCGACGCGGTCATCGGGAGGGAATCGAAGAAGCGGACCAGGTCGGGCACTTTGGTGGCCGAGAGCAGGTCCTGGCAGAACCGGCGAAGCTCGGCTCCGGTCACCACCGCGCCTTCGATCAACACGACACAGGCGCAAACCAGCTCGCCCAGCACGTCGTGGGGCACCCCCACCACGCAGGCCTCCTCCACACCGGGGTGGGTCCGCAGCACGTCCTCGATTTCCCGGGGTGTCACCGTCTGGCCAGCTCGGACGATCACTTCCTTCCGGCGCGCCACAATCGAAACGTTTCCCGCCTCATCGACGTGGGCGAGATCTCCTGTCAGCAGGAACCCTTCGGGTGTAAAGCTGCGGGCGGTCTCAACCGGCATCCGGTGGTAACCCAGCATCAGGGTGTCGCCCCGGACCGCGAGTTCACCAACCGCATCGGCGCCGTGAAGCGCTCCGCTGCGAACATCGACCACCCGGACATCGAGCCCATCGAGCGGTCGCCCAACCGTGCCCCGACGTACCGCAGGGAGATCGCCCTTGCGGGTCATACACACCGTGGGCCCCGCTTCGGTGAGGCCATAGGCCACCTCGACATCACACCACTTCCGGATCCGATCCACCAGCGCCGGAGCGACCACGCTTCCCGCCACCACACCTCCGCGCAGGGAGCGGAGATCAGTGCGCGTGAACGCCGGATTGCGCATCAGTAGTTCAAAAATCGTCGGCACGGCCGGCAGATGCGTGACCGCTTCCGATTCGATCAATCGGAGCGCGGCCTCGGCCTCGAACCGCGGGAGCAGCACGAGCGTGGCACCGGCCTGAATCGCCGAGAGCAGGACACTCAGCCCGAAGACGTGGAAGAGTGGCAGCACCATCAGCACGCGCTCATCGGGGGCGAGCCCGAGCGCAGCCACGGTCGCGGCGGCACAGCCCACCAGCGCGCGATGGCTGAGCAACACGCCCTTCGGCTTCCCCATTGTGCCTGATGTGTACAGCAATGCGAGCGCGGTGTCGTCCGCGAAGTCGCCGGTCCGCGCGGGCTGTCGCCGTCCGCGGATGAGCATTTCCGCAAACGGCACCGCGCGATCGTCGAACCAGCGCGCACCTGGCCCCGCGTAGACGATGACTCGCAACGAGGGGAGATCGGGCAGCAGTTCGTCGAAGAGCTCGAGGTAGTCGAGCGGCATCCCCGACTCGGGGATCACGGCGCCGGCGACTTCGGCGTGTCGTAACTGATACTTGAGTTCGTGGTAGCCGAGGCCGGGGTCGAGTGGTACGACCACCAGCCCTGCCTCAGCGGCGGCGAGGAGTGTGATCACCCACTCAAGCGACGTGGGAAGATCGATCGCAAGTCGATCGCCCGGCGACAACCCCTCGGCAGTGAAGGCACGGGCCAGTGCGCTGGCGCGCTCTGCCAGATCCGACCAGACCACGCGACGCTCACCATCGACCACAGCAAGCCCATCGGGATGCTGCGCAACCTTCGTCTGGACGAGCGCGGCTAGATGCGTGATCAACAAGCGCCTCCCTCAGGTGTCGCGAGGTGAGGCGTAAGGTAGGAGCGCCCTGCCCCAACCGGCAGGGCTTCGGTGAATCAGCCGATCAGGTCGTGAGGTCCCGCCACCGGCAGCGGGAGGGTGAACGCGAAGCGGGTCCCCTCCCCCTGAATGGTCGATACGAAGAGGTCGGAGCCCATCGCCTCGACCAGCTTGCGACAGATCGAGAGTCCGAGTCCGGAGCCGGAGAAGGCATAGTCACCGGGTTGCTGCCGGCGACGGAAGGGCTCGAACAACGAATCCATCGCCGCGTCGGGAACCCCGCGACCGGTGTCCCGCACCGAGCACTCGAGCATCCCGCCCGCACCGTCGGACAGCTTCACCTCGACGAAGCCCTCCGCGGTGAACTTCAGGGCGTTGGTCGTGAGATTGAGGAGCACGCGGTTGAGCGCGCCAGGATGCCCGATGCGACGATCGCTGACGGGACCTTCAAAGCGGAGTTCGAGCCCTTTCTCCTCCGCGATCGGCAACACGATATCGCGCACCGATTCGAGCACGTCGGACACGGCAAACGGCTGGGCATCACGGCTGATCAGCCGATCGCCACCGCGCACCAGTTCGATCACGTCGGAGGCGACCGAGTTGAGTCCGAATGCAGCTGAATAGACCAGGCCGAGTTGCCGTTCCTGGAGCGGCGTGAGCGGGCCGCTGCTCCCGCGCAGCATCGTCTCGGCAAGAAAGAGGATCGAGGTGAGCGGCGAGCGGAGGTCGTGGGCCACCTCGACGATCAGATCAAGGCCGCTCGGTCCGGTCATCCGGTCCTGGAAGCGTTCCGACCAGCGCGGTTCCTGCGAAATCGCGACTTGCTCCAGCGCCTTCAGCAGCGGCCGCAGCCCCCCCGGCTCGATCCCTTCGTCGTGCTCCAGCAGATAGCGTCGCAGCAGGGTCACCACGCGGCGCGTGAGGGGAGTCGACGGCTCGCCGCTCTCGAGGGTGCGCTCGTTGGCAACAGCGTCGACCATCGCCACGGCCTCAGCCACCGCGGCGGCGACCTCGCCCTGGGACACGGCGTCGACCGAGAAGCGGCGCCATTCCTCCACGAGCCCCTCTGCCGCCTCGTCCAGACGGCGGCGAGAGGCAGCGTCGAGCAGCATCTTACTCCCCGCGCTCGTCGCGCTGCAGCCCGTGCTTCTCCATCAGGCGGTACAGCGTGGTGCGGTCGATGTTCGCCTGGCGGGCCGCCTTCGACATATTGCCGACCGCCCGGGCGATCAGCCGAGTCAGATAATCACGCTCGAACTGGGCGATGACCCGATCCTTCACGTCGTGGAATGGTCCGTCGAGCTGCGCGGTCGGCATCCGCTCGGGTGTCGACTCGGCGTCGTCGTAGGTCGGAATGTCGCCCGGTTCGATCGGCTGATCGGGCTCCACCAGCACGGCCACGTGTTCGATGACGTTTTGCAGCTCCCGCACATTGCCGCGCCACGGACGCGAGCGCAGGTACTCGATGCTCGCCTCGGTCAGGCGAGGGGCCCGATCGGGCATCTGTCGGTGACGGTGCCAGAAGACGCCGAGGAAGTGGTTCGCCAGCAATGCAATGTCTTCCGGGCGGGAGCGGAGCGGCGGCAGCACGATCGGCACCACCCGCAGCCGGTAGAAGAGGTCGCCCCGCAGGATACCCCGCTCGACTGCCTCCTGGGGATCACGATTGGTCGCCGAGATGAAGCGCACGTCGACGGGATCGCCCGCGGTCTCGGCACCCACGCGCCGGACCACCCCGTCTTGCACCACCCGCAGAAGTTTGGCCTGAAGCGCGAGCGACATCTCGGTGAGTTCGTCGAGGAAGAGCGTGCTGCCGTTGGCCGTCTCGAGCAACCCAGGCTTGTCGCGATCGGCGCCGGTGAAGGCGCCCTTCTTGTGCCCGAACACCTCGGACTCGAGCAATGGCTCGGGAAGGGCGGCGCAGTTGATCGGCACCATCGCCTTCTTCGAGCGGCGCGAGTGCTGATGGATGAATTGGGCGATGACTTCCTTGCCGGTCCCGCTCTCACCACTGATGAAGACAGAGGCATCGGTGGGTGCCACCTTGCGGGCGAGTTCCACCGCCTTGCGGAACGATGGCGAAATTCCGATCAGGGCGAGGTTGTCGGAATGTGAATGCTGCCGCATCACCTGCAGCCGGAGGTCCGCCGCCTCGCGACCCTTGAGGATGGCGTGGGAGGCGCGCCCGATCAGGACCTGCAAGTGGGTGGCAGAGAATGGCTTGGGGAGATAGTCCCAGGCACCCATCCGGAGTGCCTCGATGCTGGACGTCACACTGGGATTGCCGGTCATCACGACGACCAGGCAGTCGCGATTGGCCTCGAGCGCCGCGTTCAGGATCTCGAGCCCGGGGACCTGCGACATAAAGAGGTCGACAAGTACCAGGTCGAACTGCCGCCGCCGGACCAGGTCGAGCGCCTCCTCGCCGCGTCCTGCCAGAGTCACGCTGTAGCCCTCACCACGCAGGACCGAGGCGCAGCTCTCACGGAGGGTGCGCTCGTCGTCCACAATGAGGATCCGGATCGACGCCTTGATGTCAGCCGGAAGGGCGAGGACATCGCGTCCGGGTGCCATCTCCGACGAGCCGGTTCCAGAACCGGCTCCGGTTACCGCGGTCATAGGGCAAGACTCCTGAAATCGCGAGCGTAGGATCCGCTCTGCACTCCTCAAGGCGAAAAGCGTGCCGTGACTGTGGTGCTGATACATCGAAGATAGCGCCATATTTAGTAAAATCGTTGCCAGGATGAGGCAGTTGTGTCGACTCCGCGGCAGCAACCTGTGGACACAGCGCCACACATCTGCCGATAAAGTGTCGCTCCGGGGCCTCGCCGTGCGGTATGGGGGTTGCATAGAATCGATGCGTCAGGCAATCGCGGCCCCCGGCCGCTCACTCACACGTGCAGGCCCTATGACCTCGAACCTCGCGCCGCTTTCCGGCAATCTGCCGGCGACTCCTTCCGGTTTCGGGGGCGGTGGTACCGCCTCGGTGACCGGGGCCAGCGGCGGTCCCCGCACCTCCCCGCTGGTCCGCTACCTGTCGGCCGTCCGGCGCTTCAAGTGGCTGGTGCTGCTGCTGTCGCTGGTCGGCTTTGGGGGCGGGATGTTGGTCTCCCGGCTGCGTCCCGAGAGCTTCACGGTCCAGGCCGACATCCTGATCGCCGACCAGCCGAGCAACGCCGGGGCGATCCAGGCCGGCCCGGCCTATATGTCCGAGCAGTGGAAGGAACTCTTCGCGAACTACGTGATCGTGGAGCCAGTCGCCATCGCGCGACGGCACTATATCATCGGGCCAAAGCGTGTCGGTGCCCCACCACTCCCGTACGGCCCCAGCGGACCCGACGCCGACATCTTCACTGGCTTTGGCGTCCAGCCGGAGCGGCTGCAGACCGGCACCTTTGACTTCAAGGTCAGCGAGAAGGGTGATCGCTGGGAGCTGGTTAACACCAACTCCTCGCGGAAGTTCTCCGGAACGGCGGGGGACAGCGTCGGCAGGGAATTCGGATTCGTCTGGCTCCCCCAGCTCGAGAAGCGCTGGTTCGGCCGGACCTACAGCTTCGAGATCATCACGCCCCGGGAGGCCGCCGACGATATCAAGGAGCGGCTGGGCATCACGATGGCCTGGCGGGCCGCCCGCTTTATGCACGTCTCGCTGCGCGGCCAGGATGGTCCCGAAACCGCAGCGACACTCAACGACCTGATGGCGGTGTTCGTCCAGAAGGCCGGCGAGATGAAGAAGAGCGGCCTCACCACCCAGGCGGCGATCCTGGATACCCAGCTCACCAGCGCCCAGCAGCGGCTGGCAGGCGCCGAAGGGAATCTGCAGCGCTTCCGGGTCGGGACCATCACCCTGCCGAAGGAAGACCTTCCCGTAGCGCCTGGGTTGGCCCAGACCACGCCGGGCGCCAACGCGGCGTTCATCGACAAACGCCGGAAGGTGGAGGACCTCCGCCGCGACCGCCGGGATCTTGCCGAGGCGCTGAGCCGGGCCGAAGCGGGCGACCTCGCCGTCGACCTCTTCACCACCATTCCGACGGTGAATGCATCTCCCGACTTGAGGGTAGTCATCGGCGAACTC
>JANLPG010000107.1:0-10940 GCA_031367105.1 Gemmatimonadota bacterium | reverse complement strand
TGTGGCAAACAAGCCGTTGATCAGCACGGGCTGACCCTGACGCGTCCCCGTGGTGCCGAGGACACTCACGGAATCGCCCAGGTTGTTCCCGGTGCGACCGGGGCGATGACGCGAACCGGTGATCCGGAGATAACCGGTGCCATCCCTGATGAATGAGGTGGAATCGCGGAAATACTGCATCGCTGAGAGCACCCGCCCGCGGATGAAGACACGCCGCCCCGCCGGCAACAGCCGAGCCTGCGCGATACTCACTTCGGCGAACGAGAGCCGAACGGCGCGCGCCGACAGCAGTGAGTCGCTTTGGCCGAGGATCCGGACCGTCCCGCTGTCGCCCAGCACGGTTGCGATCGAATCACCGAGCGCACGGCGATCGACGGCCACACGGTAGGTGCCGACTGGTACCGAGTCGAAGGTCGCGACGCCCTGCGCACTGCTGGTAGCGATCCGGATGGTGTCGACACCGCCGGGTGCGAGCAGCGCGACCCGGGCCCCGGCGAATACGGTATCGCCAGTGGTGTACGATTGCGATCCGTCGCGGTCGAGGTAGAGGAACACCCCAATGGCGCCCGAGGGCAGCGGTGGGAGCACAAGTGCTTTCCCTGCGTTGTCGCAGGCGGCGAGGAGTGCGAGCGTCAGCAGGGCAGCAGCGCGAAGGATGCGCATCATCAGTTCTCCACCCGGATGCCGATCCGGAGCAGGCGGCCCTCGCCGCGGCGCGCCAGCAGCTTTCCGAAATTGGTGTTGGCCACCAGCGGGAGCACCGTGCGCCCGCCGGCATCGACAGAGATGGCACCGGCCGCACTCACCAGGACCGCCGCGTGGTCGACGAGGCCGGTCTCGCTCCCCACCACGTTGAATGCGTCCAGCGTCAGCGCCACGTGCCGCGCGCCACCCACCGGAAGCCCGACCTCTCCGCGGAGGTCGAGGGCGTGGACTCCCTTCTCGCGGCAGCTGTTTCGCTTCGCGAAGGTCCCTGCCTGACCAGTGAGGCAACTCTCGCGGCCGAGCAGTTCGCTCATCCCGCTGATGGTGTTCGCGAGGAATGCTGGATCGTTGCCGGACGAACCGTCACCATTGGCATCGACGCCCCGCTGGAAGCCGGGTGTGAACGGCAACCCCGACCGGAAGCGATAGCGCGCAGCAACGGTGATCGGATTGCTCCCAGCCGTGCGGTATTCTGCGGTGGCCGCGATCCGGTGCGGGATGTCGAGGTCGGAACGACCGCTGTCCCAATCGGCGGCTCCCCGTCCATCGGCAAAAGGCGAGAGTCGATCGGCGGGATCGGCGCTCAACTGCCCGACGACATTGTCTGTTGTCTTCGAGTATGTGTACGACGCGCGCAGTTGCAGCCCGCGCAGTACCCGGCGATCGACATTGACGGTCGCGGAGTAGTAGTCGCTGTAGCCGGTGGAGCTGAGGCCGTAGGCGAAATCGACTTCACGGAAGCGATGGTTGGAGCCAACGCCCGGCGTCAGTAGCGCACCGTATTGTTCGAGCGAGCCCCAGATGGAGCGACCGTCGTTGCCGGTGGAGAGCGGCGCCACGGAGCGGTTGACATCCTCGCGGCGCAACAGATAATCGGTATGGCCATAGCCGCCGGTCACAGCGAACGAGGTGCCGTGCCCCAGGTCGTGGGACAGCCCGAGCTCGCCCTTGATCGTCCGGGGTGCCCGCACGTTGTTGCCGTAAAAAGTGATCGATGGCCCCACGAACGGCGCCGTGCTGGCCTCTCCGGTGCGCGGCCAGCGCAGTGCTCCGGTGAGGCGTCGCACGCTCACATCGCCGTCGTACTGCACGACCTCGGCAAACGATGCGAGGTCGTGCTGACCGGGGAGGAGAGCCGCCTCACCCCGCAGAAGCGTCCGGCCGGCGCTGCCGAGCGCATAGGTGACTCCCCCGCGCGGCGCGAAGCGCTTCTGCCGCGCCGGAACCAACCGATTGTTTACCCCCGAGGCGTCGCGCCAGATCGTGCTCACACCGATGACGTCGGTCGGAAGCGCTGACTTCTGGAACTGCACCCCGGCGAAGAGGGACAGCGCCGAGGTGGCACGCCAGGTATCCTCGAGAAAGAACGACAGGGTCGTGAGCTTGATGTCGGGCGCCGCGCCAGCGCGCACTGCCTGATAATACGACCCGCGGCCCGCCGCAAACTCGCTTGCGCTGCCGAAGTCGTACCGGCCGGCGCTTCCCGGCATCCAGTCGTACGTCACGCTGCGGCGCTGAACGTTCCCGCCGATCTTGAAGGTGTGCGATCCGCTCGCGACCGAGACGGCTTCGTTCACCTCGAGGGCCGTCTCCTTGAAGAGTCCGGGGAGGGTCCCCGCACCTCCGAGCGCGAAGCCCTCGCCAACCAGCCCGCTGAAGGGGAGGGCCGCGCCGAGCCAGTCGCGCTTCGCGGTGCGGATGCCGATGCGTGATTCGCTGAGCCAGCTATCACCACTCACCGAGAGCGCAACGGAGGTGGAGAGGTCACGCGCCTCGAGGCGTGCACCGGCGCCGTTCACCGGCTCGGTGCCCGCCTGAGGGTTATCCTCGTTCCACGATGCCGCACCAGCGCGTACGCTCAGATCGCTCCGCTTGCCGAGCTGCCAGTCGATGCGTCCGACGGCGCTGCCACCCTTCCAGCTCCGAACCGTCGGCGCCAACCAGGGAGAGACGTCGCGACCACCGAGGCCCTGCGCCGCGGCAAGAATGCCGGACGTGGGGTTGATCGACCGGACCACGAACGGATCGGCGCTGGGCTGTTCCAGCTGGCGATAGTCGGCACGGAGGAACCAGGTGACGGTGTCGCCCTTGATCGGTCCACCAAGCGAGACACCCGCCTCGAGCGACGTCGCCGAAGAATCGCCGGGATTGTCGGCGTGGGCGCCACCGAGTTTGGCGCCACTGAAGGCGGCGTAGGGGCGGAAGCGGAAGCCGTTGCTCCCTCGCTCGGAGGTCGTGCTGAGGAGCGTGCCGGATGCCGGCCGAAACTCCGCATCCTGCGGGAGGAATGAGATCAGTGCCTGCGCCGTCCCATCGCGCGACCAGAGTGGCGCCGAGGCGGCATCACCCGGCAGACCCGGATGGCGGAGCAGGGTTTCCTCCACCCCGTCGACCATCAGGCGGGAATAGCCGGGACGAAGTCCGCCGGCGCTGGCGACGAAGCCGTCGCGCCCATCGCGAGGGGCGTCGACGCTCGAGAGCGCCCGCGAGGCATCGGTCACATCCCGTCGCCGATCGAAGCGGGAGAGATCGTGCGAGTCGAGTGTCTCGCCGGTGGTACTCGCCGCGATCCTGGCCTCAGCCGGTTGCTCCACGACGCTGTTGATCGGGGGGGGGCGACGGACCAGGCGGATCCGGAGCGAGGTCACGGCACCCGACACGACCGAAGCGCCAAGCGCCCGGACCGGTTGGAAGCCGAGCTGCTCGGCGAGGACGTGGTAGCTCCCGATCGGGATCGCGTGGACCACGACCTGCCCCGCACGATCCGTCTCCAGAATGCGGAACGCGGTGCCGGCGTGCTCGATGGTGACCGTCACCCCCTTCAAGGGAGCGCCGCGATCGTCAGAAATAGTCGCGATCAGGCCGCCTGCCGTCAGGCTTTGGGCGGCGAGAGGCTGGGCGGTAAGCGCGGCCAGAACGGCCAGCAGGGCCGCGAAACGCTGGTTAGGACCGTGGATCGGCATAGCCTTCCCGGTTCGGGGGAGATCCGAGCCAGCCATCCGGCTGACGGGAGAATGGCTACACCCAAGTGCAGGAGCGGTGCCAAAGGGGAAAAAGTGAGCCGCCCTCCCCCGATTTGAGGGAGGGCGGCTCGGCCCGCAATCGGGACTGCAGCTCGGGATTAGAGCTTCCGGCGGCGCCGCGAGGCGGCGGCCATTCCTGCCAGGCCCAACGCCAACAGGGACATCGTGGCCGGTTCGGGCACGACGGCGAGTTGGCCCTGGCTGCTCGCCAGCGTGGTACTCCCTGCGCCGCAATTCTTGGCATCGTTCGCGCCCGAAACGCACTCGTAGGACTGGCCGTTCAGCCCGGCGACCGCCTGCACCTTGAAGCCCCACTCCAGCAGGCCGAGGAGATCGCGGCTGGTCAGGAGCGAGCCACCAGAATGGGTGAAGGAGAACTTCAGCCAATCCGAATTGCCGCCGAGGTTCGGGGCGGCATCGTTATAGCACGTCGCCCAGTGATTGGCGTCGTTGGGCCCGAAGCAGGACGTGATACCATTGCTGCCACCAGCCGCCGCGCCGGAGTTGAGCGTCACACCGAGCGAGTTCAGCCCGCCGCCAGTCTGGAAGCCCCAGCTGGCCGTGATGTCCGTGTTGGTCGCGGATGTGCCATTCCAGTTGTTGAAGAAGACACTGGAGAGGGCCCACGTCCCGTTGAAGGAGCCGAGGTTGTACACCCCGAATCCGGTCAGAATCGATTGGAGGTTTTTGGTGCCGGTCGTCGCGCCGTTAAAGAGGTAAACATTGAGTCCGTTCGATCCGTTGAGGACGAACTTCGCTGCGACGCAGACCCCGACGCTGTTTGGGGCGCAGATGGTTCCGTCATCAGCCCGGGCGGAGGCGGGCGTAAGCATTGCTACGGCACCCAGCGCCAGGGCGGCGAACCTTCTCATAAAGGACCTCATCGAGTCTAATAACCGGCGTGGAGGACCGAATGTCGCCCAACCGCTACAGCAGGCAACGGCATCAGCCCTGTTGCAATAAAACCACAGAGTGTGCCTGAAGCACGACAGCACAAGCTCCGTAAGTCATTGACGTCTTGTGGCATACACCCCTGCAACGGCTCAGGAGTGCATCTTTCGGACCACGGAATCTCCTCCCAGCGATGGATCGTGCCTGTCGCAATCTGGGCGAGCTCAGCGGCTGATCGAGGAGGGAGTACATTTCGACACACGTGAGCCGTCTCTCCTTCCGGGCCCGCCTTCTCCTCGCGCTGTTCGCCGTGAGTGCCATCCCCGTCGCACTGATCAGTGTGGCGGGCATCGTCTATATCCGCATCCAGCAGTTGACCCAGGGGACCGGCAACCTCGACGATATGGCCCGCACCTGGCGCACCGCGCGCGCCGAGCTCGCCCGGATCCCGCTCTCCCCGGGTGCAGAGCTGGCCGTCGCCCGGCACGACACCACCCTCACCTTCGTGCTCGAATCGAGTGCCCAGTCGCGTCTCCTCGAGCGCAATGTCCGGGTGCAGGGGCCGTATGTGTACGCCTTCGCCGCCATCGTCCTCCTCCTGGGCGTCGCGCTCGTCGGGATCACCCTCTCGCGCCAGTTCTCCGACCCGCTCGACGAGGTGGTCGACTGGACCGACCGAATCCGCCGCCACGACCCGTTGCCGGGCCACGCCGCGAAGCGCGGCATCCCCGAGTTCACCGCGTTACAGTCGGCGCTCCGCGACCTGCAACACGACCTGGAGCAGGCCCGGGTGGCCGAACTGGAGGCGGAGCGGCTGCGTGCCTTCGGCGAAGTCGCCAGGAGGGTGGCGCACGAGATGAAGAATCCGTTGACTCCGATCCGGCTCGCCGTGCTGCAACTCTCGCGGAGCGCCACGCCGGAAGCGCGCGAGGTGCTCGACGTGATTGCCGTGGAATCGTCGCGGCTGGAGGCAATGGCGCGCGACTTCGCCGAGCTTGGGCGACTCCCTGAGGGGATCGTTGCACCGGTGGACCTTCGCGAGTTGCTCGAGGACCTGCTCCGCAGTGCCCTTCCCGCCACGATGACGCACCAGCTGGCGGCGGAAAGCGACCTTCCGTCGATCGAGGGCTACTACGACCCGCTCCGTCGGGCGTTCAGCAATGTGCTCCGCAACGCGGTCGAGGCCTGCCGCGGCGCCGGCGCATTGGCGGTGGCGGTGCGCCGAGGCGCGGGGACGATCGAGGTAGAGATCAGCGACAATGGCCCCGGCATCCCCGCGACCAAGCGCGAACAGATTTTCCAGCCCTACTACACCGACAAGGGCGATGGCACCGGCCTCGGCCTGGCCATCGTCCGTCAGACCATCGAGCAGCATCACGGCAGCATCGTGGTCACCGATACTCCCGGTGGCGGCGCCACCTTCCTCGTCCGGTTCCCGGTATGACAACCCGCATCCTGATCATCGACGATGAGACCAACATCCGCCGGATGGTCGGCGCGTTGCTCAAGTCGGAAGGGTTCGACGTCGCCGAAGCACCCAACGGCAACGCCGGATTGCTCGCGTTGCCCGATGTCCAGCCCGACATCATTCTCCTCGACTTGATGATGCCGCCGGGGCCTGACGGTCTCGCCACCCTGGAACAGATTCGCGCCGGCGACAAGGACATTCCGGTCATTATGATGAGTGGAAAGGCGCAGCTCGCTGATGCCGTGCGAGCGGTCCAGATGGGCGCCTTCCAGTTTCTCGAGAAACCGCTCGCGCCCGAGTCGTTGCTAGTGGCGCTCCGCTCCGCCGAAACGCTGGTCCGCACCCAGGCGGAGAATCGGTCGCTGCGCGCGGCACTCGGACCGCAGCCCGACCTGGTTGGCACCTCGCCAGAAATCGAGCAGGTGCGGCGGCTGATCGCCCAAGTCGGGCCCACCGAAGCACGGGTCCTGGTGCTCGGCGAATCCGGCACCGGCAAGGAGCTGGTGGCCAACGCCATTCACCGGCGGTCGCCGCGAGCGCGGCTGCCATTCGTTTCGGTGAACTGTGCCGCCATCCCGCGTGATCTGGTCGAGAGCGAGATGTTTGGTCACGAGCGTGGCGCGTTCACGGGAGCGACCGCTCGACGGATCGGACGCTTCGAGCTGGCCGATACCGGCACCCTCTTTCTCGACGAAGTCGGCGACCTTCAGCTGGATGCGCAGGCGAAATTGCTCCGGGTGCTGGAGAGCGGCGAGATCCAGCGCATCGGCGCGGAGCGGAGCCAGCGGGTTGACGTCCGGGTGGTCTCCGCCACGAATCGGCGGCTCGAGGATGCAGTGGCGAACGGCACCTTTCGCGAAGACCTCTATTTCCGGCTGAATGTCTTTCCGATCGAACTGCCGCCACTGCGAAGCCGGCTCGGCGACATCCCGGAGCTGGTGGCCCACCTCGCCGCTCGCCTGCGACCCCGACATCCGCCGCAGTTCACCCCCGATGCCCTCGATGCACTTGCCCGCCACTCCTGGCCCGGCAACATCCGGGAACTGGCCAACATCGTCGAGCGGTTGGCGATCGTGGCGGGCGACGAGGTGACTGCCGAACTGGTGCCGCACGTTTTGCGCAACACCTCCGTACCGGCACACCCGAGCGAGCCGGTCGCGGGATTCGTCGACAACGGCCGCGGCCTCACCGATCGGCTGGACGACTACGAGCGCGGCCTGATCAGCGGCGCGCTGACCCAGGCCAGTGGCAAAATTGCGGAGGCGGCCCGAATGCTGAAGACTGACCGTGGCAACCTGTATCGCCGGATGCGCCGCCTTGGTATCCGCGGAGGGGCAGAATGACATCGATCCTGCAGCGCGCTGAACGGGCGGCAGCCTGGCTCGCAATGCTGACACTGCTCGCCGGGACGCGAGCTGCCAGGGCGCAAGAGCCGGTTCGCGTGCTTGATCTCGGGACGCCCGTGAGTGATACCACCCGCGGCTCGGTACCCGACCCGGTGCTCACGCGCACCATCGTGCTCT
Organism: Gemmatimonadota bacterium; assembly: GCA_031367105.1. Lineage (GTDB taxonomy): Bacteria > Gemmatimonadota > Gemmatimonadetes > Gemmatimonadales > GWC2-71-9 > Palsa-1233. The sequence continues at coordinate 3,330 of JANLPG010000107.1, read as the reverse complement.
TCAACGACTCGGCGACCACGCGCCTGGAGGGGAAGCTCGACCTCGCCCCCGGCGCGAGCGTGTCGGGGACGCTGGCCCTCTACGGCAACATCGCCCGGATCAAGGGGACGGTGCGCGGCAGCGTCATCGTCCTCAACGGCGACCTCCGGATCGCGGCCACCGGCCGTGTGGAGGGGAACATCATCGTGCTCGGGGGCCGGCTCACAGTGGCGCGGGGCGGCGTGGTGACCGGCGACACGACGGTCTACCCGCGCGGTGTCCCGCTGCAGCGTGCGGCGGACGGCACCGTCAGCCGTCGGCGACCCGGTCGCGGGCTAACCGCCTTCACCAATGCGTCGGCGACGTTCCCGATCGGACCGGTGGCCACCACGCTCCGGATCGGTGCCTCCCCCTACAATCGGGTCGAAGGATTGCCGATCCACGCCGGCCCCACGTTCCAATGGCAGCCCGATGCCCGCAATACCCTCCAGCTCGACCTCACCGGCATCGTGCGCAGCGCCAGCTCCGCCAGCAACGACCGCCGCGACTTCGGCTGGACCGGTCGACTCACCGCACACCGCGCCGGCACCCAGCCGCTCACCGTGGGGATCGACGCCGGTTCGGTCATCGCACCGATGGTCAACCGGAGTTATACCCCGTTGGAATCTGGGCTGGCGGCCTTCCTGCTCCGACGTGACTACCGCGACTGGTATGCGACCAAAGGCTGGGGCTTGTTTGCACACTGGGCCCCGTTACCGCCGCTGACCATCGCGGTGGGGATCCACCAGACTCGCGAGCGGTCGGTCCGCGCGACCGACGCCTTTTCACTCTTTCGCAGCAATGAAAGTTGGCGCGCGAACCCCCTCGTCGACGACGGCAGGTTCCAGACGTTCACGTTGGGGCTGAGCTACGATACTCGCGACCAACAGCTGCATCCCAGTTCCGGCTGGTGGATCCGCAGCGAAGTTCGCCGGACCACCAGTAGCGACATCACCCCGGCAACCCTGCCGACCGACATCCGCGATGCGGTTCCGACGCAAGGATACCAGGCCGACGAACTCGACTTCGATGCCCGTTACTACCTGCGCCTGAATCCGAAGCACAGCGTGCACCTCCGCGCGGTTGGCGGTGGCTGGCTCGGCGGCGATCCGCTGCTGGTGCAGCATCGCCGCGCAATGGGTGGCTTCGATCCGATGTCGGCGTACCGCTTCCGCTACCTCAACTGCGACAGACGGCTCCGGCCCGACGCAGCGCGCCCGGCGCTCTGCGACCGGGACTTGCTGCTGCAGGCTGAATTCCGGCGGACGCTCGAGCTGAACCTCAGCACCCGCGTCGGTGGCTATACCCTGGGAATCCAGCACCCCGAGGTCGTGCTCTTCGGCGACCTCGGCACCGCGTGGCTAGCGGGTGCCGGCAAGGGACGCGTGCCCAGCAATCGGATCCAGACCCTCGGCGAATGGCGCAGTGATGTCGGCTTCGGCATCGATGGCGGCACCATCGGCGTGTATCTCGCCAAGGCCATCGCCGACCCTGAACCGGTCCGCTTCGTCTTCCGCCTGCAGCGACGTTTCTGAGCCTGCGCGTGCGCCGGCTCCTGCTCCTCGCCTGCCTCTTCGCTGGCGCCCCCACGGTGGCGCTCGCGCAGGCGCAGCCGGAGGTCAATGCCCGACTCGGCCCCGATCGGCTCACCGGCCCCAACCCCGAATGGCGCATCGCCAATCTGTTTGAGGAGGGCCGTTGGAAGGATGCCCTGGAGAGCGCCTACACCATCCGTCTGGAGTGGCAGGTGAAGGCGTGGCGGAAGCGGACCATCGCCGATGCGAAAGGGCCGTCGCTCGGCTACTCCGTGATCATCCGCAAGCAGCCGCTGCTGGAGGAGTATCAGGTGATCACCCAGGTCCCCGCTCGGAGCCCAACCGAGCGACGCTTCGGCACTTTGGCGGAACTGAAGGTCTGGGTAAGCACGTATATGACGATTCCGTTCCAGCTTCGCGACGACGGAAACTGGTATTACTCCGTGCGCGTCGACATCAGCACACTGACTGATGAGGAACTCGCGAAGTTGCAGCAGTTTATGGATGACCCGTCAGGGGGAGACCCGCTCGCCGGCGGTGCGGTCACGCGGGGCGTGATGCGGCTCTTCCTGCCAACCCAGACGTTGAACGACAACACCGCCACATTCATCGTTCGTCCGCGCTGAGCTGGGCGAGGGAGCGCGCAGTTGCTACGAGTGACGCTGCGAACTGTCACGACGATCGCCAAACGCGCGCTGGGCTTTCTCCAGCGCGCACGAGGCGTTCAACGCGAAGCTGGCGTAGCGGTCCGGGATCAGGTGAGCGACTTTCGATTCTTCCATCGCGTGATCGGCATCAGTCCGATGGAATTCCATCGCTATCGCCTCTGGGACCGTTCCCGGCCGATTGAGGCCCGGCTCGCCTTCCTTTCCCACACCGAACAGCGCCGGATCGAATTCGCGATCAACCCGCCCCTGGCCGTCGCGGCACTCAACGACAAGGCCGCTGCGGCGCTCCGGCTGGCGCAGGCGGGCATCCGCGTACCGCACACGCTTGGGCATCTGGAACTCTCCCCCAACGCAGCAAACGACAGGCAGCTCGCTGACGTCACGACATCGCTCCAGCTGCTCCTCGAGCACGCCCCACCGAGCGGGATCGTCCTCAAGCCCAACCGGGGCCAGGGAGGGTATCGCGTCCTGGTCTATCGTCACGCCACCAGGACACACCTCACCTCCCTGGACGGCAGCGTGGTGCCGGTCGAAGAGCTCGCGAAGCTGTTGCTGCAATCGTCGACAGGGCGCTGGAACGTGGAGTCGCGCCTGCTGACGCACTCCTCCCTCCTTCGGTTCGCGCCGTTAGCGATCCCGTCGATGCGGGTGCTCACTTTCCGATCTCCCACCGGCGAACTGCTGCTCGGGCCGGCATCACTCAAGTTGCCGCTCGGCACCAGCGGGGTCGACAACTTCGGCAGCGGGAATCTCGCCTCGTCGGTGAATCTTGCGACCGGGCGGGTCGGTGCGGCGCTCACGCTCGATGCTGCGAGGCAGATCGTGGTCCACCCCACGACGGGTGAGCCGCTCGGAACGCTGCTGCTCCCCGATCTCGCCGAGGCGCTGGCGCTGGTGCGCGCTGCCGCGAACGAGCTGGCGGAACTCCCCCTGCTGGGTTGGGATGTCGCGTTCAGCAGCGATGGGCCGGTGATTCTCGAAGGGAACGCCTGGGCTGGCGTCGATATCCTGCAAATGCCGCGCGATGCGGGTCTGGTCCGAGGACGCTTCGCCGAGCTGCTTGAGCTCCACGGTCTCGGTGAACTGATCGGGCGACGGGAGCAGGCGGC
>JANLPG010000067.1:0-1884 GCA_031367105.1 Gemmatimonadota bacterium | reverse complement strand
GGGCGGATCCTCCAGCAGGGCGACGTCCTCTCGCTGGTCGAGAAGGCGCAGGCCAACGTCGATGAAGCGGAAGCGAAGCAGCTCGCGCGCAAGGCGACCTCCAAGAAGGGCCTCGATCTCGAGGACTTCCTGACGGCAATGCGGCAGATGCAGAAGCTCGGTCCGCTCAAGAATGTGCTGGGAATGTTGCCAGGCGTGAGTCCGGCGATGCTCAAGGGCGCGAATATGGACGAGCAGCGAATCAGGCATATCGAGGCGATTGTGCTCTCGATGACCAGGAAGGAACGGAGCGATCCGGACGTGATGAACGGACCACGACGTTTGCGGGTCGCCAAGGGGTCGGGACGGACCGTGGCGGAAGTGAATCAGTTGCTGGCGCAGTTCAAGCAGATGCAGAAGTTCATGAAGGTCGCGGGGAAGCCGGGGGCGAAGTTGCCCTTCGGTGGACGTTCGTTCCCTCCGCGCTAGAATCGCTCAGGAGAGCACCAGAATGGCCGTTCGGATCCGCCTGCGCCGGGAAGGGCGCAAGAAGCTGCCGATGTACCGTATTGTCATCGCCGACAAGGAAGCACCGCGCGACGGCCGGTTCATCGAGACCATCGGGTCGTATCGCCCGAAGGAAGAGAAGAACCTGTTCACCATCGACGTCGAGAAGGCGCGCGCCTGGATCGCGAAGGGCGCCACCCCGACCGAGACCGTGGCCGCGCTGCTCAAGAAAGCAGGCGTCTAGCTCTGATGACGGACGCGGCGGTGCCCCCGATCGTCGTCGGCCGGGTGCGCAAGCCGCACGGGCTGAAGGGCGAAGTGTCGATCTTTCCGCTCACCGATGATCCCGCAGGGGTCTTCGTGGCCGGGCGGACGCTCTTCCTCCTCGACCTTCGGGGGGACGTGGTCGGCGAAGTGAGTGTGACGCAGTCGCGCGTCTATCACCGCGAGTGCCTGGTGAAGTTCGCCGGCCACAACGAGCGCGTGAACGTCGACGACTACCGCGGCCGGTTCCTGGCGGTGCGCCGCGAGGAGCTGCCGCCACTCGAGGAGGGGGAGGTCTACCTCCAGGAGCTGGTGGGCTATGCGGTGCGCGACGAGTCCGACGAGGCACTCGGCCTGGTGAGTGCGGTGTACGACCTGCCGCAGGGCCCGACGATCGAAGTGCAGGGACCGAAGCGGGAGTTCATGCTCCCGTTCCGCGGCGAGTATGTGAAGCAGACGGATCGTGATGGGCGACGCCTGGTGGTGTCGGTCCCCCCCGGCCTGATGGACTGAGCGTGTTGTGCTGACTATCAATGTCGTCACGCTCTTCCCCGAGGCGATGTCGCCGCTGCTGGCAGCGAGCATTCCCGGGCGGGCCGCGAAGGCAGGATTGACGCACTATCGGCTGGTGCAGTTGCGTGACTTCACGCACGACCGGCACCAGACGGTGGACGACACCGCCTTCGGCGGTGGGGCGGGGATGGTGCTGAAGGCGGAACCTTTCCTCGAGGCAGTCGAAAGCGTGGCCCCCAAGGGGCCGGTGGTGGTGATGTCGGCACGTGGGCGGCGGTTCACCCACGATGATGCGGTGCGGTGGTCCCTGGGGTCGGAACTCACGATCCTCTGCGGTCACTACAAAGACATCGATCAGCGGGTGATCGACATCCTTGGCGTCGAAGAAGTCTCGATCGGCGATTTCGTCCTGTCGGGCGGAGAACCCGCGGCGCTCTGCGTCATCGACGCGGTGGTGCGGCTCCTCCCTGGCGCAATCGGCGATCACGAGTCGGCCAGTTCCGACTCGCATTACGATGGGCTGCTCGCTCCGCCCAGCTACACCAGGCCCGCAGAAGTGCGCGGCGTCCCGGTGCCCGGGGTCCTGCTCTCGGGAAATCACGCGGCCATCGCCGCGTGGCG
>JANLPG010000037.1:0-26238 GCA_031367105.1 Gemmatimonadota bacterium | reverse complement strand
CGTCGGGCCGCGGTGAACCTCGTTGCCGGAGCGGTCGAACCGCTTTCCCAGACTCTCGGCCCAGAGCTGACGGAACCACTCGGCCACGTCGCGTAACCGGTCGCTGTAAGGCATCACGATGTGGATGTTGGCGGCACGAGTCGCCTGCGCCTGATGCTGCAGCGCCGCCCAGCGTGCCGCAGGGTTGACGTCGAGGCTATCTCCCTCTGCCTCGGCCACGGCTTCCTCTGCCCCGGCGAGCAGCTCCCCAAGGTCGAGCCCCAGCAGCGCCGCCGGCACCAGCCCGACCGGCGAGAGGACCGAGAAGCGGCCGCCCACGGCTGGCGGCACATCGAACGCGGTGATCTGCTCGGCCGTCGCGATGGCGCGCAGGGCGCCCTTCACCGGATCAGTGGTGATCACCACGTGGGCTCGCGCCGCATCGGCGCCGAGGGCACGATCGAGCCACTCGCGCACGATCAGGTACTGTGCCAATGTCTCGGCGGTGCCACCCGACTTGGAGATGACGTTGACGATCGTGCGCCGGGGATCGAGCCGGTCGAGCGCCGCCGTGACCGACACCGGATCGACGTTCTCGAGGATGGTCAGGGCAGGCCAGCCGTCGCGGCGATCGCGGCTCTCCTCGTTCCAGGCCGGCGGCTTGAGCGCGGTCAGCATCGCCTTCGGGCCGAGGGCCGATCCCCCGATGCCGAGCAGGAGAATGTGGTCGAATCGTCCGAACTGTTCGGTGGCCCAGCGCTGGATCGCGGCGACAGTGGCGCTCTGCCGGCCCAGGGTGAGGTGGGCATATTCGCCCGCCTCCCGGCGCCGCCGCACTTCGGCCTGCACCGCAGGAAATCGCTCGGCGAGCGCCTGGCGCAGCGCCGGATCGAGCCCGCGGACGCCGTCGAGTGCGTCGCGAGTCATCAGGGAGTCGTCGAGCCGGAGCGCCATCAGAAGATCTCCAGGGAGAGGCCGTCGTGACCCGGCTCGACCCCGGCCGGCAACCTGGCCAGCAGTTCGCGGTGGCCGGTTTCGTGGGTGAGATGGGTGAGGTAGGTCCGTTCGGCGCCGACGTCGCGCGCCACGGCAATCGCCTCGCCAATCGACAGGTGGGTCGGATGCTCGCGCCACCAGAGCGCGTTGAGTACCAGCACCTTGACGCCCTGGAGCTGCTTGCAGTGCGCCTCGGTCACTCGCTTCACATCGGTGAGATACGCGATGTCGCCGATCCGGTAGCCGAAGACCGTCGCGTGGCCGTGCTCGAACTGAAGCGGCAGCACGTCCACGCCGGCGATCGACACGGCGGCACCGGCCTCCAATGTGTGGAGCGACAACGCGGGCTTCGACGTCCCTTCGATCGGGACGATACTGCCGTCAAAGATGTAATTGAAGGCGAGGCCGATGTGGCTGATGGTTGCCTCGGGCCCGTAGAGCGGGAGCGGTGACTGCCGCCGCAGCGAGAAGGAGCGGAGGTCATCGATTCCGTGGACGTGGTCGGCGTGCTGGTGGGTGTAGAGGACGGCATCGATGCGCCGCACACGGCTCCGCAGCAACTGCAGCCGGAGTTCGGGAGGGGTATCGATCAGGATGGTGCTGCCATTCACCTCGACCAGTGCGCTGGTTCGGGTCCGCTGGTCGCGGGGATCCTCCGATCGGCACACCGCGCAACTGCAGCCGATCTGGGGAATCCCCATCGAGGTCCCGGTTCCGAGCAGGGTGAGACGCATCCGCTAGATGGTCTCCACCTTCAACAGGTTGGTCGTCCCGGGGACGTCGAACGGCACGCCGCAGGTGACGACGATCCGCGACCCGTCGCGGGCGATCCCGCGGGTCAGAAGTTCGGTCCGGGCGATCTGCCACATCGGGTCGTAATTCTTGAGGTGGGGCATCAACACGGGAACTACGCCCCAGACCAGCGACAGCTGGTGAAAGGTCTCGGCCTCCGGGGTGAAGGCGAAGATCGGCACCTTCGGCCGGTACGACGACACCGTGCGCGCGGTGAAGCCGCTCGAGGTGAAGCAGACGATCGCGGCGGCGCCCAAGAGGTCGGCTGCTGCCGAGACACCGACGGAGATGGCATCCTCAACCGGGGTATGGCCGCCCTCGGTGCGAGCAAAGTGGGGTGCCGGGATCCGCCACCGGCGGATTTCACCCTCAGAAGGCCGATTCCGGTGACTCTCGACCTCGCGGGCGATCCGATCCATCGCGAGCACCGCCTCCAGGGCGTAGGAGCCGACGGCGGTCTCGGCCGAGAGCATCACGGCATCGGTGCCGTCGAGCAGCGCATTGGCTACGTCAGAGGCCTCCGCCCGGGTCGGGCGAGGGTTGGTGATCATCGACTCGAGCATCTGGGTGGCGGTGATCACCGGCTTGCCGTGGCGATTGGCGCGGGCAATGATCCGCTTCTGCACCAGCGGGACCTGCTCGAACGGTAACTCCACGCCGAGGTCTCCTCGCGCCACCATCATCGCATCGGAGGCCTCGAGGATGCTGTCGAGGTTCTTGAGCGCGGTGTCCTTCTCGATCTTGGCGATCAGCCTGACGTTCTTCGGAATGATGCGCCGGAGGTCCTGCATATCCTCGGGGCGCCGCACGAAGGAAACGCCGATATACTCGACGCCGAGTGCCACGACCCGGAGCACCTCCTCGCGGTCGAGGTCGGTAACCGCCGGGGCGCTGACGTCCGCACCGGGGAGGTTCATCCCCTTGTTGGGCTTCAGCAAGCCGCCGTAGACCACCTTCCCCTCGACCCGGTCGCCGCGAACCGCAGTCACATCCACGGCGAGGAGGCCGTCGTCGAGCAGGATCCTTGACCCCGGCAGGACATCGCCCGCGAGCTCCGGGTAGGTGGTCGGGATGTCACCCTCCTGGGCCGCGGCCTCCGGGGCGAACCAGACGACCTGACCTGGGGTGATGGTGATCGCTTCCGGGAGCTTGCCGACCCGAATCCGGGGACCGTGCAGGTCGACGAGAATTCCGCTCGGCGCACCCCGTTCCTCCCGCACCTTGTGGATGCGGTGGATCCATTGCTCCCGGATCTCTGGAGTGCCGTGCGAGGCGTTGACGCGGATCAGATTTACCCCGGCATCGAGCAGGGCGTGCATCTTCTCTTCGCTCTCCCACGCGGGGCCCAGGGTCGCGACGATCTTGGTACGGCGGAACGATTCACCCGGCATCAGCTCAGATCACTCCAGACAATGTGGTACCTACCGCAGTCAAGAAAGGCCGCTCGCCCCCCTCAGGCGCAGAAGTATAGGCGTCCACGCCTGAGTTCCAACGGCTCACTGCCCCGAATTTAGGCGTGGCGCCGGCCGGCTGGGCGCGGGGCAGGGAAGCGAGCGCGGCGAGGTAGCTCCAAGGATCAGAGCCGATCGAGTCGCTCCCCGATCCCAATGTAAGTTCGCCACAGAAATGGTGGTTTGTGGAAAGGGCGTTTTCCACAGCGAGATGAGCGTAAATCCTTATGGCTGATTCCGACAGAATGAGTACTTGCTCACCCGTGAACGAATTGTCCACATCGTCGAATTGGTACATCACAGCGCTGAAATGACTGCTCACATTTGTGGATGGGATAACTTTTCCACGCGTGGAACTGGGGAGAAGTCGCCTGCTCGCGGCGCAACTGACGCCGCAGCAAGAACATCGGCTTCCGGGAAGTTATCCACCTTATTGGAATTTACTAAGTCTATGTTCAACAATGGATTCACACGCGCAGTTAATGTGGAAAAGCAGGGTTGTGACAGTGTCGCCACTCGCTCTTTTGAGCCAGAAAGAGGGCTCTCAAATGCTTGTCTCGCCTGAGTTTGCCCTCCCTCGCGGCCAGCCATAGATTGTGCTGTCTGGTTTTCAATTCGACTCAGGAGCAGTGATGAGCGTGGGAAGCAGGAAGGCGATCGAGCTGTTCGGCGGGGCCGTCACGCGGTCGGGTGGCGGTGTGGAAATTTCGCGCCCGGGGGCGCTGCGCTCCGACGCGATGGACCAGCTCGTCACGATGGCGGTCTTCGGCGAGGCGGAGGAGAAGGCGGCTGCCCGGACGCTGCTCTGGGAGCTCGGCCAAGCGACGGGAGTTCGCCCCGCCTCGATCCACGACCTCTACCTCGCCCGGGGCCGCGGTGAGTGCACCGGCTTCACGGTGCCGGCGATCAACGTCCGGATGCTCGGTTACGACACCGCCCGGGCGGTGTTTCGCGCCGCCCTCAAGTGCGATGCTGCCGCGATCATCCTGGAGATCGCCCGGTCGGAGATCGCCTACACCGACCAACGGCCAGCCGAGTATGTCGCGGTGCTGATCGGCGCCGCCCTGCGGGAGGGGTACTTCTTTCCCCTCTTCATCCAGGGCGACCACTGCCAGGTCAACGCCACGAAATATCAGGCGGACCCCGAGGCCGAAGTGGGGGAAGTCAAGAAGCTGATCGCCGAGGAGGTTGCCGCCGGGTTCTTCAATATCGACGTCGATACCTCGACTCTGGTGGATCTCTCCTTTCCGACACTCGACGAGCAGCAGCGAACCAATTATGAGCGGGCCGCCGAGATCACTCGCTTCATCCGCGAGCTGGAACCGGCTGGGGTCACCGTGTCAGTGGGGGCCGAAATCGGCGAGGTGGGACACAAGAATTCCACCGTCGAGGAGCTCCACGCCTTTATGCTGGGCTTCAACCGGACGCTGGCCGCCCACGGCGATTATGCCGGGATCAGCAAGATTTCGGTGCAGACCGGCACCTCGCACGGCGGGGTGGTTCTCCCCGATGGCTCGATCGCGGCGGTGAAGCTCGACCTCGCGGCCCTGGAAGCGTTGAGCCAGACGGCGCGGGGCGACTACCGGATGGGGGGGGCGGTCCAGCACGGTGCCTCCACGCTGCCCAGCAACGCCTTCGGGAACTTTCCCCGGATCGAGACGGCCGAGATCCATCTGGCGACCAATTTTCAGAACCTTGTCTGGGATCACCCGGCGCTCCCGGCGGAGCTGCGGGAGCGGGCCTACCGCTGGCTCGACGCCAACGCCCAGTCGGAACGGAAGCCGGGTGATTCCGACGAACAGTTCTACTATAAGGCGCGGAAGAAGGCGATCGGGCCCTTCAAACAGGAGATGTGGTCACTCCCTGCCGAGATTCGTCAGCAGATAGGCGCGGATCTCGAGAAGACGTTCACTTTCCTCTTCGACCAGTTGGGGGTGAAGGGGACGGTGGCGGTGGTTCGCAGCCATATTCAGGCACCTGCTCTGGCAGCTGGAACGCTGGCACACACGGGGGGGCAGGCTGTCGACGATCCGGACGCGGGCGAGTAGCCCGCAGGAGAGCTACCATGAGTTTGCGTGATGATCGCGAGATTACCATCGTCGAGAGCGATGGCGCCTCGGGGGTGAAGTGGTTCCTGGCCGGGGCGATTCTCGGCGCCGGCTTCGGGTTGCTCTTTGCGCCGCAGGCGGGTGAGCGAACCCGGCGGGATATCGGCAAGCGCGCGCGCAAGCTGCGGGCCGACGCGGAGGATCGCTTCGAGGAGCTGACCGACGAAATCGAGACGCGTGGCAAGCAGGTCAAGGCGACGGTGGAGGAGTGGGTCGAGGATGTCGGCGAAGAAGTGCGCGATGGGCGTCGCAAGCTGGAGAAGACGGCGCTGGGTGCACGCGACGACCTCGAACGCCGCCTGGCGGACGCCCGGGCCCGCCGCCGCGCAACGATTGCCGCCGACGGTGTTGCCGAGGATGATGACAGCGACGGCTGAGTGACAGCCGCCCCGGCGTCCCCCCCTCCGAGCCCGCCGCCGAGCGGGCTCGCTGGCGTGCCGGGTGTGCCGCAGTGGCTGGCCCATCTCCTCGAAGTGCTCGACCGCGCCAACCTCCCCTTCCTCGCGTCGGCGCTCACCTTCGACGCGATGCTGGCGCTGATTCCACTCGCCATCCTGATCATCGCCGGGCTCGGCTACTTGCTCAGCCAGACCGCGCAGTTCGGGATGGCGGACCCCACGGCGGTGCTCGCGTCGTTCCTCCCGGAACACGGGCACGCGGTGGTGGGTGATCCGTTTGCCCTGGTCGAGAACATCTTCGAGAAGATTCGGGGTTATCGCAGCCAGCTGACGCTGTTCGCGATCCCGGCGTTCCTCTGGTTCAGTACCCGCCTCTTCGGTGCAGTCCGCACCTGCTTGTCGAGCATCTTTCAGGTGCGCGCGCGGCCGGCCCCCGGGGGCTACGTGGTGAGTTACCTGATCGGATATCTCTTTGCCAAATTGCGCGACCTCGCGATGGTGGCGGTGGTGGTGGCGCTCGCGCTCGCGAACACCCTGGTCTCGGCGTGGCTGGCGCTGTTGCGGGCGCGGGGCGTAGCGCTCAATCCACCGTGGACGTTCTTCGTCAGTGGGCTGGGTCAGGTGCTCGGCACCGCGGTCGCGGTGTTGTTCTCGCTCACCCTGTTCATCGCGCTCTACCGCTACGCATCGCCGAAGCGGCTGGCCTGGTCGGGGGCATTGCTCGCTAGCGGCGTGGCCGCGGCCGGGTTCGAGATCGCGAAACGACTCTTCGGACTCTACCTGACCTATTTGAATCGGGGAGGTCAGTACTCGGTGGATGCCAATGTCGGTGCCGCGCTGCTGATCGTCCTCTGGCTCTGGTATATGTCGCTGGTCTTCCTGATCGGAGCGGCCGCCGCAGACGTCTGGGACCGGGCGCACACCGCGAAACTGCTGGCCGCCGCACAGCACGTCGTCCCGGCCGACGCGGGGCGCAGCCCAGCGTAGCCCGGAATCTCCGAATTCGGGGAGCCCGCGACAGCCGCGGAGGTGACAGCGCTTCGGCAATCCCGTATTCTCCACCCGCCCCGTTCACTCCGTTTTCCCCTGCCGATGACTTCTATGACCTCACTGTCGATCGTTCGTCGCCTGCTCGCCATCGCGATCGTGGCCGGTCCGCTCGGCCTCCCGGCGCAGGGGGGTAGCGCCGCGCCCGCAGCCGCCTGGTCGTTCTACGGCTATGGACCGTACCGAGCGGGCGTCCCGCGTCCCGACTCACTGCTCGGGCACCCGATGGGCAGCCGGCAGACGATGTATCACGAACAGCAGCGAGCGCTCGACGCGATGATTGCCGCGGCTCCCGACCGGGTGCGCACCGAGGTCAGTGGCACCACTGCCGAAGGGAAGGTGATGCGATTGCTGATCATCTCCTCCGCTGCCAACATCGCTCGGCTGGATCAGATCCGCACCGACATCGCAGCACTCGCCGATCCGCGGAAGACCTCGCGCAGCGGTGCTGCCGTGATCGCCGCCCGGACGCCGGCAGTTGCGCTCTTCTCCCACTCCATTCACGGCAACGAACCCGCTGGGTTCGAGTCGGCGCTGATGACCGCCTACACGCTGCTCGCCTCGGAGTCGGCGCCGGTGAAGTCGATGCTCGACAACGTCGTCGTGATCATCAACCCGTCGCAAAACCCCGACGGCCACGAGCGGTTCGCCGCGTGGAGCAACTCGCTGGCGATGGGGAGCGCGGAATCCTCGGCCCTCGAAAGCGGGGAGCCGTGGGCGATTCAGGGCCGCTACAACCACTACCGCTTCGACCTGAATCGTGATCTCGTGGCGCTGGGGCAGGCTGAATCGCGCGCGACGGCTGGTGCCCTGCGACGCTGGCATCCGCAGGTCGTGATCGACCTCCACAGCACCACGGAGCAGTATTTCTTCCCACCCGCGGCGATGCCAATCAACCAGAATCTCCCTGCGACAAGCGTGAAGTGGCTGGAGGCGTTCGGGGCGGGGAATGCGGCAGCGTTCGACGCCAACAGCTGGCCCTACTACGTACGCGACGAGTTCGACCTCTTCTACGCCGGCTACTGGGACACGTGGCCCTCGCTCAACGGCGCCACGGGAATGACCTTCGAAACCGATGGCGGCCCGCGCCTGATGACGCCCAAGGACGATGGCACCGTGACGTCGTTCCGCGACGGCATTGCGCATCACTTCGTCGCCTCGATGGCGACGGCGGCCACCCTGGCGGCGAATCGCGAGGCGCGCCTCAAGGACTACTACGAGTTCTTCGCGTCGGCGATGGTCGAACCGGTGGGACGTGCGGTCCGCCGTGTAGTGATCGCGCCGGGGAATGATCCGGCGCGCACCCGCGAGGTGATCGACCTGCTGGGCTTCCAGGGGATCGAAGTCTCGCTGCTCACCGAACCGTGGACGGTGCTTCGCGCCAACGACTATCTCGGTGGCCCGGCCTCGCGCAGGAGCTTCCCCGCGGGCTCCTACGTCGTGGATCTGACCCAGCCGCAGGGGCGCCTCGCGGCGGCGATGCTGGAGCCGAAGTCGACGATCGATTCCTCCTTCGCCCGGCAGGCGCTCGATCGCTGGGAGCGCAACCGCCGCCGTGGTGACGACGCCCCACGCGAAGATTACGAGTTCTACGATGTCACCGCCTGGGCGCTGCCGCTGGTGCACGGCCTGGAGGCGGCCTGGACCGACGAGGCGGCACCTGCGGGCGCGCGGCTGCTCGCCGACGTCGGCGCGCCGCAGGTGCTGGTCGCTGCGCCGGCGCGAGCGCAGAGCGGCTACCTCTTCGCGGGTGGAACGCGAGCCTCCCGGGTACTCGCGCTGCAGCTGCTGGCCGAAGGCTTCGTGGTCAACGTCACCACCGAGGCGATTCGTGCCGACGGCATCGGCGCTCCACCCGGGACCTTCATCGTGCGGGTGGGCCGCAATGCCGAGACGGTGCATAGTCGGATTGCGCTGCTCGCCCCTGCGAGCGGCGTCGTGGTCAGGGCAATCCAGTCGGGCTTCGCCGATAGCGGCAGCGCCGGGGTCGGGAGTCCGTCCACCGTGCCGGCCCGCGCCCCGAAGATCATTGTCGTGGGGGGCGACGGGGTCTCGCAGACCGCCTATGGTGACGTCTGGTGGTACCTCGAGAAGGAGTTGCATCAGCCCTTCACGGCGGTCGATGCGCGCCGCCTTGCCGCTGCACCGCTGGAGCGCTTCAACGTGATCATCCTCCCCGAGGGCAGCTACGCTGCGGTGCTGGGGACCACCGGGATGAACCGGCTGCGGGACTGGGTGCGCGGGGGTGGCGCATTGATCGCACTCGGCTCGGCGGCGTCGGTGCTCGAGAACAAGGAGCTGGCACTTCGCGTGGTGCCTGAGGCACCGAAGGACGAGAAGCAGAAGCTCGAGGCAAGTGATACCCTGATATCTGCGACCGGCGTGCGGGCACCGTTCGTGAGCCCGAGTGCCAAGGGAAACAGCAAGCCGGAGGGCGTGCCCGGCGCGATCGCCCGGGCGACACTCGATCTCTCGCATTGGCTGACGTGGGGCTACACGCGCGACAAGCTGGCGGTGCCGGTCCCGGGCGACTTCCTCAAGCCCTCGAAAACTGGCGAAAATGTGGTGGTGTTCGACGAAAAAGAGCCGGTCCTCGCCGGCTTCAGCTGGCCGGGCAACACCGCCAAGTTCCTGAACGGCTCGGTGTGGGCGAGCGTGGAATCGGCGGGTCGGGGAAGCGTGATCGCATTTGCAGCGAATCCGCTGTTCCGGGGATTCTGGCGCGGGACGGCGATGCTGTTCACCAATGCGGTAATGTTTGGTGCGGGCCGACCGTAGCAGGGCAGACTCCGCTTCGGGGGCTCCCCACCGGGGCCCGATTCGGCTATTTTACCGGTGCCCCAGGTCCGAAGGGCGTCGGCGCGTGAACCGCGTCAGAGCCTAGCGGCAGCAGCGCTAAGCGATGTCCGGTGTCGCTTCGGGGTGCCTGGGGCACTTTGTTTTTCCTACCGCGCGGGACTAGCTGATGTCGATCGCCCTCGCCCGCCGCTACCGGCCCCGCCGGTTTGCTGATCTCCTCGTCCAGGACCACGTCGCTGCCGCGCTGCGCGGCGCCGTCGCGAAGAATCGCGTCGGCCACGGCTACCTGCTCACCGGCCCACGCGGCGTCGGCAAGACCACCGCGGCCCGGATTCTCGCGATGGCGCTCAATTGCGAGCGTCGCGACCTCGAGCATCCCACCGGTGAGCCGTGCGGGGAGTGTTCCGCCTGTCTCCGGATCTGGAACGGCTCCGCCAACCTCGATGTCGTCGAGATCGATGCCGCCTCGAATCGTGGAGTCGATGACGCCCGCGACCTGCGCGAGCGTGCCCAGTATGCTGCGTCGCAACCGGGGCACCACAAGGTCTACATTATCGACGAAGCGCATATGCTTACGCGCGAGGCGTGGAACGCCCTGCTCAAGATTCTCGAGGAGCCACCACCGGGGGTCGTGTTCGTCTTCGCCACGACCGAGCCGCAGAAGATTGCCAACACCGCGGCACCGGTGATGTCGCGCCTGCAGCGCTTCGACTTCCGTCGGATCGGTCCGCTTGCGATTCAGTCGCGCCTCCGTGCCGTGCTCGACGCCGAGCAGCTCGACGCCGAAGACGACGCGCTGTTGCTGATCGCCCGTCACGCCGATGGCGGAATGCGCGATGCGCTCTCCGTGCTCGATCAATGCATTTCGTTCGGCGACGGCCCGCTCACCGCCGAACGGGTGCGTGATGTGCTCGGCCTGGTGAACGACGCCGCCTATGCCGCGATCCTCACCCTGGTGGCTGACCGCCGACCGGCCGAAGTCTTCGCGGTGATGGACAGCGTGGCAGACGCCGGTGCCGATCTGGTGGAGTTCGCGGGCGGTCTCGCCGACCTGCTCCGCGCCCTGGTGATGCGTCACTATGGCACGGAGCCGGAAGGACTCCCCGAATCGACCCGGGCGGTGCTTGCCACGGCGGCAGAACGCCTCGGTCCCGAAGATGTGGTCCGGATGCTGAAGCTCCTCAGTGAATCCGAACCGGCGATCCGACGGAGCGCCAATCCGCGCCTGGTGCTGGAGACGCTGCTGCTCCGCCTCGCGATGATGGATCGGATGCTCGACCTCAAGGCGCTGCTGCGCGGCGAGACGCCGGCAGCCTGGACTGCCTCAGCGCCAGCCCCGCCGCCGCCGATACCTCAGGGGCGGAGGGCTCCGGCCGTGGCAGCGGCGGCCTCTACGCGGCCACCTGCCCTGCCGGAACCAGCCACAGCCCCGGAGCAGCCCCAGGCGGCGTCGGGGCCGTCCGTGACGGTGCCCCAGACGGCGGAGGCGCTGCTGGCGATCTGGCCCGACGTACTGGCGACGGCTGGCCGACAGAGCCGCCTGCTGGCGCAGGCGCTCGAACACGCGCTGGCGCGGCTTCAGGGGTCCGGCAAAGTGGTGCTGAGCTTCGGGCCCGACAGTGCTGTCTTCCAGGAAGGGGTCGAGCGGCAGCTGGGCCTAGTCGAGACGATCGTATCGGCCCGGATGGGAGTGCCGGTCACGGTGCTGGTGGAGCGGGGATCGGCCGGTACGGCACCAGCTTCGGGGAAGGGAAAGCGACTCTCGGCGGACGACCTCCGCGCGGATCGACTGCGGGAGCTCAGGACCAGGGATCCGGCGCTGGATGCGGCCGCCGACTCGTTAGATTTGGAGCTCGTGGACGAGGGGTGAGCCCTCCCACCGGACCGGCTTCAGAGGGCAGGATATGCGGGATACGTCGGCAGAATCGAAGGAATCGCTCCAGCTCCGTTCGCGGGTCGAACGACATCTGGTCAAGCTCGATACCGCGCTCACCCGGGCTCGGGCAGAGGCGACTGCGGGTGGCGGGCTGGTCCGCGCCAGCGTGGACGGCCTGCACCGGGTGCGCGAGTTGGTGATTGCCCCCGAGGCGTTCGACGCTCGCGATCCTGCGCTGCTCGCGGACCTCGTGATGTCGGCCATCGCGGAGGCACAACGGCGGGTCGAAATTGTCGCCAGTGAAACGACCGACGGCGTGATCGCCGCCACGGACGACGCGGCACCCTGATTCCGTGAGCGCCCTCGAGACGCTCATTGCGGAGTTCGCGCGGCTCCCGGGAGTGGGACGAAAGACCGCGCAGCGGCTCGCCTACCACCTGCTGCAACAGCCTCGCGATCGAATGGCTACGCTGGCGAGCGCGCTGGTCGCGGTGGCCGAGCGGGTGCATCCCTGTACCGAGTGTGGTCAACCGACCGAAGGTGATGTCTGCGTGCTCTGCAGCGATTCGCGACGCGACACTGGCATCCTCTGCATCGTCGAAGAGCCAAGTGGAGTCGCCGTGCTGGAGCGCTCGGGTGCATTTCGAGGACGCTATATCGTCCTCGGCGGCCGCCTCTCGCCACTCGATGGCATCGGCCCCGATGCGCTGCGGATCGATCTCCTGCAGCGCCGACTGGACGCTGGCGAAGTGCGAGAGGTGATTCTGGCCACCAACTCCTCGTTGGAGGGGGAGGCCACCGCCACCTATCTGCAGCAGGTGCTGGCCGGCCACCCCGGGGTGCGCGTGTCACGTCTCGCACGCGGTCTGCCGGTTGGTGGAGAGCTGGAGTTCGTGGACGGCGTGACCCTGACTCACGCCCTGACCGCTCGCGAGGAGTTGTGATGCCCCGTCGTCCCTTTCCGACCACCACGCTCCTCGGCGCCGCCGCACTCGGCGTGCTGGGAGGGTGGTTCCTGGCCGGAGGGTACCATCGTCGGCATCGCCGCAACCTCTTCTCGCCCCGCCCCCACCGACGCTTCGCAGCGCTCGGCTGGTTGGAGCGCCGTCAGCCGCCCGAGGCGCTGCCGTTGCTGCGGGACTACCTCGCCTGGGAATCGGTTTCGGCACTCCAGAATCGGGCGCGCCGCCTGATTGCGCGACTCGAGGCTGCCGCGTGACGGTCCCGCGCGCGGCTTCGTGGGCCTTCCACGAGGAGGACTCCCAGCAGATCCGCGGGGTCCTGGTGGATTTTCTGCGCGACGCCTCGGCCCGCACTGCGCTGCTGGTGGACCGTGCCGGGCAGATGCTGGTGACGGTCGGAGAAACCCCGACCTTCGACCCGACGGCGTTCGCCTCGCTGACGGCCGCCGATTTCTCCGCCAACGACCAACTCGCCCGGCTCCTCGGCGAGCCGGAGTTCGGTGCGCTGTTCCATCAGGGAGAGAAGGAATCACTCTACCTCGCCGATATCGCGCGTCGCGTGATTCTCGTCGTCCTGTTCGATAATCGCACCACCCTCGGCCTGGTGAAGCTGCGGATGCGAAGCGCAGTCTCGGAGCTCACCACCATCTTCACCGCGATGTTCGCCCGCCAGGCGGGCACCACCAGCCAGGTCGATGCCGGCTTCGTGGATGCGGCCGAAGATGAACTCGATAAACTCTTCGGCGCCTGAGAGGTCGACCAGGATGTCCTTGATCAACTATGCGTCACGCGAAATCAACTGCAAGATTGTCTATTACGGCCCCGGGCTCGGCGGAAAGACGACCAATCTCGAGTACGTCTACGAGAAGGTCGCGCCGTCATCCAAGGGGAAGCTGATTTCGCTCGCGACCGAGACCGAACGCACCCTCTTCTTCGACTTCCTGCCGGTCGACCTCGGGACGATCCGGGGCTTCCGGACCCGCTTCCATCTCTACACGGTGCCGGGCCAGGTCTACTACAACGCCTCGCGCAAACTGATCCTCAAGGGCGTGGACGGCGTCGTGTTCGTTGCCGACTCGCAGATCGACCGGATGGAAGCCAACCTCGAAGCGATGCAGAATCTGTACGACAATATGGCCCAGCACGGCTACGACCTGACCCACCTCCCCTTCGTGATTCAGTACAACAAGCGCGATCTCCCGAATGCTGCCGCGATCAGCGATCTCGATGCCGCGCTGAATCCGGGGTGGCCGGTGGAGGATTCCGAGCGCCAGAAAGTCACCCCGGATCCCTACCGCGCTGGCGCCTTTCTGGTCTCGGAGATCAACGGCGTCTGGGTCGAACGGGTGCCGACGTTCGAAGGGGTGGCGGTGCGCGGCGATGGCGTGTTCGATACGCTGAAGGCGGTCAGCAAGCTGGTGCTCAAGACGCTGGGATGACCCGCCCAACCCTCTGGACCCTTCCCAACATCCTTACGGTCGCGCGGATTGCGATCACGCCGGTGGTGGCCTTCCTTCCCTTCATCGAGGGGTATTGGCCCAAACTCGCGACCTTCGTCATTTTCGTGACCGCTGCCGTGACCGATGTGATCGACGGCCGGATCGCGCGCCGCCGCGGGCTCGTCACCGATTTGGGAAAGACGCTCGACCCGATCGCCGACAAGCTTCTCCTCTTCGCCACGCTCGGCCCGATCTGGTGGATCTCGAAGGAGCGTCAGGCGCTCTACGACATCCCGGTGTGGGGGAGCATCCCGCTCTGGGTCTGCCTGCTGCTGATCGGTCGGGAATTCGCGATGACGGCGTTTCGTGCCTGGGCGCAGAGCAAGGGTGTGGTGATCGCCGCGGGGAACGCGGGCAAGATGAAGGCCGCCCTGCAGAACGTCTTCATCGGCGGTACGCTGGCGTGGTTCGCCTTCCGTGATGCGGTGCGTCCGCTGGGCTGGCAGTCATCACAGTTCGCGATCTGGTGGCATCACTTTCATGGGGGATTCGTCGCTGCAACGTTGGGTATCGCACTCACCCTGACCATCTACTCCTTCGTGGTCTACCTGATTCAGTACCGTCGCCTCTTCCACTGACGCCGCGATGCGCATCGAACTTGTCACCGTGGGCACCGAACTCCTGCTCGGGTTCACGGTCGACACGAATTCCGCCTGGATCGGGCGGGCACTCGCCGCCGTCGGCGTGCAGGTCGTTCGCCGGACATCCATTGCCGACACCCCCGACGCCATCCGCGACGCAGTGGACGCCGCGCTGTCGCGCACCGGCTTCGTCCTCACCACCGGCGGACTGGGCCCCACCCGCGATGATCTGACCAAGCTCGTCATCGCCGAGTTGCTCGAGCAGCCGCTGCGCTTCGACGAGGCGATCTGGGCGATGTTGTCCGAGCGCTGGGCGAAGCTGGGCCGCACACTGGTCGAGAGCAACCGCAGCCAGGCGATGGTGCCCGCTGGCGCCACCGTCCTCACGAATCACTGGGGGAGTGCCCCAGGGCTCTGGCTGGACTCGCCGCGGGGCATCGTGGTGATGCTTCCGGGTGTGCCAAGCGAAATGACGCGGCTGATGGAGTACGAGGTGCTCCCGCGCCTCGCTGCCCGGGGTGATGGCACCGTGATCCGCTCGACCACCGTGCGCACCAGCGGCATCGGTGAATCGGTGCTGGCCGAAAGAATCGGGGCGCTCGAGGACGAACTGGCGCCGCTGTCGCTTGCCTATCTCCCTGGCGTCGCCGGGGTGGATCTGCGGGTGACGGCGTGGGGACTGCCGGCCGCCGAGGCGGATGCCCGGCTCGCCGATGCCAGCGCGCGCCTGCACGCGCATATCGGGGTGCACGCCTGGGGCGATGGCGAGGATGACCTCGCGACGCTGCTGCTCGCTGCGCTCCGGGTGCGGGGGAACTCCCTGGCCATCGCGGAGTCGTGTACCGGCGGTCTCCTCGGTGGAAGGCTGACCGAAGCCCCCGGGTCCTCCGACGTCTTTCGGGGCGGGGTGATCGCCTATTCGAACCGTGCCAAGGGCGACCTGCTCGACGTCCCGATTGCATTGATCGAAGCGCACGGTGCGGTCTCCCGCGAGGTAGCGGAGGCGATGGCGGCAGCGGTCGCGACGCGATTCGGGGCAGACACCGCCATCAGCATCACCGGTGTTGCCGGCCCCGGTGGTGGTTCGGCCGAAAAGCCGGTCGGGACCGTGTGGTTCGGCCTCCTGCAGGGCGGGGTGGTGGACTCCGTCCGGATGCAGTTCCCGGGCGACCGGAGTGAGGTTCGTGCCAGGGCGACGCAGGCGGCGTTATTCGGGCTCTGGCGCCGGGTGCAAGCTGCGCAACGGGGCCAGTGAGTTTTCCGCTCGGTCGGGGGAAGCCGCCATCCGTCGGTTCGGGACTCGCTCGCTGCGCTCGCTCAGACAGCCACACGCACCGCCCGCGAAGCTTCGAGGAAGTCCAGGGCCAACGACCCGTTTACACCGAGCCCCCGCGTGGCATTATCCACACGACTCGGTTAACCGTTCAGGACACCCCCCAGGAGAACACCGTGCGCCCCCCCCCACCGCTACTGGTACTCGACTCTCCCGGCCGTAGTTCGCACCACCCTGGCTGTTACACTCGTGGCTTGCGACTCCACCCCCACGTCTCCCGCCGATAGCTCCTTGGTTGGCCTGCCACTGCCTGTTCAGGCCAACGTTGTCGCGGGCAGCTGCGTGCAGCAGAGCGAAACCGACCAAACGCTGTTCTTCAAACCGTTCTGGCGGTGCTCGCAGCGGATCTCCCTCTCGGCTACCGATCTGGATGTTCGCCGCTATGCCGATGCTGCGGTCACAGTCTGGCGAGCACGCTTGTCTCAGTATGCCGACGTCGGCCTGCCACAGTTCGACGTGGTCACCCAAGGCTCCGGCGGTGACGTGGACGTGGTGAGCGCGAGCCCGTCAACCACCGCGGCCAACTGGTGCGGACAGACAGACCCCATCAGCGGCGTGCCCCGCAAGCGGATCACCCTCCGCGCCACCAACTGCAACGGCAACAAGGACACCCAGCAAAACATCCTCATCCACGAGCTCGCCCACGCGCTCGGGTGGACGTCGGGTGCGCACACCGCCGGCGACGCGGCGGGCCACTCGGACCAGTGTGCCGTCGTGCTTCCAAGCGACAACCTGAACCGGGTGAACACCTCGGTGTGTCCGCACGAGATCGAAGGCATCCTCTATCGCTACTCGATCCGAACCGACATCGATCTGGCACACTTCTGGGATCGCGATTTTGTTTTGGGGACGAGTACCGACAGGACCGAACGGACGCTTGGTGCTGGTGGCACGGTGCAGCTCAGTGCTGGCGCCTTCAGTTGGAATGGCGGCAGCGAGCCGTGGCCGGCTGAGACGCAGCAGTGGTCCTCCAACAACCCCAGCGTCGCACAAGTGGGCTGGCCCGGCTTCGTCACGGCGGTGGCCAACGGTTCCACCTACATCCGAGTCAGCGCCATGGCGAACCCCGCCGGGCACTACCTCCCCTATTGGCTGCTGGATCGCGGTGACTCGATCAAGGTCAGCGTGGTCATTCCAGTGGATACGTTCCTGCGCGTCAACACCATCGATTTCCCCCGCACGCTGCCAATCCAGGTCGCCGACTCGTTCGACCTGACCGCAGCGGTCGCCGGCGATGGCGGCCAGGGCGGGGTCACCCTCTCCTGGGTGATTCGGTACAGCAACGGCATCCTGCCCAATGACTCGACCGCCTTCCAGGGGGGCACGACCTACTTCCTCCGGGTGCCGACCGGGAGCTACCGCATCACCGCCAGGGCCTATCCCAAGCAGGGCAGCAAAGTCGGAGCGCCGGCCGAAGTGGCCCTCACGGTCTGTCCAGTGCCAGGGCAGTATCTCCTGGCGGTACCAGGGCATGGCACCGACGCCGTGCAGGGCTGCTGAGATGCCGACTGCATATCTCAGGCGCCGAGGCGTCGCTGCGCTGATCGGCGTATGGGTTGCGGCAGGGTGCTCGTCCGGTGCCCCCCTGCCGCCGGTGGACGAGGGCCTGACCGGGACGATGCTTCTCCGGGGTCAAATTGCTGCGAATCCGGGATCTGCCTACGGGCTGCTGACCTACCGGTGGACGACGGGGACGCTTTCACCGATCGCTTTAGGATCTTTTAACGACGGCAGCCTCGCCCCAGACGGGATGACTGCGTATGGCTTCGCCACTCCGGTGGGCGGAGCCGTCTATCGGCTCGTTGCCAGCCGCCAGATTGGCGCGGAGATCCCGCTGCTCGAGTTCCCGAGCCCGGGAGGCATCGCGTCTCCGGTGGGATTGGCCGTGGATCAGGTGGGAGAACGGATCGGGTTCACAGAACGATTCCATGGGTCGACCGTCCGGCTGTATCGTGTGGGAAGGGCGGGGTGGACGGATATCCTGGAGTATCCGGGTTTTCTGGAAGGCCTCGACTGGCATCCCGATGGGCGCCGGCTCCTGACGGTGGTGTACGACGACGTGACGCCCGGCCAAATCGGGGAGGGTACCGGGCGAATCGCGATCATCGACATTGAGGCGAAGACCGTCACCCCCATCGGCCCCGTCGGGGAACGCCTCCCTGAAGATGCGGTCTTCTCACCCGATGGGCGATCGATCGTCTACACTCGCCTCAACGCGGACAACCTGGAGCTGGCGTCCATCGGCTTTGACGGCGGACGCGCCACGCCCCTTCCTCCGCAGCTGGAGGGCTATCGCCCGATCTTCTCTCCCGATGGTCGCTACCTGGCCTACTGCAAGCAGGTCCGAATCGGGATCAATCAACTGCCGGTGCGGTTTGTCCGTCGTCTCGCCGACGGCGCGACCCAGCAAATCCTCCCGCCGGAGACCTTTCCGACCCTGGGTTGCATCACGGACTGGGTGCGGTAGTTTGGTGGCGTGGTGTGACGGTCGCCCTCGGGCGGCCCGGCGAAAAGTCCCAGGACGAAGAAGAGCGAAGCGAACGCAATGTTGGTCTTCGTGTACTCAGGGGGCGTTCTGGGACCTCCCAAATGAAGCGGCCCGCTAGTGATGGCGGGCCGTTTTGCATTCACCGATCTCGCCGAGCCGGGAGCACCAATCGCTGCAGCTCCTCTGGGGTCAAACAGGCCCGACTCCGGGGGCCCCGCCCTACGCACCGGGTGACAAGCTGGTGTGGAGTGGCAAGCGCGAACCCCAATCTGCCAATCCGGCATTGCTTTAAGGCACGTCGGTTGCGTTCCTTTCTGCTGACCCGCCTGAATGGAGTATCTGGACCGATGTCTGAGACGCCAAACCCGATGGATACCGAGTCGCCACCTGAGCCGCCGACCGAGCCGCCCGAACTCGGAAGCACCGATGCCTCTTCCGCCTCGGTGCTGGAGCGCGCGCTCGCCGACACCGAGGAGCGCTTCCTGCGGCTCGCCGCCGAATACGACAACTACCGCCGGCGCACCACCCGGGAGAAGACCGAGGCCTTCGATCGCGGCGCCTCGTCCCTGGTTGAGCGCCTGCTCGATACCCTCGACGATATCGATCGACTCGGTACCAGCGATCCGGCCAGCACCTCGGCCGAAGCGTTCCGCGCGGCGTTCGAGCTGATCCAGCGAAAGCTCGGCAAGGATCTCGAAGCCGCCGGACTCGAGCGGATTGAACCGGTCGGGGTGCTCTTCGATCCGATGCTGCACGACGCGGTGGCGGTGGTCGCGCCGGAAAGCGCCGAACAGGATCACACGGTCAAGGCGACCTTTCAAACGGGCTACCGCTACAAGGGTGCGGTGATCCGGCCGGCGCGGGTGCAGGTCTATTCGGAGCAGGGTGTGGCCTGAGTGGCAAATCAGGATTTCTATGCCCTGCTCGGCGTCCCCGATTCTGCGTCGCCGGCCGAGATCAAGAAGGCGTATCGGAAGCTGGCCAAGCAATACCACCCCGACGCCAATCCGAACAACGCGGCGGCCACGGAGAAGTTCAAGCAGATCTCCGAAGCGAATGGCGTGCTCTCCGATCCGGAGAAGAAGGCGAAGTACGACCAGATGCGTCGACTCGGCGCCTTCAGCAATCTTGGCGGCCGCGGCGGCCCACGCCCCGGTGCCTCCCGTCCGGGCGCCTCGTCGCCGACAAACGACTCCTTCGATAGCTCCGACTTCGGATCGTTCGGCCTTGGCGACATCTTCTCTTCCATTTTCGGGAAGGGACGTCGCGGGCCCGAGGAGCACGAAGGCGCCGACCACGTCGAGGTCACCGTCACCGTGCCCTTCCGCTCGGCAGTCGTGGGCGGGAAAGTCCCGGTGACGCTGTCGATGACCGACGCCTGTGCCACCTGCGGCGGGACCGGGGCTGAGCCGGGCGCGACGATGAGCAACTGCCCCGAATGCAATGGTCGCGGGACCATCTCCTTCGGACAGGGCGGATTTGCGGTACAGCGACCCTGCCCGCAGTGCCGCGGCCGCGGCAAGATTCCCTCTGAGCGCTGCCATAAATGCAATGGCAGTGGCGAGCAGCGGACCGAAAAGCAGCTGCTGATCACGGTACCCTCCGGGACCGAGAGCGGCACCAAGGTTCGCCTGAAGGGGCAGGGTCCTCGACAGAAGGCAGGGGGGCCCGCGAGCGATGTGCTGGTGACCTTTCAGGTGGAGCCCGACCGCTTCTTCACCCGCGATGGCCTCGACATCAAGTGCGAGATCCCCGTCACCCTCTCGCAAGCGCTGCTCGGCTCCACCGTGCAGGTGAAGACGATCTACGGCACCAGGGTGAAGTTGAAAATTCCGGCGGGTACTCAGCCTGGGCGCAAGTTTCGAGTCAAGGGGCAGGGTGTCGAGAAGAATGGTCAGCGCGGTGACCAGGTCGTCACGGTCAATGTCAAGATTCCGGAGAAACTGACGCCGGAGCAAGAGCAGGCCTTCCGCGAATTCAGTGAGAGGCTTGGATGATGGATGATGGATGATGGATGGCGGGGCGTCAATATCCATCATCCATCATCCATCACCCATCACTCCTAGCGCCCCTTTTCAATCAGCACTCCCTGGGTACCACGCTCGGGCTCTCCGGGAGCGGGGTGGCGCTGGATGTACTGCCCATCCTGGCCCAGGTCCCACGCCTGTCGATTGTCTTCCAGCATCATCTCGAGCAACCGGCGAAGTTCTGCGCGATGGCGTGGGTCCTCGATCGGGACCGCTGCCTCGATCCGGCGATCGAGGTTGCGCGGCATCCAGTCGGCGGAGGAGATATAGACCTCGTCCTTGCCGCCGTTACGGAAGTAGCACGCCCGCGAGTGCTCGAGGAAGCGACCGAGAATCGAGATGACACGGATGTTGTCGCTGACGCCAGGCACGCCTGGGCGCAGGCAGCAGATGCCCCGGATGATGAGGTCGACCTGCACTCCGGCAGTGGAGGCGCGGTACAGCGCCTCGATGATCTCCTCGTCCACCAGCGCATTCATCTTGGCGAGAATGCGGCCCTGGCGTCCGCCGCGAGCGTGTGCCGTCTCCCGCTCGATCAAGTCGAGGAAGCGCGTCTTCATCCAGCGTGGTGCGACCAGCAGCTTGCGGTATCCGGTCGGGGCTGCGAAACCGGTCAGGACATTGAAAAGGTCGCTGAGGTCGGCGCCGAGGTCGGGGTCGGCGGTGATCAGCCCGAAGTCGGTGTAGTAACGCGCCGTCCGCGGGTTGTAGTTACCGGTACCGATGTGGAGATAGCGGCGGATCGCATCGCCCTCGCGGCGCACGATCAGCAGGACCTTGGCGTGGGTCTTCAGGCCGGCGACGCCGTAGCTCACGTGGACACCGATATCCTCGAACCGCTTGGCCCAGCTGATGTTGTTCTCTTCATCGAAGCGCGCCTGCAACTCGATCAGGACCGCGACCTGCTTCCCCCGCTCGGCGGCCTCGGCGAGCAGCCGGGCGATCTCGCCGCCGGTCCGGTAGAGCGTGATCTTGATGGCGAGCACATCGGGATCTTCCGATGCGGTGGCGATCATCCGCTCCACCGAGGTCTGGAACGAGTCGTAGGGATGATGCAGCAGGACATCCGCCTCGCGGATGGCCGCGAAGAAATCGCGCCCCTCTGCCAGGCGACGCGGCGTCGCGGATGCGAATGGCGGGTCCTTGAGTGCGGGAAAGTCCAGCGCGGCGATCGCCGCGAAGTCGCTCCCATCCAGTGGGCCGGAGACCTCGAAGACATCCTCCTCGGTAAGCGGCAGCCCCTCGCCCGCATCGGCTTCGTTGAACTCCTCCAGCAACCGGGTCCGCAGCGCCGCCGGCATCGACTTGTGCACTTCGAGTCGCACGACCTCGCCAAACTTCCGGTTGCGCACTTCTTCCTGGATCAGCGCCAGCAGATCGTCGGCCTCGTCGCTCGCCGCGGGTCCGAGTTCGAGATTGAGGTCGGTGTTCCGGGTGATCCGGAAGAGATGCCAGCCGAGGATCGTGACGCCGGGGAAGAGGGCATCGAGATGCGCGCCGATCAGGTATTCGAGCGGGAGAAACTCGTTGGGCGCGGCAAGGGGAACCCAGCGAGGTAGCCGCTTTGGCACCTTCACCCGCGCGAACCGCGGTCGACCCGCCTCATCAGCCAGCGACACCGCCAGGGAGAGCGACAAGTTCGAAATGTGCGGAAAGGGGTGGGCCGGATCGACCCCCAGGGGTGTGAGTACCGGGAAGACGTTCGCGTGGAAGTAGGCCCGCAGATGCTCCCGATCGTAAGCAGAGAGATCCTCGAAGCGTTCGTACAGCTTCACCCCGTGCGCGGCAAGGGCGGGGATGAGTTCTTGTACGACGCATCGCGAATGCTGTTCCAGCAGCAGCCGCACGGTGTTGCGGTTCGCCGTGAGCTGCTGCTGCGGCGACATCCGGTCGGCGCCGTGCTCCAGGATGCGTGCTGCCACTTGCTCGCGAACACCAGCGACCCGGACCTGGAAGAACTCATCGAGATTGGTCGCAAAGATGGCCGTGAACTTCACCCGCTCGAACAGCGGCGTGCGGGGATCGAGCGCCTCGTGGAGGACCCGGCGATTGAACTCGAGCCAGGAGAGTTCCCGGTTGAAATACCAGCGCGGGTCGCGGAAATCGGTTGGCACTGGCGAGTTCGGCGCGGTGCTGTCGCCGACGAGGTAGAGGATCTGGGGCTTCGGATCGGCGTGCATAGTGCGGCCTCAGGCAGCCTGGCGGATGACACCGCCGCCGAGGAGACGGGCCGCGTCGTTGTAGAGGACGCCCGACTGGCCCGGGGCGATGGCGCGAACCGGGGTGAGGAGGTCGAGTGAGATCGTCGCGGTGTCGACCGAGCGGACAACGGCTGGCACTGCGACGGCGCGATAGCGCAGCTGCACCAGGCAGTGCGCACCCACCGCAAGCGGCTCCGCGAGCCAGTTGAGTTCCTCGAGCGTCACGGCGTGACCCAGCAGCTCCTCGGCGCTCCCCACGACCACCTCGCGGCTCTCCGGGTGGATCCCCACCACGAACAGCGGCAGTGCACGGCCTCCCGGCAGTCCCTTCCGCTGTCCGATCGTATAGCGGGCGAAACCGTCGTGTTCGCCGATCACCTCGCCACTGGTGGTGACCAGTGGTCCGCGGCGCAACGCCGGTGCGTCGGCTGGCAGGCGCCGCTCGAGGACACCGACGTAGTTGTCATCGGGTACGAAGCAGATCTCGACGCTCTCCGGCTTGTCGGCGGTGAGCAGTTCCATCGCGCGTGCGCGCTGCCGGGTCTCCACCTTGCTGAGCCGACCCACCGGGGTCAGCATCCGGCCGACCACCGCTCGATCGATGCCCCAGAGAAAGTAGCTCTGGTCCTTGGTGCGGTCGTCGCCACGGTAGAGCGCTCCGCCGTCGGCAATGGCGTAATGGCCGGTCGCGATCGCATCGCACCCCAGGGCATCGGCGTGGGCGAGGAGGTCGCGGAACTTGGTGAAGGAGTTGCAGCGGACGCACGGAATCGGCGTTCGCCCGCGCGAATATTCGTCGACGAAGTTGTCGATGACACGCTCGGAGAAACGATCCTCGAGATTCAGCACATAGTGTGGAATGCCCAGCCGGTGGGCCACCGCCTGGGCGTCGTAGATCGAGTCGAGCGAGCAGCAGGGACGGTCGGGGACCTCGTCGCCATAACAGAACAGCTTCATCGTGGCACCGACGACATCGTACCCCTGCTCCACGAGCAGGGCGGCCGCGAGGGACGAATCCACCCCGCCGCTCATCGCGACGAGGACCTTCCCGCGACTAGCCACGGCCGAGGGCCACTCCGAGCGTGCGGACGCGCTCGACGATTCCGGGAAAGACGTCTGCAGTCCGCGCGATGTCTGCTTCGGTCGTTTCGTGGCCGAGCGAGAAGCGCACCGTGCTCAGCGCGAGCGACCGATCGACTCCCATC
This sequence comes from Gemmatimonadota bacterium, assembly GCA_031367105.1. Taxonomy (GTDB): domain Bacteria; phylum Gemmatimonadota; class Gemmatimonadetes; order Gemmatimonadales; family GWC2-71-9; genus Palsa-1233. The sequence continues at coordinate 2,496 of JANLPG010000037.1, read as the reverse complement.
GCCACGAGCACGTACGAGGGCTCGATCGCGCCGCTCGAGCAAGCGGATCCGCCACTGCAGGCGATGCCGGCCAGATCGAGATGCATCAGCATCGCCTCTGCCTCGGCCCCGGGCACCGAAACCGAGAGGAGGTGGGGGGCGCGTACCGACGACTCGCAGTGGATCACGATGTCGGGTACGGTCGCGCGCAGCCGGGTGGCGAGCTGGTTGCGAAACCGGATCATCCGGGCGACGTGGCCATCGAGTTCCTGGCGCGCCAGGACTGCCGCGCGGCCGAGGGCAACCGCGCCCGCCACATTTTCGGTGCCGGGCCGGATCCCGAACTGCTGGCCGCCGCCGTGGAGGATGGCCTCGATGATATGCCGGTCACGGACAATCAGCGCGCCGATCCCTTTGGGGGCGCCGAGCTTGTGGCCACTGATGGAGAGGAGGGAACAGCCCACTGCATCGAGGTCGATCGGCAACTTGCCGTACGCCTGCACCGCGTCGCTATGGAGCGGGACGCCGGCAGCCCGACATCGTGCCCCGATTTCCGCCATCGGCTGCACCACGCCCACTTCGTTGTTGACCCACATCACCGAGACCAGGGCGGGATGCGTCGCGAGTGCGGCGTCCAGCGCATCGAGGTCGAGCATCCCACAGCTGTCCACCGGGAGAATCGTTTCGGTGCCGCCGAGGTGGACTACGGCGTGGGCGGCAGCGAGCACCGCCTTGTGTTCAATAGCGGAGGTGACGACGTGCATCGACCGCCCCTGAGCCCGTGCGGCGAGTGCCGCGCCGATGACGGCGAGGTTGTCGGCTTCGGTGCCACCGGAGGTGAAGATCACCTGATTGGGTTCGACACCGAGCGACTGGGCGACCTCGCGCTTCCCCTGCTCGAGCCCGGCCTTGGCGGCACGACCGAAGCGATGCGACGACGAGGGATTCCCCCACGCCGCATTGAGGAACGGAAGCATCGCCTCCAGGACCTCCGGGCGGACCGGTGTGGTGGCGGCGTGGTCGAGGTAGACGGGTTCCATAGCCGCAAAGGTAGTCGGGGCAGCCCGCCCTGGAATCACCGGCCCGTGGCACAGCTCCGCTGTGCTCCGCCCTCGGGAGGTCGGCGTAACTGGTGCGGTGGCTGGAGTTACCCAACAGCTCGTGGGCGCTACAGCGAGCCGACGCCGAGGGCAATGATGTCCTCGACCAACACCGTTTCCGGGGTCCAGAAGGGTTCGCCGTAGGCCGCCCTGATCCGGGAGCCGTAGTGGGCGTGCTGAATGCGGAGCAGCTGCGGGAGCGGTTCCCCGTTGGGGTAAAGCTCGCCGGCCTGGGTCACTCCTTCGAACTGGGAGGCATAGCACGCCACCGCCGCCAGCTTGCGCTCGAAGGTGGCCGAGATATCGACGATGAAGGTCGGTGTCACGGGATCTTCGCGATAGGCGAGCGCATAACAGAGCTTGAACGGTTTGAAGGGCTCACCCTCGGCGGGGTAATTCCGTAATCCACTGAGGAACGCGGCGTCGCGCACCAGTGCTGATGCGACGTGGTGATCGGGGTGGCGTCCAACCGGGTAGGGGAGAATCACGGTCCGCGGGCGGAAGCGGCGCAACTGCTCCACCACGGCGCGTCGCATTGCATCGCTATTGTCGAGATGCCCGTCGGGGAGGCCGGCATTGGCCCGGGTGGTGATTCCGAGGATTGCTGCGGCGGTCGCCGCTTCTGCCGCGCGCAGTTCAGGTGAACCGCGCGAGCCAAGTTCCCCGCGGGTGAGGTCGAGGATGCCGGTGCGGTGACCCTGATCGGCGGCCTTGGCGAGGGTGCCGCCAGCGAGGAGTTCGGCGTCATCGGGGTGGGGGGCGACAACCAGGAGATCGACGGTCATATCCGAAAGGTAAGCGAGACAGGATGACACCGCTGTGCTCCCTTCTCCTACTCGTACCGCAGTGCCTCGACCGGATCCATTCTCGCTGCGCGGTTCGCTGGCGCCACACCAAAGACCAGGCCAATCAGCACCGAGACACCGGTGGCGAGCAGCGCGCTCCACAGCGGTGGGCCGCTCTGCAGGTGCAGCGCCGCTTTCAGAATCTCGCCGCCGAGCAACCCCACCACGATCCCGAGCATTCCGCCGAAGGCGGTGAGCGTGGCGGCCTCGACCAGGAACTGCCAGAGAATCTCGTTGTGAGTGGCGCCGAGCGCCTTGCGGATGCCGATTTCACGCGTGCGGTCGGTGACTGACACCATCATGATGGCCATCACCCCGATGCCCCCGACCAGCAATGCGACCGAGGAGAGCGCGATCATCACCAGAAAGAAGGCCGAGGTCAGTTTGTCGATCGTCTCGAGGATCTTGTCCTGCGTCAGCACGTCAAAGGTGTTCGGTGCGCCGGCCCGGATGCCGCGGGAGCGCCGGAGCGCCGAGATCACTGCATCCTGGGCGTCCATCACCGAGACGCCACGGGAGGCGAGCACCGCGAGGAAGAGGCCGTTGGTGGCGTCGTACCGGAAGTTCTGCTG
>JANLPG010000032.1:0-1587 GCA_031367105.1 Gemmatimonadota bacterium | reverse complement strand
GCGCTCACGGCACTCCTTGGCCGCGGTGCGCATCAGCATTGCGAGCCCGGCCTTGCTGGTCGAGTAGGCCGCCGCCCCCGCGGCGGGACGGGTGCCCGAGGCCGAGCCGACGAGGACGATGGCGCCGCCGGTGGCGTGCATCGCGCGCGTGCCATGCTTGATCGCGAGGAAGGCGCCGTCGAGGTTCACCGTCAGCACTCGGCGCCACTCGTCGAGTGTGGTCTCCTGCAAGGGCGTACCGGCGCTGATCCCCGCGGCGTGGACCAGGATGTCGAGCCGGCCGTGCCGCGTCAGGATCAGGCCGATCACCCGTTCCCACTCCTGCTCCACGGTCACGTCGAGCCGTTCGTCGCCGGTGAGCACCTGGTCCGCGCGGTGGACCGTCGCGCCGAGGCTGGTGAAGAGCACTGCGGTGGCAGCGCCGATCCCCGATGCCGCGCCGGTGACCAGCGCGATCTGAGTTTCCATTCGAGGAGCCTTCCTCCGGTTCGATCCGCGGGGATCAGGATCCGGGGCCACCCATCCCCTGGAACGCCATCATCAGGAAGACGAGTGGCGCAATGATGATCGCCGCCAGCAGGCTCTTGTTGGGGTCGAGTGCAGTGATTCGCACCGAATCCACGGCAGAGCGGGGGATCGCGACCCGGCACGAATCGCAAGTGGGTGGCTTCCAGTAGGGGACGCCCGACAACGAGTCCGCCGTGGTGCGGAGCGCAATGAGGACCTGCGGCGATCCGTGGCTCCAAACCTGATACTGGGCTCGGGGTTCCGCGATGGTCGGCAGCGCCTCGATCGGTACCGGCTCCCGCAGGGCAGTGCAGCCTGAGAGCAGCAGGATCCCGCCGGTGATCACGAGAATGCGATGGCGCGTCACGGATCGCTCCGGGTGTGAGAGAGTGCTCCAGCGGTACAGGCACCGCACCTCATGAGGGTCCCAAGCCGTCCCGAACGGCCCTCACGCGTCGTGGCCCATTCCCGCACCTGCCAGGGCGGGTCGTGCCGTACGTGCTGCTGGTGGCCGCACGCCAGCTCGGCGACCCAGTCGTCGGCCTCATCCTGGTGGAACCCGGTGATGCTCCGGTCCATGAACTACTTGGTACAGGCCGAATTGGCCTGCTGATGAGAATAGGAGATCCGATCCCCGTGCCGGCGGTGGGCGTCCACGGCCGGCCGGCCGACGTGCTTCCACTTCGGCTTCTTGTTGCCGTGACAGATCCAGATCTCGTTGGAGCTGTTGCCCGCGGCGCCGGGTGCGAGCCCGATGGCGGTGGTGGTGCCGTTCGGGGTCGTGGTGGTGGTGGCGGAACAGCCGAGGAGCGCGGCGAGCACGAGGGCGAGCGTGAGGCGGGACATAAGACCTGCTTCGGTGAGAGACCTGCTGAAGGTAACGGAGTCGCGTGTCAGCGCTCGTTCTGGAGCGCCTTCTTGGCGGCCTCGAGTGCCTTCCGCTGGGTGGCGGGAACTTCGGGATACGCGAGATCGAGCCCGGCCAGCGTGTCGACCATTGCGGCGGCCACCACCATCTGGGTGAACCACTTGTGATCCGCCGGCACCACATACCAGGGGGCGTCGTCGGTGGCGGTGTTC
>JANLPG010000082.1:0-2983 GCA_031367105.1 Gemmatimonadota bacterium | reverse complement strand
GAGGGGCTCCCCTGGGCCCTTCGGGAGGTGGCACTGGAGCTCCGGCCGGGGGAGGTCGTGGCCTTGGTGGGCCCTTCCGGGGCCGGGAAGACCACCCTGGCGTCGCTCCTGCCCCGGTTCTGGGACGTGAGCGAGGGGAGGATCCTGCTCGATGGGACGGACATCCGGTCCTTCCGCCTGGCCGACCTCCGGGCCGCCCTGGGGCTGGTGCCGCAGGAGCCGGCGCTGTTCAGCGGCACCATCCGGGAGAACATCGCGTACGCGCGTCCCGACGCGAGCGAGGCCGACGTGGTGGCCGCGGCGCGGGCGGCACACGCCGAGGAGTTCATCGAGCGGCTGCCGCTCCGTTACGAGACCGTGGTGGGGGAGCGGGGGGTGAAGCTTTCGGGGGGGCAGCGGCAGCGGATCGCCATCGCGCGGGTGGTATTGAAGGACCCGGCGGTGCTGGTGCTGGATGAGGCCACCAGCTCCCTCGACACCGCCAGCGAGCGGCTGGTGGAGGAGGCGCTGGAGCGGTTGCTGCGGGGGCGCACCACGCTGATCATCGCGCACCGGTTGAGCACCATCCAGCGGGCCGACCGGATCGTGGTGCTGGAGCAGGGGCGGGTGGTGGAAGTGGGGACCCACGCTGAGCTGCTGGCGCGGGGTGGACTGTACGCGTTGCTGCACCGGGAGCAGTTCAGGGTCTAGGCGACGAGGTTGCCGCCACTTCTGCTGACATGGCGGAGAACTCCACCGGCATCAGAGGTGCCGGATCGAGGGCCGCACCTCTGGCGCGGCCCTGCGCGGGTCCAGGCGGGTCGAAGGCCGCGCCGGAGGCGCGGCCTACGACCGAACATCGCTGCCCTGGACCTGGGATCGGCGCCCGTGCTACCAGAGGCGCATCGTTGCGCCACCGGGAGCAGTTCAGGGTCTAGACAGTCGTCAGCCCACAGCCGGCACCAACAGTCCACAACGGCCGAGATCCCGGCCGCTGTGGGCTATCGGTTGTGGACTATTGAACGTCAACGTCGATCGGAATCGTCTGCAGCAATGTGGTCTTGCTGGAATTGGTGTAGATCTTCAGGCTCACCGTGCCCCGGGCGCAACCCCGCACCTTGAAGAGAAGGGTTCCACTGCTCGTGGTCTGACTGCAGACGCTCCCTTGCGAGAAGCCGGCAATGCCGCTCGCGGGGGTGATCTCCCCATATCGCGTATCACACCCGCCGACCGAGAACGAATCACGAACGAAAATGGCGATCGAATCGACGAGGATGCTGGCGGAGGTTGGCGAGTACCCGCCGCACGACCCACCCGTGAGGAACGGCCTGTCACCTGGGGGCCTGGGCGCTGTGGCTCCCGGATCCGCGCAGGCGAGCGCGGCGACTACGAGACCTGGGACGATGACGAGCAGGGCACTTCGCATGGGAGGGTCCTCCGGTATCACACGTTGAACGAGCGAGGGCGCCGAAGTTCGACGCCCCACGACGATCGTGTAGTTTCTTCCATCCGTCAATCCGCAGGAATCGGACACCAAGTCAGCTTCAGTGCCCATTTCGTCAATATTTTTGACACCACGGCAAACGCTGTTCGATCCTTCGACAGCTACCCCACCGAGTAGGCACGGGCTAGGTCCTCTGAAAGCGAACGCCCCCGGGAGCAGAGCTCCGGGGGCGCCGTACTGTCCTGCCTGCCGGCGGTCAGTTCTTGGTGAGCCAGAGCTGGACCTTACCGGTCGGTGCACCATCGCCGGCAAAGTCAATGACGATGACCGTGTACTGGGTCCCAGCGGTCAAGTTGACAGTGAATGACTCGGGCTTGCTGCTCGCGAGGCCGGAGGTCGAGAGGTAGTCGGCGCAGCTCGGCGACCCATAGCTCCCGTCCTTGACCATCACGCCGAAGTCGAAGTCTGACCCGCTGGTCCAGTTGAGCTTGAAGGTATAGCTCCCGGTGACCGTGACGTTGAGCGTGTAGAACTGAGCGGCGGAACCGCCGTCGCAGGTCGGGTCGGCTTGGGTCATCGAGGCCAGGTCGTACAACCCGGTGGCCGTCCCAGTGACCGTCGGCGCGCTGAAGGCATAGTTACCCGCGTTGGCCGGGTCGTCTGAACCGAGGTCGGCCGCAGCTGGCACGGTCAGTGAGGCCGTGGTCGGGAGGGTCAACGAGAGCGACGCGAGCGGAGCGAACTTCACCGCAGTGATCGTCACCGGACCGGCCGTGCTGGGCCAAGGAAGGATTGAGACCACGGTGCTGTCCGCGGACCGGGACAGGATGATCGGCGCGAGCGCCTGGCCGGCGTTAGTGAGCGCGGACGTCGGTCGGAACAGGAAGCTCGCCGGCATCGTGAGCGTGACACCGACGTTGACGGCCGGGGCGGCATTGCTGAAGCTCGCACCGACGCTCGAGAGCACCGGGACCGTGACCGACTGGGTCGAGCGGGCGGTGGTGGTGAGGCTCGGGGTGCTGACGTTGGCGACGCCGGTGAACCGGATCTGGCCGGTGGCGCCAGGGGCCGGAAGGATCGTCATCACCGTCGTGTCGGCGTTGTAGCTGACGATCGACGGCCCGGCCAACCCGTTGCTCAAGTTCAGCGTCAGCGGGCCGCTGTAGAAGGCGATCGTGGTGCCTGCGGTGAACCGGGTCCCGGCCGGCGCGGTCGCGGTGATGGTCTGCGCGATCGCAGGCGCGAGGGTCGAGAACACCACGTTGAAGGCGTTGGTGTCCGGGGCCACGCGGATCGGGACAGTGTCGCTGCCACCGGTGCCGCTGAACACCACGGAACCTTCACCTTCGGCGGTCGGGGTAATGATGAACTTCGCCTTCACGCTGAGGGCGCCGGCGGTGGTATTCTGGAAGGTGGTGTCGAGCACCGCGGTGAAAGGGCCGACGATCGTGCCCACGCTCCACGAGCCCTCGACGGGGCCACCAAGCTTGTCGACCGCCTCGATGTTGACGGTGGCGGCGGTATTGTTGCGCATCCAGACGGCCCCAGGGGTCGCGCGGA
>JANLPG010000205.1:0-2660 GCA_031367105.1 Gemmatimonadota bacterium | reverse complement strand
GAAACCCTGAAAGGGCTCATAATGAGCTACCCGGCGTCGAATCCAAAACGCCGCAGGAATCGCTGGAGATCCGCAAGCAGGTTCTGAAATAGAGCCGACGCTGCGAGGTTCGGAGACAAGAGTGGTCGCCTCATCCAGCCTTTAGCACCTGATCGTGAACTGAAGGATGGACTATGGCAGACGTACTTCCCCAGATCGTGCTGGTTTTGGTCCTGGTGGTACTGAACGCAGCATTCGCCGGCACCGAGATGGCTCTGGTGTCGCTTCGAGAGGGTCAGCTGCAGCGCTTGGAGCAGCACTCCGCGACCGGCGCCATTCTGGTCGGCCTTGCCCGCAAACCGAACGAGTTCCTGGCCACGATCCAAATCGGGATCACCCTTGCCGGGTTCCTGGCGTCGGCGGCTGCGGCGGTATCGATCGCGAAGCCGCTCGAGCAGCCATTGGCGTTCCTCGGTGAAGCGGCCGGCCCGGTCGCCATCATCGGCGTCACCTTGGTCCTTGCCTACCTGACGTTGGTGTTCGGTGAGCTGGCTCCGAAGCGGGTGGCGCTCCAGCGGGCGGAAAAGTGGAGCCTAGTGATGGCCCGTCCGCTGGCGCTGATGTCGAAACTCACCCGACCCGCAGTTTGGCTGCTGTCGAAGTCGACCGATGTCGCCGTCCGCATGATGGGTGCCGACCCGAAGCTCCAGCGCGACCAGGTCACCGGCGAGGAACTGCGAGACATGGTCGCGGTCCAGCCGACCTTCACGCACGAGCAGCGCCAGATCATTGACGGCGCATTCGAGATCGCCGAGCGGGTGCTGCGCGAGGTGCTCGTCCCACGAGGCGAGGTGTTCGTCCTTGATGCAGACGAAGGTTGCGACACCGCGTTGCGGGCACTTGCCGACTCCGGGCATTCACGCGCACCGGTGTCTTTGGGATGCAATCTCGACGACCTTGTCGGTGTCGTCCACCTCAGGGACCTCCTCGACGGCGGGAGTGCACCGGCCCGGACGGTGGCGAGGGAGGTTCCGGTGCTGCCGGCAGGAGCGAAGGTGCTGGCAACACTGCGGGAGTTGCAGTCGAAGCGGATACAGATGGCGTTCGTGGCCAACGAGTACGGCGGCATCGAGGGACTGATCACCGTCGAAGACCTGGTCGAGGAGCTGGTGGGGGAGATCTGGGACGAGACCGATCGGAATGTCGCATCGGTACGCCGCCATGCGGACGGGTCGATGACGTTGCCGGGCCGGTTCCCGATTCATGACCTTCGCGACGTCGGCATGGAACTGCCTGTTGGCGACTACGCGACGATCGCCGGGCTGGTGCTGCACCGACTCGGGTTCATCCCCGATACACCAGGAGCGGTGGTGGCCGTGGACGGATGGCGAATCGAGGTCACCGGCGTGCGGCGCCACACGATCGTCGAAGTCGTGACTCGGCCGTTGACGGCGGCAGAGAAGGCGACAGCCGGCCATGCCGATGACTGAGGCATGGCCGTCTTCTTCGCGTCAGCAGGAGCCCGCTTGCCCGATACCGCCAACGTCGGCGTCGGGCTGCTCTCACTGGCGGACACTCGTCAGCGATCAACACTCCTCACGGACAGGGCCGACCGCAGAGATCGAGAACGCACCGCTTCTGGTGATCGGGAGGCTAGCCCGCCGGCGGCGGCCCGTCATCGACCCGTTCGATCGGCGAACGGCGCGGGTCACGTCCCGTTCGCATCCACGGCACGACGACCAACGCGATTGCGCCCCACATCACCAGCACCATGGGGATCATGAAGAGCCAGGCCCACCCCCAGCTGCCATTCCAATTCATCATTGTCGCGCCTTCCTGTTCTCGTTGATCGTCGTGAATGGCCGACGCGGCCAGTTGCCTCGGCGCGAGACGCCTGACGAGCGGTAGCGCTGATCATCAGGGCCACGCCCCGCTGCGGGGTTTTGCCACCCGCCATCGTCTAACCCTGGCACGCAGACCCGTCCCAGCCAGCGGCACCTCGATGCATGCCCGGGTTGTGCGCAGCGTCGAATCCCACGTCGCGTGCACATCTGGAAACGTGGTTTCCGAAGTTCTCGGCGCCCGATGCTGGCTTTGCGCTCGCCAGCCCCGCGACCAACAGCGCTACGACTGCTATCGAGCCGGCAAACGTCTTGTGTATGAACCGACGTGGCATGAGCAACTCCTCGTGTTTGGATTGAGCCGCACGATACGCGGGCGGGAGCGCCCCTGATATCGGGGCGAACCACTGATCCGGGTGGTGGGAATCCGCCGTTTTTGGGGCGACACGGGCCAGAACCACAAGACCCGCCAAACCAGTCGCCTCGGCCGTGTCCGAGCAGTGGGCGAGATCGCACTCAGCTGCGCGCCGAACCCGTGCGGCGTTGATACACCGAGACCGTGGCGACGGTGAACGCGACTAGCCAGCCGAGGCCCAGCACCAGGTAGCGAACCTCGTCGAATCGGCCGGTGAAGGCACCGTCGATCATCACCCGCGACGCGCCGCGGGCGGGCAGAAACGCACCCCAGGCGGGCGGCCCGGCGGGGACCATGACGTTCTGGCCGAGGCCGACATCGATGAAGGCCAGCAACAGGATCAGGTAGAGGCCACCGAGACGGCCCGTGAGCGGCCCCACCAGCACGCCGACCATCGCGTAAGTGAGCGCGATGAGCAGGTTGGC
>JANLPG010000063.1:0-2944 GCA_031367105.1 Gemmatimonadota bacterium | reverse complement strand
CGGCTTCTTCTCGGTGTTCGCGCTCATCAAGGATCCCACCGGGCCGCTCGGTGTGACGATGTCCTTCATTCCGTTCTTCGCACCCTTCGTGATGCCGGTTCGCTGGTCGCTTGCCTCAGTGCCGGCGTCGCAGCTGGCCGTCTCGCTCGCCCTGATGATCATCGGACTGCTCGCCTGCGTCTGGCTCGCCGGCCGGATCTACCGTACCGGAATCCTGATGTACGGCAAGAAGCCGACGTTCCGGGAACTGTTCCACTGGATTCGGGTCGGCTAGTCTAGTTGAACGGCAGTTCAATTGGCTCATGGGCCGGTGAGAGGCGACTTTCACCGGCCAGATTGCTTTTGTAATTAATTGTTATGTAATGCTTTAGCTTCATAGTGACCGCGACGTTTCACGTGAAACATACCGCCCCACTGCGGCTCGGTCGGGGGGAAGCCGCCAACCGGACCGGCGGAGCTCGCTCGCTGCGCTCGCTCAGACAGCCGCCGCTCCTCTGGCGGCCCCCCCGCACCTCGCCGCTGTCCGCACGGCCCCACATCTTTTCAACCACAGCCGACCGGGCGGGGCTTCGCAGAGGGGCCGCCGTTAGAAGCGGGCCCGTACCGCAGAGCCGGAGCGCCGAATTAGCCGCGCGACCATAGCGCGGCTGAGGCCCGCGGACTCGGCGGCACCGGAGCGAACGTCCCGCCTGGTCGGCGTGCGCGGAGGGCTGCCACGCGGGAAGCTGCGCTCGAGGCGGCGGCTCGGGCGGGGGAACGCCGCCAACCGGACCGGCGGAACTCGCTCGCTGCGCTCGCTCAGACAGCCGCCGCTCCTCTGGCGGCGCCCCCGTACCTCGCCGCTGTCCTCGCCGCACCACCAGTTTGCTGCCAGCGCCGACCGGGCGGAACCGGAGCCAACGTCCCGCCTGGGAGGCGGGTGCAATAATCCGCGCTTCTGATGCTGTTTCACGTGAAACCACCCCATCCGAGCGGATTGTTGTTGTCGGGCGGAGTCTGCGTCTATGTTTCGCCCGTTCCCCCTCTGCATCGGAATCCGAATGGCCCGCACCATAGCAATCGCCAACCAGAAGGGTGGGGTCGGCAAGACCACCACCGCCGTCAACCTGGCGGCTTCGCTCGCCCTTGCGGAGCGGAAGACGCTACTGATCGACGCCGATCCTCAGGGGAACGCCACCTCCGGTGTCGGTTTCGAGAAGGGAACCGTCGAGCGATCGCTCTATGATGTCCTGATCGAAGGGATGCCGGCGGCGGAGGCGGTGCGCCCCGACCCGCAACTCCCCTTCCTGCACGTGCTCCCAGCGACCCAGGATTTGATCGGTGCCGAGCTCGAGTTGGTGTCGCGGGAGAGCCGGGAGACGATCCTCCGGAAAGCGCTCGAGCCAATCCAGTCAGACTACGAATACATCCTGGTCGACTGCCCACCGTCGCTCGGGCTGGTGACGCTCAACGTGCTCACGGCAGCGGACGCGGTGATCATCCCGATCCAATGCGAATACTACGCATTGGAGGGTATCTCTCAGCTGCTGAACACGATACGCCTCGTCCAGCAGAACTTCAATCCCGACTTCCAGATCGACGGCGTCTTGCTCACGATGTACGACGCCCGGCTCAACCTCTCCCGCCAAGTCGTGGGTGAGGCGAAGGAGTACTTCGGCGCGAAGGTCTTCCGCACCGTGATTCCGCGCAATGTCCGGCTGGCCGAGGCGCCGTCGTTCGGTAAACCGATCCTGCTCTACGATCTCTCGTCGGTGGGTGCCAAGAGTTACCTCTCGGTCGCGCAGGAGTTGATGAAGCGCACCGAGGGTCTCACCCGGCTACGTCAATCCTCGGAGGCCTCGTGAGCGAGAAGCAGCGGTTGGGGCGCGGACTCGAGGCATTGCTCGGTCCGATCTCACGCGAGCAGGCCGAAGCGAGTGGTGCGCTGCGGGAGATTGCGGTGGCGGCGATCTCGGCCAATCCGTTCCAGCCCCGACGCTCGTTCGACGACACCGCACTCGCCGAGCTGACGTCATCGATCGAAGCGTCAGGGTTGTTGCAGCCGATCGTGGTGCGTCCGGTCGGTTCACGCTACGAGATCATCGCCGGCGAGCGCCGTTGGCGCGCGGTCCAACGGCTGGGGTGGAGCAAGGTGCCGGCGGTAGTGCGCGACCTCGACGATCGTACCACGCTCACCCTGGCGCTGATCGAGAACTTGCAGCGTGATGATCTCACGGCGCTCGACGAGGCGATCGGCTATCAGCGGTTGATGGGCGAGTTCAATGTCGCGCAGGCCGAGGTCGCTCGGCTGGTAGGGAAGGACCGCTCGACGATCGCCAACACCCTGCGGCTGTTGAAGTTGCCAGCCGAGGTGCAAGAGCTGCTGCAGCTGCGGAAGATCTCGGAAGGGCACGGTCGCGCACTGCTGGCGCTCGACGACCCGACCGAGATGCGGCGACTCGCACGCGAGATCGTGACCCACGGCTGGTCGGTGCGCGAGGTCGAGGCGCTCGTGCGCGGCGAGATGCCGGAGAAAGGCCGCGGCAAGATGATGAAGAAGCCCGCCACCCAGAAGCCGGCGAGTGCCGACGCCCGGCGTGTCGAAGATGCCCTGCGCAAGCGTCTGGGTACTGATGTGCGGCTGACCGCGAAGCGTCGCGGTCGGGGACTGCTCGCAATCTCCTACTATTCCAACGACGACCTGGCGCGTGTGCTGGAGCTCATTCTGGGACAGCCGTTCATCGGCTGAATCGCGCCTTCCCCGCTACCGATCGGAACACCACGTGACCGCTGGACTCCATCGCATCGTCTCAGGCTTCCTGCTCGCGCTCGCCACCACCGCCATCACGACGTCCGCTGCCACAGCCTCCGCCGTTCCGCGGCCGGAGTTCGTGCGCGGCATTTATGTGCCGATGGGTGTCCTGCGCAATCCTGCGACGCGCGCGAAGCTGCTCGCGATGTCGAC
>JANLPG010000076.1:0-2266 GCA_031367105.1 Gemmatimonadota bacterium | reverse complement strand
GAGCGACGACCCGGCGGCGTTGCGCGCGCGAAGCGAGGCAGCGCAGGACGTCGACCTGATCATCACCGCCGGTGGGGTGAGCGTGGGTGATCGGGACTATGTGCGCGAGGTGATGGCGGCGCTCGGCGTGAGACCAGTGGTACAGCGGGTGAAGATTCGGCCTGGCGGGCCGACCGCGTTTGGCGTGTTGCCCGATGGCCGCGGCTGGCTGGCGTTGCCGGGGAATCCGGTGAGTGCGATGGTGACGTTCGAGCTGTTCGGCCGGCCGGCGATCCGGAAGATGATGGGGCACGCCGAGGTGTATCGGCGGATGATGCGAGTGGTGCTGGACGATGTGGTGCGGCGGGATCCGGTGCTCGACTTGTACTTGCGGGTGGTGCTGACGTATCCGGAGGACGGTGGAATGCCCCACGCGCGGCTGACGGGGCCGCAGGGGTCGGGGATGCTCACGAGTATGGCGAAGGCGGATGGGTTGGTGGTGGTCGAGGCGGGCGGTGGGGGGATGGGGGGCGGCGTGAACGGGGAGGGAAAGACGAGAAGCGAAGCGAGCTGCCTCCGGTTGTCATCCCACGCGTAGGAGGCGCAACTGGCGGTTGTCACCCCGCACGCAGTGCGGGGTCTCCGAAGTCGGGAATGCTTGAGGCTGACTTATACGCAGAATTTCCGTCTGGGATTCCGGTCCTCGTTATACACCCGGACGTCGAGTACTTGGCTCAGCGAGGTGGCGGACGGCGGGCCGGTATCATCGTATTCAGCTGGCTCAGGGGGGCCGCGCAATCGGCAAGAATGAGTATCGCAAGCCACCGTCATTCAATCGTCACAACACGGCAGGTCGCAGATCGATCCAACCACTCAGTCGCCTTTGCACGTCGTTCGTAACCGCATTCCCCGCAGCCTTGGTCGATATCACGCCCATTTCACGCCGCCTCCTTGCACCCCTCGGTTCCACGCTGCACCTTACCTGCATCCCCCAGCTCCTCCTGTTGGCGCCCTCCCCCCTGGAGTGCCCTTGTCCGCCGTACCGCCATTCCATCTCGTCACCCTCGGGCACTTGGCGCTGCAAGACGCCGAAGGCCACGACGTCCTCCCCCCCGACGTCGCCAAGCCGCTCGCCCTGCTCGCCTTCCTCGTGGCCGCCCCGGGCCGCCGCTGTTCCCGGGAGCGGCTGGTCGACCTCTTCTGGGGCGACAGCGCCCTCGAACAGGGCCGCTCCTCGCTCCGGCAGGTGCTCTATCGGTTGCGCGAGGCGCTCGGCGACGCCGCGATCCGTTCCGAAGGCACCGAGCTGCAGCTGTGCGCCGGACTCACCACCGATCGCGACTCCTTCCTCTCCGCCCTCGACCGCGGTGACCTCGACACCGCGCTGGCCCACTACCGCGGTGCCTACGTCGCCGATTTCGTATCGCGTGGCACCAGCCAGTTCGAGCACTGGCGCGACCAGGAACAGGACCGACTCCACGATCTCTTCACCAACGCCATCGATGCGGCAGGGCAGCGCGCCCTGGAGGCCGGTCGTGCCAGCGAAGCCGCTGCGCTCGCGCAGCGCGTGCTGCAGGATCACCCACTCGACGAACGGGGATGGCGGCTCCGCTTGCAGGCCGAACAGCTCTCCGGGAGCAGAATCCACCTCGCGGCGAGTATCGCCGAGCTCCGCCGGATCTTTGCCACTGAGGGATGGGAGCCGCAACTCCGCACGCTGCAACTGCTCGAGGCGCTCGAACGCAACCGCGGTGCACACGCCGACCGCAGCGCGGCCGAAGCCCTCGACGGCGACCTCATAGGTCGCGGGACCGTGATGGCCGCGCTGTATCAGCATTGGCGTCACTCCAATAAGCGCAGCGGGGCGCACCTGCACATCGTGGGTGGCGCCGGTCTCGGCAAGTCGCGCGTGATGGACGACTTCGCCGTGCGACTCCGCTCCGAGCGCGGCCAGGTGGTTCGGGTCGGCGCATATCCGCGGCAGCGCTTCGTACCGGATTCGATGCTGGCCTCGGTGATTGCGGCACTCGCCGAACTTCCTGCAGCGAAGGGGATCTCGGCCGAGTCTGCCCGCATCCTGATCGAGCTGCAGCCCACCGTCTCCTCGCGCTTTTCCGCGGCCGCGCCACACCAGAGCGGCGATGGCCACAGCCGTGCCGCTGCCGTGGGGGAGGCGATGCGCGACCTGCTCGAGGCCGCTACCGAGGACGGGCCGCTCTGCCTGCTGCTCGACGATGCCCACTGGTGGGACGACGATTCGCGCCACCAGCTCGAGGCCGCCATCGAA
>JANLPG010000166.1:0-11987 GCA_031367105.1 Gemmatimonadota bacterium | reverse complement strand
ATCAGCGCAAACATCAGCGGGGCGACGATGCTGGCATCGCTCTCGACGATGAACTTGGGCGTGTCGATGGCGAGCTTGCCCCAGGTGATCTTTTCGTTGGGGACGGCGCCCGAGTAGGAACCGTAGCTCGTGGTGCTGTCGGAGATCTGGCAGAAGTAGCCCCACACCGGCACGTCCACGCGCTGCAGATCCTGGTGCAGCATCGGGACGACGCAGATCGGGAAGTCACCGGCGATGCCGCCACCGATCTGGAAGAAGCCGATCCCGCCAGGGACATTGCTGTGTTGGGTATACCAGTCGGCCAGCATCATCATATACTCGATACCGGTGCGTACGGTGTGCACGTTTTTCACGTCGCCCGAAATGACGTGTCCGGCGAACATATTGCCGAGGGTGGAGTCTTCCCACCCCGGCACGACGATCGGGAGATTCTTCTCACAGGCCGCCAGCAGCCAGGAATCCTTCGGGTCGATCTGGTAGTACTGCGTGAGTTTTCCGCTGCGGAGGACGCGGTAGAAGAACTCGTGCGGGAAGTAATGCTCCCGGGCCTTGTCGGCCGCCACCCACTCATCGAGCACCGCCGTCTCCAGCCGACGCATCGCTTCCATTTCGGGAATGCAGGTGTCGGTGACGCGGTTCATATGGCGGTCGAGGAGTGCCTGCTCATCCTGGGGCGTGAGGTCGCGGTAGTTGGGCACCCGCTCGTAGTAGTCGTGCGCCACGAGATTGAAGATGTCTTCCTCGAGATTGGCGCCGGTGCAGGTAATGATCTGCACCTTGTCCCGCCGGATCATCTCGGCGAGTGAGAGCCCGAGTTCTGCCGTGCTCATCGCGCCAGCGAGGGTGATCATCATCTTGCCGCCACGGTCGAGATGGGCGGTGTATGCGGTCGATGCATCCACCAGCGCTGCCGCGTTGAAGTGCCGGTAGTGGTGGCGGATGAACTGCGAAACGGGACCGGACTGGGACACTGCGCCTCCCTGCGTGATCGAGCGATATCGGCATTGCCAGCACGAGGGATGCTGGCAGTGACGAAAATACCCGCCCCGCCGCCGTGCGCCACCTGTTACGTTCCGGCGTGCCGCTTCCCGAACGCCTCTCGTGCTGGGCTGTCACCTCGCCCGGCGTCGAACTGCTCACCGCCGCGGAGCTCGAGCGGCTTGGGATCGCTCCGGGCGAGACCGAACCGGGTGGTGTCGCATTCACGGCAACGCCGGCGGAACTGGTGACGACGCTGTTGTGGCTGCGCACGGCGACCCGGGTGACGGTGCGACTGGCCGAGTTCCGTGCGGCGTCTTTCTCCGAGCTGGAGAAGCACGCCAAGCGGATCGCCTGGGGGGATATCGTGACCCCGGGTGGCGCTATCCACTTTCGGGTCACCTCCAAAAAGTCGAAGCTGTACCATCAGGATGGCATCGCCGAGCGACTCGAACGAAGTGCCCAGTCGGCGGTGCCGGGCGTGACGGCGGTGCGTGCCCCGTCTGTGGCGGAGGAACTCGAAGCGGACGTCACGGCACTTCCCGAAGTGCAGCGCGTCATCGTGCGACTCTTTCGGGATCAGGTGACGTTGTCTGCCGACGCCGCCGGGGCGCTGCTGTATCTCCGCGGGTGGCGGCAAGCAGTGGCCAAGGCGCCGCTCCGCGAGACACTGGCGGCGACGCTGCTCGCGGCGAGCGGGTGGTGCGATGGTCACACCCCACGTGGCGCGTTGCTCGATCCGTTCTGCGGTTCGGGGACTGTGCCGATCGAAGCGGCGCTGGTGGCACGCCGGATGGCGCCAGGGCGGGGGCGCCGGTTCGCAGCCGAGCTGTGGCCGGGGGTGAGTGGAAATCCCGAGGCGCGGGATGCGATCTGGCGCGGTGCGCGCTCACACGCGGCTGCCCTCGAGTTGCCGGGGAGTGCGGTGGAAATTCTCGGTCACGATCGCGATGCCGGGGCGATCACCGCCGCGCTCAGCAATGCGGAGCGAGCGGGGGTGGCCGCTGATGTGCGGTTTTCACGGCAATCACTCTCGCAACTATCGATCGACGCAGGCGAGGGGTGGGTGGTGACCAATCCCCCGTACGGTGCTCGCATCGGGGAGCGCACGGCACTTCGCGATCTCTATGCGACGCTGGGACGGGTGTTGCACGACCGACGGCCGGGGTGGCACCTGACGATGCTCAGTGCCGACCGGATGCTCGAGGCCCAGCTCCGACACCCACTCCGCGACGTTCTGCGCACCACGAACGGCGGAATCCCGGTGCGAATCGTCAGTTCCTAGCGGCAGGGTCAGCGTCGGCTGCCGAGCCGTTGCTGCGCTGCTCCTCCGCTCACGACCAACACGACCGCTGGCACCAGGAGTGCGGTGGCCACCACGACCCGGGCGCCGATTCGCTCGCCGGCGAAGAGGGCGCCGAGGCCGAGCGCCACGATCGGGTTGATGTAGGTGTAGCTCGCCACTGCCGTCGGGTCGACGTGCGCCATCAGCCATTGAAAGACGGTGTAAGCGAGCATTGAGCCGAACACGGTGAGATACCCCCACGCCACCACCGAGCGCAGCGCCACCGCGTTCGGATCGAACGATGCCAACTCACCGAGGAGCACACCCGCGACCAGCGCAATGGCGCCGCCCGTCAGCATCTGCGCGGCACTGCTCATCAGCAGGTCGGAACAGTGTGGCCAGTCGCGCCCATAGGTGGCGCCCACTGCCCAGGCAACCATCGCCAGGCCGAGGGTGAGCAGTCGCGGGACATCGTGGACCGCAGCGAAGGTGGCACTCCCGAGGAGGGCGAGCCCGACGGTGCCGAGTGCGAGCCCGCCGATGCGAATTCGACCAAGTGGCACGCCGGTCCGCTGGCGCGTGAAGAGGGCAATGAGGAGGGGTGAGCCAGCCGCGAAGAGCGCCACGATCCCCGAGGCGATGCGCTGTTCGACAAAGACAATCAGCGCGTTGCTCAGCGTCACGAGGCAGAGCCCGACGCCGGCAGCACCGAACCATTCGCGTCCGGCGGGGAAGGCGGCGCCGCGGCGCCGCGCCCAGAGCAGCATTACCCCACCGGCGACGGCGAAGCGCGCACCAGCAAGCAGAAAGGGAGGCAGCGTTTCGACGGCAATGCGGATGCCGAGGTAGGTCGACCCCCAGACGACGTAGAGGGTGAGGAAGGCAAGCAGGATCGCTGAACGCTGCGGTTTTATGGACGAACTCCCCGCGGCGGCGCCATCACTTTGTGGAAGAGACAGGGTTCGTCGGTGTAGACCGGCGGAAACTTCCACTGCGTGCCATTCCAGCGAATCAGCCCGCTCGACGTCACGATCTCGTCGATGCCGTCGTGGTTGACGTCCACCGTGCCGTAGATATCGACGTTGCCGTTGGTGCGGGCGATGGTGTTGCCCCAACCATCGATGATCCAGGTCCCGGTCGTGTTGGGCGTGCCATCGGCATAGTCGTCGCGCAGCCAGGCGGAGTAAGTCGCGAGGTTGTAGCCGCCGGGCCCGCGCACACCGAACAGCTGCTTCTTCCCGAAACCGGCATCCAGGGAATCGGAATAGAACGAGTAGAGGAGGTATCCCTCGGCCCGTTCTGTCTTGGGCTTGATGACCGCCTTGTAGCGTGAGAAGGCGGAATCGGCCCAGTGTTTGTACGGAACGATGCCGCCCGCACGTGCCAGTGGCGGCGGGGTGCGGTGCTGTGGCATCCCGTGAGCGCCGGGGACAACGACCGCAAACGCTGAGGTCACGGGAGCATCGAGGCCGAACATCCAGCCGGGGTGGGCCTTTTCATCGCAAGCCGCCCGCCAGGAGAGCGGGGGATCGAAGCGCTGCCGGGAGGTGATCCGCGCTTGGCGCGACCGCGAGAGGGTCGCGCCGTTGTCGAAGAGGAAGAGTGTGACGGTGTCGCCGACGCTGCCGATCGGTGTCTGGCCAAGGGAGTCGAACTGCGCCGCGACCGGACGACGCGGCGCCCGGGCCGGGAGCTGCTTCACCTGGCCTCCCGCGACATCCCAGTCCGGGGTGCGGGGTGGCATCGGGTCGGGTCGGGGACGGATCTGTGCCGCGCTGGGGAGGGCGATGGCCGCCGTGGCGAGCGCGGCGAAAAGGACAGGATATCGCATTACTGTGCTCCGTTTCCTTCGCGGGTGCGGGTGGATCGGGGAGTGGCGGCGCATGGGGTGAAGTCTAAACGCTCCGGACCGACCCGCTCGTGCCGCGCCGTGCGCGGCGCGGCACCAGCGTCGAAAGGCCGGGATCCCGGTTCGCGGTCAGGGCGCCGGCTTCTCCTCCGGCACGAGCACGAAGCGCGCGACCCGGGCGGGATCGAGCGAGCGGCGGGCGGCATCACGGACGATGGTGGTGGTCAGCGCATCGAGCCGTCCGCTCCAGCCGAGGATCTCCTCTAACGGCGCTCCTTTCTCGACGTGGTCGCCGATCATTCCGCCCCACCAGAAGTTGGTCTTGACGTTGACCTCGGTACTGCGGCGGCTTTGCTCGACGAATTTCTGCAGCTCGTCGGCGGTTGGGCCTTCACCCCGGAGTGCGGTGATCACGTCCCAGGCGGCAGCCCAGAGGGTGTCTGCCTGCGCCGGCGTCGAGGTGAACGCAATGGTGGTCTGATAACTCTTCCGCGGAATCGAGGTGATGCTGCTGCTCACTTCCACGCCGTAGGTGGCACCCATCGCCTCGCGCAGCTTTTCGAGCAGTCGGGTCTGCAGGATCTCTCCAGCGGCCTCGGCTGCGAGCTCTTCGGCGGCGTTGGTCGACTCCGCCTTTCCGGTGAAGAAGACGACCTGCTGGCTCACCGGCTCCTTCCCCTTGTGGATCACCTTGGTGATCTGCCCCGCAGGGGAGCCAAGGGTCCGGTCCTGCCAGCGCTCCTTTCGCCCCTTGCTGGGGAGGCCGCCGATCCAGCGCTCCACCTGTGGGCGGAGCGAATCGATATTGATGTTGCCCACAATGGTGAAGACCCAGTTGCCGAAGTCGCTGAAGCGGTCACGGTAAATCGCCAGGGCGCGCCTGGCGTCCACCGTTTCGAAGCGGGCGAGCGTGAGCGGCTGGGCGCGGGGGGAGTTGCGGCCCATCGTCAGCGTAATGGTATCGGAGAGGGCGGTGCTGGGTCGACGGTCGCGATTTTCCAGCGCGGTGCGGACCTGGCTCCTGAAGGCGACCACGGCACTGGAATCGAGTCGCGGTGCGGTCGCGGTCAAGTAGAGGAGTTCGAAGAAGCTCTCCAGATCCTTCGGTGCAGTGATGCCGCCGAGCTCCTGGGTGGTTTCGGAGATGACCGGAAACACCGTCGCCACCTTTCCGGCGAGACGGCGGCGCAGCGACGGCGCGTCGAACTGGCCGAAGCCGCTCTGCTGGACGATGGCAGTGGCGAGCGCACCATTCAGCACGTCCTTATCCGACAGCAGGGAGAGACCCCCGGGTGCGGTGCCGCCGATGAGGATCTGATCGGCCTTGAAGTCGGTAGGCTTTACCAGCACCCGGGCACCGTTGGAAAGCCGCCATTCGGTGATGCCAAGGCCGGCGTACTGTCTGGTGCCGACGACCCGCCCGGGCAGCGGCGGTGAGGCGACGAGCGGACCACTGACGACGGTCTCGGTCCATGGTGCGACGGTGGCAGTATCGGTACGCTCCAGGATGGCAAGCAGCTGTTCCCGACTGGGGAGTGCCCGTCCCGCGGTCTCCGGCGCACGCACTGCGATGAACCGGTCGGTCCCGCGGGCACCGCCACGGATGCTCGTGTTTACCTCCTCGACCGTGATGGCAGGGAGGAGTCGCTGGGCCAACTCGAAGCGAGTGCGGGCGGAAGCGATGTTGTTGCCGTTGAGGAAGGCATCGAGGTACTGCGTCACGAAAGTACCGGAGAATTGCTTCTCCTGTTCTGCGGCCGACTGTTCCCGGCCGCGTAGCAGCGACGCCTTGGCGCGGTCGAGTTCGGCCCGCAGGACACCGTGGGCATCCAGCCGTCGACGCTCCTGCAGCACGGCCTCGAAGGCTGCGGCAGTCTTTCCTTCCTTGGCGGCAACGGTCAGGGCGAACACTTCGATGTCGCGGATGAGGCGCGATGGGCCGAAGAAGGCGCTCACGAACGGCGCATCGGGCGTGCGCGCGAGATCCGACAGCCGTTGCCCCGCGATATTGGAGACGAGCGAGTTCACCAACTGCCGTCGCTCGTCGCTCTCGGTGCGCCACGGCGGCACGCTTGGCCGCCGCACCAGCAACTGAATCGATTCGCTCGTCAGTTCGGGGTCGGTGACAATAGAGAAGCGGGTTCCGGCAACCTCGGGCACCGGCGCATCGACTCGCGGACGCGGTGACGACGGACCTTGCAGCGACCCGAAGCGAGCCTGGATCAAGGCTTCGAGTCGTTCGACCGAGACATCACCCACTGCGATCACGGCCATCAAGTCGGGGCGATACCAGTCGTGATAGAAGCGCTTGATCGGCGCGGGATCGGCGTGTCCGATGATCGCGGTGTCGCCGATCGGGAGCCGCTCGGCGTAGCGCGAGCCCGCGAAGAGCAGCGGGAATTCCTTGTCGCGCAATCGCGAACCGACCCCCAGCCCGCTTCGCCACTCACCGAGCACGACCCCGCGCTCGTTGACCACTTCGGTCGAGTCGAACCGGACCCCGGTCGCCCAGTCCTGCAGGATATCGAAGGCCCGCTCCACCAGTGCTGGCTTGCCGCTGGGGACCGGGAGGATGTAGACGGTCTCGTCGAATGAGGTCGATGCGTTGAGGTCGGCACCGAAGCGCACGCCGATCGACTCGAGATACTGCACCAGGTCGTGCTTGGCGAAGCGCGTCGTGCCATTGAACGCCATATGCTCGACGAAGTGGGCGAGCCCACGCTGGTCATCGTCCTCGACGATCGAACCAGCGCGAACCACTAGCCGGAGCTCGAGCCGGTCGGCTGGGGTCGCGTTGTGCCGCACGAAGTAGCGGACGCCATTCGGCAGAATACCGACGTGCACCGTGGTGTCGGGGGCGATGGCGGGACTCTGCGCCACGAGAGGTGTGGCGGTGACCAGCGCAAGCAGGGCGAGCAGGGGGAGGCGCATAAACATCCGAGAAGCGAGGGGCGAGAAGCGAGAGGCGAGAAGCGAGAAGCCAAGGGCGGAATCTACAGAACCGTCACTCGGGGTGCGCCGTAACGCGCGCCGCCGACGCGGACCCGGAGGTTGGCTGCCAGCTCGGCGCTCCACTCGGCGTGAGTGTGCCCTGCCAGCACCGTGATGTCGTGCCGAGGATGAGCGGTGGCGAAGCGACGCAGCGTGTCACCGGTGGCGCCGCATACCAGGAGCGGTTGCCAGGCGGGATTTGCGAGTCGTCCGCGCGTCGGCAGGGCCTCGACGAAGGGGGGGACGTGGGTCGCGACCAGCAGGCTTGTTGCCACCGCCCCGGCGCGATCGAGCAGCGTAGCAAGTCGGGCGGCGTCGGCATCGGCGAGGGCCTGTTTGACGGCCAGCTTGGCGCGACGCGATCCCTGGGCCGCGAGCTCGGCGATGAGGCGATCATCGTTGAGCACGAGGGGGGTCGTGAGGGCGTCGCCCACACGACCATCTGCCCAGCCGTCGACTCCAACGAGTGCGGTTCCGTCGGCGAGCATCACAACTCCGGCTGGCGGGAGCCACTGAATATCGGGCCGCTGCTCGGCGAGGGTGGCGGCGCGGTCGCGGACGTTGCCGATCGCGGCGCCGTAATGATCGTGATTGCCGAGGAGATAGTAGACCGGGCAGCGGGCGGCACCGGCGATTTCCACGAGGTCATCGGCGAAACGGGAGGCGAGCGAGATGTCGCCGGTCACGATGACGGCTTTGGCCACGATTTGACGCAATGCCCCGAGGAATGTGGCGCGAGCCCCGGCCCCGGCGTGATCGAGATGGATGTCGGTGGCCCAGAGCGTCGGCATTTCGGAAGGTAGCCGAGACGCACGATGCTCGATCAGCGCCAACGGCGTCGGGTGTGTCACAATTCCGACTGAAATGGTCGGATATTGGTGGTCCAGTCTGGCGGCCTTGCAGGGAATTCCCCAGATTGTGGGTTGTTCGCTCTGTCATTGCAGAGTGAACGGCTCTGCTCCACCCCCGCAGCAAGGCAGGATCAACTCATTTCCGGAGGCTCTGTATGAACGTTTCGACTCTTCGTGGGCTCGTAGTAGGCGCGACCCTGGCGCTCGGTTTCGCGGCTCTGGCGCCGTCGTCGGCGCAAGCGCAGGGTGTGCGGTTCGGCGTGGAAGCGGCCTGGGCGAACGACTTCGATCTGGGCGTCGGCGCCTTCGGGAAGTTTGGCTTGACCGAGATTAGCGAGAAGGCCATCACCGGAAGGGTTTCGTTCGACTATTTCTTTCCTGGCAAGGTGTTTGGGGTGAGCCAGAAGTACTGGGAACTCAACGGCGATGCGTTGCTGGATATCGTCAACAAGAAGAGCTCGGTGAAGCCGTACGTCGGCGCAGGCGTCGTCTACAGCCATTACTCGGTGGACATCGGCTGCGGCACGTCCTGCTCGGGCAGCAGCAACGACTTCGGCCTCAACCTGCTGGGAGGGCTCAACTTCGGAAACTCGAAGATGATGCCGTTCGTCGAGGCGAAGTACGAGATCCGCAGCGGCGGGGAGTTTGTGCTCAAGGCTGGCCTCCACTTCTAGTCGAGGGGTGTCGGCGACGCGCACCGTCGTGCGTGCCAGCGCGCGAAGGGCCCGGGAGCATTGCTCCCGGGCCCTTGGTGTATCCGGAGATGCCATCGATCAGAAGAAGAACGATTCCCCGCCGCCACCGCCGCTATTCCCCATCCGCGGATTCACGACATTGTTGAACACCGAGCCGAAGGTGTAGCTGAGGGAGAAGAACCCGGATGCGCGGTAGCTGGTGCGCTGCTGACGCAGGCGCAGCAGTACCTCCTCATCCGTTGCATTTCCCTTCGGCAGGGTGATCTGGTCACGAACCCGTGAGTACGAAGCGTTGTAGGAGAATTGCAATCCTTTCACCAATCGCACCGACATTCCGCCGAATACCGACATCCGGTTCTTCTGAAAACTGGAGAGGTAGTTCGAAGCGGAGATACCGACATTGGCGTTGCCCCACGGTGCGCGGGCAGCGTAGGAGAGCGACAACGCGTGGGAGGCGAGCGTCTCTGCCTTCTTGTCGTAGATCGTGAGTTCGCTGTAGCGGTACCGATTCAGTCCGATGCTGTACGAAGCGACCAGCCTCCGCCGGGTGTACTCCGAGTACTTGAAAAAGTCGTACTCGATGGTCGGCGCGACGCGCAGGTTGACGTCGACATTGTCCCGGGTTGAGGAGTATCCGCCGAAGGTCATTCCGGCGGAGAGGTGCGGCCCGAGTGAGCGGACCAGCAAACCGTTGCCGTACCAGCTGTGGGTGTCGGCCTGATAGCGGGATCCGTTGCCGAGGTCGAAGGAGCTACTGTTGGTGCTGCCGGAGAAGCCGAGGTTGAACTTCCACTGCTCGGTGGTCCGGCGCGCGGAGAGATTGCCACTCCAACTACTCGATTTCGATTGCGACTCGCCGTTGAAGAAGCCGTTGGCACCGACACTGAACACCCAGAAATTCCACGCGTCGTGCACGGGTTTGGTCGGTCCTGCCTCTGTCGGCGCCTGATAATTCAGCACCAGATTGTGGCCGTAGGGTGTGCGCAGGAGATAGCGAGCGAGGCCGAGCTTGAGCACCCGGGTGAATTCGCGCCGCTGATCATCGCTACTGGCGCCCTGTGCCGTGGTGTAATGGACCTCGTCGTCGACGCCAGCGAACTCCTTGAGGCCGATGAACTTGAGGGTTACCTCCTGCCCCCCGGAGCCGGTGCCGAGGGAGGTGGAGATCAGGTGGACCTGTGCGGCGGTCCGGTCGCGGACGTAGTTGACCCAGGTCAGTTCGGTGCGGAGGTAGTCGAAGTCGCAGCCGGAGGAGGCGCAGTCGAGGAAAAGCCGTAGCTGTTCGGCGGAATCCCCAATCGCTGGTTTGCTCGCCACGCCCTCCTGCGCCCACAGCGACGGGGCGGAGAGGAGGAGGGCGCCAACAAGAAGGAGGCGGTGGGCGGGGGCCATAGAGCCTCAAGGGAAGGGACGTAGGGAAGGAATGGCGGGGGATCTGAAAAGCTAGATGCTGTCCGAGCCAATAAAGTTTCCGACCCGGGGCCTTGAGGGGAGATTGTCATCTTACGTTTAGGCTGATGCCATTACCCATCAATGAAGTACTCCCCGAAATCCTTGCTACTCTCGCCGCGCGGACCGCCGCGGTGCTGGTGGCGCCTCCCGGTGCAGGAAAGACGACCGGCGTCCCGCTGGCGCTGCTCGAGGCACCCTGGTTGGCTGGCAAGAAGATCGTGGTGCTGGAGCCGCGGCGGCTGGCCGCCCGGGCAGCGGCAGCACGAATGGCCTTCCTGCTCGGTGAGCGGATCGGTGAGACGGTCGGCTACCGGATCCGGCTCGACAGCAAGGTGGGCCCCCGCACCCGGGTCGAAGTCGTGACCGAAGGGATCCTGACGCGACGATTGCAGGATGACCCGGCCCTCGAGGGGGTGGGAGCAGTGCTGTTCGACGAATTCCACGAGCGTTCCCTCGCCGCCGACACGGCACTCGCACTCACGCTTGCGAGCCGGGCCCTGCTGCGCGAAGAGCTTCGGGTGCTGGTGATGTCGGCGACCCTCGATGGCGATGCGGTGGCGCGACTCCTCGACGATGCCCCGGTGATCCGGAGCGAGGGGCGCGCCTATCCGGTGGTCACAGCGTACCGGCCAGCAGCGAAGGGTGCGCGAATCGAGGGTGCGGTCGCGCAGGTTGTGCGCGAAGTCCTCGCTGGCGATTCCGGTTCGGTGCTGGTGTTCCTCCCCGGGGCTGGGGAGATCCGCCGGGTGGAAGGGCTACTGGCGAGCGGCCTCCCTCGGGATGTCTCGGTGTATTCGTTGCACGGCGCGTTGCCGCCGGCCCAGCAGGATGCCGCGATCGCGCCAGCGGCCGTCGGGTATCGCAAGGTGGTGCTTGCGACGAGTATCGCGGAGACCTCGCTGACGATCGAAGGAATCCGGATCGTGGTCGACAGCGGCCTGATGCGCATTCCGCGATTCTCTCCTCGTACCGGGATGACCCGACTCGAGACCGTCCGAGTCTCTCGCGCCTCGGCCGACCAGCGCCGCGGCCGCGCCGGCCGGCTGGAGCCGGGGAGCTGCTATCGCTGCTGGAGCGCAGCAGAGGAGGCGGGACTGGTGCCGTGGACGCGCCCCGAGATCCTCGACGCCGATCTCGCGCCGCTGGCGCTCGAACTCGCGGCGGCGGGCTTTGCGGAGCCGGGCGAGTTGCGCTGGCTCGATGCGCCACCTGCTGCCGCGTTCGCGCAGGGTCGCGAGCTGCTCACCCTGCTTGGCGCACTCGCTCCAGGTGGATGGCTCACGGCGCACGGCCGCGCGATGGCGGCGCTCGGCACCCATCCTCGACTCGCCCATCTGTTGCTGCGTGCACGTGAACACGGCCCCGCTAGTGCGCGTCGCGCGGCCGCACTCGCCGCATTGCTGGAGGAGCGAGATATTCTGCGTGGCGATGGCGGTCCTCCCCCCGCCGATGTGACACTGCGGCTCGATCTGCTCGAGCGCAACGGAGACGCCGCGGCAATCGGTGCTGCCACCGTCGACCGGAATGGCCTCGGCCGGGTCCGCGATCTCGCCGCGGAATGGTGTCGGCGCCTCGACGTTCCAGCGCGCGGTGACGCGGGCGATGCCGATGATGCGGGACTGTTGCTCGCACTTGCCTATCCCGACCGGGTGGCGCAGCGACGGGATGCACCGGGGCGCTTCGTGTTGCGAAATGGGCGGGGTGCGACGTTGCCGCTGGCCGACCCCCTCGCGCAGGCGCCCTGGCTGGTCGCCGCGCAGGCCGACGACAGCGGCCGAGAGGGTCGGATTTTGCTCGGCGCCGCGCTGGATCCCCTGGAGGTGATCGCGGGCGCGAGTGAGCAGGTCACGACCACCGACGAGATCCGCTGGGACGATGCCTCCCAC
>JANLPG010000092.1:0-1539 GCA_031367105.1 Gemmatimonadota bacterium | reverse complement strand
ACTCTACAACTTTACCGACAAGGGGGGGCGGGAGGTCTCGCTGCGCCCGGAGATGACCCCGACCTTGGCGCGGATGGTGGCCGAGCACGCCAACGGCCTGAAGAAGCCGATTCGCTGGTTCTCGATCCCGCAACTCTTCCGCTACGAGCGGCAGCAGCGTGGCCGGTTGCGCGAACACTTCCAGCTCAATTGCGATCTGATCGGTGAGGCAGGACCGCTGGCCGATGCCGAAGTGATCGCCCTCAGCATCGACATCATGCGCGAGCTCGGCCTCACATCGGCCGACTTCAAGGTGCGTCTGTCCGATCGTCGGTTGCTCGACGGCATTCTCGCAGCGCTCGATATCGCGCCCGAGCATCGCCCGTTGTTGATGCACGCACTCGACAAGCTTGGTCGAACTGAATACGCTGGAAGGAAACAGGCCTTTCTCGACGCAGCGGGCGCTGACAGGTTTGCTGCGCTTGAACTAGTCGAAAACCTGCGCCATCAGCGGAGCTGGGACGCACTCGCCGCAGCGCTGGCGAACTATCCGGCCGCGATTGAAACAGGCCGGCCGTTACAGCAGGCCGTGGCCGCCCTCGTCGCGATGGGGCTGGGCGATTACATCGAACTCGATCTGTCGATTGTCCGCGGACTCGCCTATTACACCGGCACCGTGTTCGAACTCTTCGATACCCAGCGCACCCTGCGCGCGATCTGCGGTGGCGGCAGGTACGACACGCTGCTCGCGAATCTCGGAGGTGTCGATCTGCCTGCGCTGGGGTTCGGGATGGGGGACGTGGTGCTGGGGGAACTGCTCAAGGAGCGTGGGCTCAAGCCCGAGGCGCCGCCACGCGTTGATCTCTTCGTCGCCTCGGTGACCGCCGAGGACGCGCCATTCGTGCTGGCGATCGTCCATCAGCTCCGCGATGCCGGCTTCCGTGCGGAGTATGCCTTCCACGCGGCGGGGCTCGGCAAGCAACTCAAGATTGCCGATGCGCGCGGAGCGCGTCTCGCGGTGGTCGTGGGACCCGACGACCGCGCCCGCGGTGAAGTACAGCTCAAGGATCTCGTGGCCAAGACGCAGGTGGGAGTGTTGCTCGCCGATCTGGTCAACAAATGTGGTGACCTTCTTCCCCGGAATAGCTGACCGATGGCCGAGTCCAAAGCAATCACCCCGCGAGCCCAGGACTTCAGTGCCTGGTACAACGACCTGATCATGAAGGCCGAGCTCGCGGATTACTCCCCGGTGCGCGGATGCATGGTGATCCGTCCCAACGGCTACGCCATCTGGGAACATATGCAGCGTGCCCTCGACGAGATGTTCAAGGCAACCGGGCACCAGAACGCCTACTTCCCGCTCTTCATTCCGCAGAGCTTCCTCTCGAAGGAAGCGGAGCACGTCGAGGGCTTCGCGCCTGAAGTCGCGGTGGTGACCCACGGCGGTGGCAAGGAGCTGGAGGAGCCGCTGGTGGTACGGCCCACCTCCGAGACGATCATCTACGCGATGTTTTCGAAGTGGATCCAGAGCTGGCGCGATCTGCCACTGCTCATCAACCA
>JANLPG010000003.1:0-2567 GCA_031367105.1 Gemmatimonadota bacterium | reverse complement strand
CATTCGGTCGAGGTGGTCCGCTACCTGCTCACCGAACCGGGGAAGCCGCGGTCGTCGCTCAGGCCGGTGTCGATCAATGGCCGGATCGCCTCGCTCAAGTGGAGCCGGCCGGCGTACGCCAAGCAGCTCAAGGCGCGCTACGGCAAAGAGGTCGACTATCTCAAGCGGCCGAGCGAGGATTTCGCGTCGGTGTCGATCACCTTCGAGACGCCGGAAGGGCTCCACGTCATCGGTGAGGCAAGCACCTCCTGGAGCTTCGTGGGCGCCGGCCTGCGGCTTTCGGGCGAACTGCTCGGCCCCGAATACTCGATGACGTGGAACACACTGAACAGCGAACTCGCCTGTTTCTTCTCCCGTGAAGTCAAGGGGAGCGCGGGCGAGGACCTGGTCGAGAAGCAGAACGCGGAGATGGGGCTGATGCCGGTGGTGCCCGATGAGGCGTCAGCGTATGGCTACACCAACGAGAATCGCCACTTCGTGAATGTCTTCCTGGGCCGGGAGAAGCCGATCCTCACCTGGCAGGATGGCGTCGAGGTGATGCAGACGCTGATGACGGCCTATATGAGCGCCGAACAGGAGAAGACGATCGCCTTCCCGCCGCGCGGGCTCGACTCCTTCCTGCCGCAGGTGGCCAAGGGGACGTGGAAGCCGTGATCGGGCGTATATCTTCCATCCCTCGACAGGATCGGTCTTGTCCCCACACTGGAGTGCCACCGTGCCTTCGCTGATTCAGTCCCAGACGTTCGACTTCCCGCACGAGATGACCAGCACCGCCTTCGATATCCCGGGGTATGTGACCACGCACTCCCTCGGCGTGGTGCGTGGCGTCGTGGTACGATCGCGCTCGGTGATCGGCACCATCGGCGCCGGGTTGCAGACCATTCTTGGCGGGAACATCTCGATCTTCACCGATCTGGCGGAGCGGGCGCGGCAGCAGGCGTTCGACACGATGCTGCAGCAGGCCCACGTGGCGGGCGCGAACGCCGTCATCGGCGTGCGCTACGATGCCAACGAGATGATGAAGGGGGTCACGGAAGTGCTCTGCTACGGCACTGCCGTGATCGTGCAAGCGACCGAATAGCACGATCCCCCGAATCTCGTCGGTGTGCGCGACTCGGTCGGGGGGAAGCCGCCAACCGTCGGAACTATCCTCCTCTGGCGGCCCCCCCGTACCTCGCCGCTGTCGTCATCTGATGCGCACCGTGCAGGCTTTCTCCCTTCTCCATTCTCCTAGAAGTGCCGTATTGCGTTCAATTCCTGGCGTAGCTCCCCTCGCACGTCCGGATGCGCAATGCTGATGAGCGCTTCACCACGTTCGCGCAGCGGGAGGCCGTGCAGGTCGACGGCGCCGAATTCGGTGACGATCCACTGGACGTGACCACGGGTGGTGACAACGCCGGCGCCGGGATTGAGTTCGGAGACGATGCGCGAGACGGCGCCGTGCGCAGCGGTCGACGTGAAGGCGAGGATCGGCTTGCCGCCACGAGAGAGAGCGGCGCCCCGCATGAAGTCGAGTTGGCCGCCGATGCCGGAATAGATCCGATGGCCGATCGAGTCGGCGCAGACCTGGCCGGTGAGGTCAATCTGCAGTGCCGAGTTGATCGCCACGGTGCGATCGTTCCGGCGGATGAGTGCGGTGTCGTTGGTGCGGTCGCACGGATGGAACTCGACCAGCGGGTTGTCGTCCACGAAGTCGAAGACGCGCTGGGTGCCGATCACGAAACTGGTCACGGTCCGGCCAGCGTGGACCGCCTTGTACTTGTTGCTGATTGCCCCCGCCTCATAGAGATCGACGAAGCCATCGGAGAACATCTCCGTGTGGACGCCAAGGTCGTGTTTATGCCGGAGCCGTCGAAGGACGGCGTTCGGGATACCGCCGATTCCCATCTGTAGGCAGGAGCGATCATCGACCAGCCCCGCGACCAGGTCGCCAATCTGCGCCTCGGCGGCGGTCTCGGGCTCGCTCTGGCTCTGATGCAGCGGCCGGTTGGTGTGGGCGAATGCCGCGACGCGATCGAACGCGACGATGGTATTGCCGAGGGTACGCGGCATCCGGTCGTTGATCTCGCAGAGCAGGAGCGGTGCCACGTCGGAGGCCGCCTTGGCGGCGTCAACCGAAGTGCCGAGGGAGCAGAGGCCGTGGGCATTGGGCGGGGAGAGCTGGAGCAGTGCCGCGTCGAGGCGGATCCGGCCGGAGTGGAAGAGTCCGGGCACATCGGAGAGGAAGACCGGGACGTAGTCCGCGTTGCCAGCTTCGACGGCCTTCCGGAGTGGGCCTCCCACGAAGAGCGAGACGGAGCGGAAACGGCCCCGGTGCTGCGGTTCGGCGAACGGCGCCGGTCCTTCGGTGTGCAGATGGTAGAGCGTGACGTTTTCGAGGTCGCTGCGCCGTGCCAGCGCCTCGATCAGTGGCGTCGGGGTCGCACTGCCGCCGTGCAGGAAGACGTTCATCCCGCTCCGGATCGATGCGACAACGGCATCGCTCGATCCGGCGCGGGTGGTCCAGTCTGTGGGAACGTTCACAAATTGTCCGGGGTGGGCGACGCCGGAAGTTAAGCGCGCCCCCC
>JANLPG010000197.1:0-2204 GCA_031367105.1 Gemmatimonadota bacterium | reverse complement strand
ACGTGCTTGATGTCGACCTTCCCTTCGCTCGTCAGCAGTACGCCGGCCAGGTGCAGGACAGTGCCGTTTCCTGCGGAACCATAGGTCAGTGCGCCGGGCTTCGCACTCGCGAGTGCGAGCAGTTCCTTCAGGTTCTTGGCGGGAACGTTGGGGTTCGTGACCAGGATGAGCGGCGTGCTGCCCAGTGTGACGATGGGCTGGATGTCCTTGAGCGTGTCGTACGGGATGTCCTTGTACACGCTCGGATTGATGACATGGTTGTTGCTCAGCACTGCGAGCGTGTAGCCGTCCTTGGGAGCGCGCACGAGTTGCTGCGTGGCCGGGATGCCACCGGCGGCCGGAATATTCTCCACCACGATGTTTTGTCCAAGTGACTTGGACATGTGGATGGCAATCAGCCGCGCCATCATGTCGCTCACGCTGCCTGTTCCTGCGCCCACGATGATGCGGATCGGCTTGTTGGGGAAGGCCTGCGCGAGTGCAGGCGATGCGATGGATGACAGCGCCAGGCCCGTGGCGGCGCAGGCGGCCGCGACGAAGGCGCGGCGTGACAAGGGTGCGTGGTTCATTGGAATGTCTCCTGGAGTACTCGTTGACGGCGTCGGCACCGCTCTCGCGACGGGCGCTGGAATCCTAGCGGCAGGGTAGCACCGCACTTGTTAGCAAACAAGCAAGCTATCCCGCACCCGGGATATCACCTACGCGGCGGGGCGATGCCCCGCTGTACAGTGCGCTTGTACGTACAAGACGCCAAATCGTCCATGCCCTGAACTCGAGATGATGAAGGAACAGAAATCCTGGACGGGCGGCCTGCTCGCCGGCGACGTCGCGGTGGTCACCGGGGCGGCGCGCGGCAACGGCCTTGCGATGGCCAGGGCCCTTGCTGACGCCGGGGCGGCCGTCGCGCTGCTGGACGTCGACGCCGGGGAAGTGTCGCGGGTCGCGCAGGAAATCGCGGAAACCGGCGCACGCGCGATAGGGCTCCTGCTCGATGTGACTGACGCCAGTGCCTGCGCGGACGTCGCTGCCCGGGTGGAGGATGCCATCGGGCCGGTGTCCATCCTCGTCAACAACGCCGGGATTCTTCGAAAAAGCCCGCTGGACTCGGAACACTTCTCGCGTGACTGGCAGGCAACCTTCCGGACCAACGTCGACGGGTGCATCAACATGGTCCAGGCGCTGCGAACCCAGCTCTGCCGAACGCGTGGGAGGATCATCAACATCGGCTCGACCGGCTCCCACAGAGGCGTGTCGACAGCCGTCGGGTATGTTGCAAGCAAGGGCGCTGTCCTGCAGATGACGAAGGGGCTGGCTGCCGAGCTGGCGCCGTACGGTGTCCGCGTCAACGGCATCGCCCCGAGCCGATTCGTGACGGCGATGACAGAGTCTTACCGCGACGAGCCGGTGTCCAAGGCTGCTTATCTCGCTCGCACTCCGCTGGGCCGGTATGGGGAGCCCGCAGATCTTGCAGGCCCCGTCCTATTTCTGGCCTCTTCGATGTCTGACTTTGTCACCGGCGCAATGCTGCCGGTGGATGGCGGATTTCTGGCGGTGTGATGCGTCCCACTTCCCCATTGAAGGACAAATGAAGAACCTCTCGCAGCGAGCCGGAAGCGCCGGTGCAGCACGCACGCATGAAGTCAAGGCCGACAACTTCGACGCCATCATCGTCGGAGCTGGGTTTGCCGGCCTCTACATGCTCCATCGTTTACGGGGCCTCGGTCTCTCGGTGCGGCTCTACGAGGCGGCACCTGGCGTCGGAGGCACTTGGTTCTGGAACCGGTACCCGGGCGCCCGATGCGATGTCGAAAGCATCGAATACTCGTATTCCTTCTCAGACGAGTTGCAGCAGGAGTGGACATGGTCGGAGCGCTACGCCAGCCAGCCGGAAATCCTCAAGTACCTGAACCATGTCGCGGACCGTTTCGATCTGCGCCGCGACATCCAGCTCCACAGCCGCGTGACCTCGGCAGATTTTGACAAGAGCACGCATCGCTGGACGATCGGGGTTGCCGGCGGCAGCTCAGTGTCCGCGACCTACTGCATCATGGGGGTCGGTAATCTCTCTGCTCCCCGCGTTCCGGACCTGAAGGGGCTGGAGTCGTTCCAGGGCCGCTTTTTGCACACGGCGGACTGGCCCGAGGAAGGCGTCGACCTGCAAGGCAAGAGAGTCGGCGTGATCGGTACCGGCTCGACGGGCGTGC
>JANLPG010000149.1:0-2613 GCA_031367105.1 Gemmatimonadota bacterium | reverse complement strand
ACCGTGTCGTCGCCCTGCAGCGTCGTGAGGTCCATCAGGGTGATGGCACGGAGCAGCCACCCCGCCTGAAAGGTGGTCTTGACGCTGCGGCGCGTGGGGATCGTGGCGGCGCGCCGTTCGACGGCGCTGCGATTGACCCGGGTGTCGCGCACCCAGCCGAGGTCCAGCGGCTGCCCGGGATTCCGCGGGAGGTGGCCGACAGGCGGTGTCGCCTCGCGCGGGGGATAGGTCGTGGTGCCGCGAATGACGCGGGCCGGCCGGGAGTCCACGATGCTCATCGAGCGAAGCCCTCCAGGGTCTGTGTTGCCAGCAGTCGGGCCCGACGCTCGAGCAACGCAGAGCTGCGGAATACGAAGATCAGCAGCGCTCCGGCGAGAAAGCCGCCGATGTGCGCGACCACCGCGATACCACCCACCTGCTCCAACTGAGCGTTGGCGAGCTGCACCAGGAACCAGAGGCCGAGGACCGCCCACGCCGGAAAAGTCATCCGGAAGAAGAAGATCAGCAGGAACACCAGCGTGTGCACCCGGACTCGCGGATAGAGAACGATGTACGCACCCATCACGCCGCTGATGGCACCACTGGCACCCACCATCGGCACGGCACTGCCAGGATCGGCAACGATCTGTGCCGCCGCCGCAGCGACCCCGCACACCAGATAGAAGGCCAGAAAACGAAAGTGCCCCATCGCACCCTCGACGTTGTTGCCGAAAATCCAGAGGAACCAGCAGTTCCCGAGGACGTGCAACCAGCCGCCGTGCAGGAACATCGAGGTGACCAGCGTCTCCCACGAGCGACCGGCCTCGACCACGCACGAGATCCCGTCGCCCACAGGAAAGGAATACCCCACTGGGAGTCGGTGGAGCAGATCGCCCGGGATCAGTCCGAGTTCGCAGACGCTGGCAGCCAGACGCTGGTCGTTCCCCATCCCCTGAAAGAGCATCCAGACCGCCAGGTTGGCGGCGATCAGGGCGACCGTGACCACCGGGGTCAGGATCGAGGGATTGTCGTCACGGTACGGGAACATTGCCCCGGAATATAGCTCGAAAGCGCAACGCCCCCCGGACCTTCGGCCCGAGAGGCGTCGCTGCCACGCGTCGTCTGATGCCGGTCAGCTCACGGCCAGGTCAGCCGACAGCCGCCGGTTCCGGCGTTGACCCAATTCTGCTGCACCAGGAACGC
Source organism: Gemmatimonadota bacterium (assembly GCA_031367105.1). GTDB lineage: Bacteria > Gemmatimonadota > Gemmatimonadetes > Gemmatimonadales > GWC2-71-9 > Palsa-1233. Next base: position 1,431 of record JANLPG010000149.1, on the reverse strand, counting down.
CTTGCCACCGACGAGCATATTCGCGGTGCCGCCACCGCTCGTGAACGTGGTGCCGAAGTTCCAAGCGCATTTGTCCGCGTTCTCATAGCCGCGGTTGTCGTACCAGGCAGTGCCCATCGGGTCGGTGGTGGTCTCCTCGATTTCGTGCGCCAGCACCGAGACCTCGTTGTCCGCGCCCGGATCACCATTGGGCGAAGGCGTGCCGTTGGTACAATTGACAGGGTAGCCGTAGTCGTACGGCATCGCCGAATAGAGCGCCACCTTGCTGCCGGCCGGGGTGCTGACGGTCCCGTGCGTGTGGTAGCCGCAGTACTGGGTACCGAACCCACCTCCCAGATTCACTTGGCCCGACGTGAAGATCAGGTAGAGCGTATTGGCGTCGTAGGCGAGCTGGCCGTTGTTGAACCCGCTCGAGAGCATATCGAGCATCTGGGCGTCGCTCACGCTTGTCGTTCCGCTCGGCGCCGACGTGTTGTTGGCCCAGTAGCCGGTGTAGTTCACCACGTTGGCGATGGCGAGACCGGCACTGTTGGTGTAGCTGCTGTTGATGTTGAAATACGGCGTTCCGCCGAGATTGCGCATAAAGTGTCCAACCAGGGAGCCGTCGCCGCTGTTCGAGCTGGTGCTAGACGTGCCAACCGCTGGGCCGCTGGTATAGATCGGAGCGCTGGCCCAGTAGATCGCGACCACCTTGGTCGCGGCCTGAAGCACCGGCCCGCCGTGATAGGAGATCCCGGTGCCACCACCCGGCTTCGCCCGAGCGGCGTTGATCGCGGGTGAGCCGCGCACCTCGAACAGGTGCCGCTGCGGGTTGTCGCCCGCTCGGTCGGAAGCATTGCTGAACGCTGGAGCCGCGGTGTTCGCGTCGCTCGCCGTCGGCACCGGCTCCGAACAGGCAGCCAACGCAGCGAGGCCTATCAGGCCTGACATCATTCGGGTACGCAACGCCATCGAGAGCTCCACAGGAGAGGATGAGGGAGGTTCAAGCGAGCAAGGGGACGGATGTGGTCGGATTTGGAAGCTCCTGCACGCTAGGGCAAGGCGACCCGAACGTCAATCGTGGCGGCGGGGCCACAGGCTGTGGCCCACCACCCACGATGGAGGGGCGCGCTCCGCCGCCTCAACCGATTGCCCTCTCGGGAGATGACGCACGATTCACGCCCACCGGCAGAGGGGCGGGCGAATTGCGCGGAATGGTTGGGTTCGCGGTTGGATGCCTCCACCTCACCCCCTCGCAATTCGGAGATCAGCACTATGACCCGCGTTTCCCCTGATTTGCTCCTACTCCTCCTGGGCGCGACGCTCGCTGCCTGCGGCCCCGACAGCCTGCCGACTGAGACCTCACTCCCGCCCCTCGGTGCAACGGCACAGCTATACAACGCAGCGTCCGTGACCGCCACAGGCTTCGAACCCTCGGCGTTCGCGATCGGC
>JANLPG010000123.1:0-24396 GCA_031367105.1 Gemmatimonadota bacterium | reverse complement strand
CCCCGGACCACCATGGGCGCGCGGTCCGGGCTGACCCCCCCCCCCCGCGCGCCCCCCCAACACCGGGCGCCCGCGGCTGTAGCTGCGCCGACACGCTAGCGGATTACGAACGAAGTCCCCGACGCGGTGGCGCCGGGTCGGCACGCAGCGGAGGACGGCGTCCTGGGGTCGGCGTCACGGTGCCCGGCTCTCCTCAACGATCAATTGCGCCAACGCGGCGTAGTCCTTATCGAGGTGATGCCCTCCCACCTTGGCTACCACTCGGGCAGTGCCCGCCGGTAGCAGGGGACAGAGCGATCGCTTCTCCTCCGTGCCGTAGACACAAAGCACCCGGGTCCCGGCGAGCTTCGCAAGCTCCGGGAGCATCGGAAGGTCGTCGTCGCGGTCCTTCTCGCTGATCAGGTCCGAGAAGTGAAAGGTAAAACTGGCATTGGTGGCCGGAGCGAGTAAGGCCAGCAGCCGAATCTGGCGGCGCAATTCTGCCGGCAGGCGGGAGACCGCAAATGGCGCCAGCTCCGCCCCGCGCGAGTAGCCGATCACTACGACGGCACTGCGATGCCAGCCCTTCAGGTAGGTCTGAAGGATCTGCTCGAGGTCGCGCGCGATCGTCGCCGGATCCTTGCGCGACCCGTGTGTCAGGTAGCTCCGTGATTCCAGCCCGACCACGGCGACCCCACGACTTACCAGGCCCGCTGCAATCGCCTGGTCGAGGTCGGCCCAGTTGCCATCACCGCTCAGGATCACCGCCAGCAACGGGCCAGCACCGGGGGCGGGAAGCAGGTGCAATGGCAGGTCGGCGAGTGCGCCGCCCTGCCCGGTTGCGCGAGATGGAAGCATCCCGAGCGAGAGGAGGCACAGCAGGGCGCCGTAACGGTTACGCATTGCGCAGCTCCACCGTGGCCTTGCGATCGAGTTTTCCCCAACCAACCAGCCCCCCCCGAAAGGCGGCGACGAACGACCGGACCACGACCCAGTACATCACCTGTCGATATGCGAACCGCTGGAGGAAGATGAGCCAGGTGAGGCGCCGGTCCTCATCGGGTTCCAGCAGGAATGCCAGTACCGACGCGAGCCAGTCGACCAACAGGAACACCGCGTACCACGAGACCACCTGCTCCAGGGAGGCCAGTGCGTACGTCGTGCCGTGGGAGCGCTGCGTCAGCCCGATCGAAATCAGGCTCCACACGAACAGGAGATCGGCCAGCGGTGCGATGACGGCGAAGAGCAGCTGGAACATCCAGACGTTTGGCAGGGCGACGAAGCCGAGCGTGCCCGCACTCGGGCGGAACAGGAGGTCGCGATGCTTCCAGGCGCATTGCAGTGTCCCGAAGGCCCAACGAAAGCGCTGTTTTGCAAGCGTACGCAGGGTATCGGGCGCCTCAGTCCAGGCGATCGCATTGGCGGCGTACGCTACCCGATGGCCGCGTCGGCCGATGGCGAGGGTGAGGTCCTGATCCTCCGCGAGCGTGTCGCCGCTGAACCCGCCGGCCTCCAGCACCAGCGATTTGCGCCACGCCCCGACCGCCCCGGGCACCACCGTGATACAGTGGAGCAGCGCGAACGCCCGTCGGTCGAGATTTTGTGACGTGATGTACTCCAGTGCCTGCCATCGCGTCACCAGATTGATCCGGTTTCCCACCTTCGCATTCCCGGCCACCGCACCCACGCGCGGATCGACCAGCGGCGCGACCAGGTGCGCGACCGTCTCCGGCTCGAACAGCGTGTCCGCGTCGAGGCCGATGACAATTTCCCCCTGAGCGCGCGCGATGCCGAAGTTCAGCGCACTGGCCTTGCCGCCGTTCGGCTTCTCGTAAATTGCCACTCGGCGATCGCGTCCGAACTGTTCGCGCACCACCGCGCTGGTGGCATCAGGGGAGCCATCATCGACCACGACGATCTCCAGCGGGCCCTGATACTCCTGGGCCAGCAGCGAGGTGATCGTCTGACCGATCACCTTCGCTTCGTTGTACGCCGGCACCACAATGCTGACAGCGGGATGGTACCCGAGCGAGGCGCGCGAGCGCCGGAGGCGCTGGATCGTTGCGAGGCCAAGGATGAAGAACAGTCGGCCGAGTCCCAGAACGATCGCGACGACGAAAGTGGTATAGACGCCGCGCTCGATGAGCGAGATGCTGCCGAAAGCCAGCAGCTCCCCGGCACGGAGCCAGGCGGCGCGGGGCGGAATCGGTGGCATGATCACCTCGGGTGCCAGTCCCGCCAAGTTGCCAAGGGAGACGATCGTGTCCCCCTGCGCCTGGAGCGAATCGATCAGTCGGCCCAGCGCGGCCACCGTCCTCGAGCGATTGCCGCCGCCGTCGTGCAACAGCACGACCTCACCGTGTGGTAACGCGTTGATCACATTGGCGATGATGCTGTCGGGATCAGGGTTGGTCCAATCTTCGGCGTCGACGCGCGTGCCCACATTGATGTAGCCGAGATCGGTGGCAATCGAGACCGGTACGAGTTCGTCTGCCGTCGTCGGCTCGGCATCCCCGAAGTACGGCGGCCGGAAGAGGATCGTACGTCGGTTGAGTACCGCCTCGATCAATCGCTCGTTGGCATCGATTTCAAGCCGCGTGACCCAGTCCGATGTCAGGGCGAGGTTCGGGTGGGTGAAGGTGTGGTTGCCGACCTCGTGGCCTTCAGCCAGCACCCGCCGCGCCAGCGCCGGTGCGGCCTCGATATGGGTCCCGATCATGAAGAAGGCCGCGTGGACCCCACGCGAGCGCAGGGTATCGAGAATCATCGGCGTCCAGTGACTGTCGGGCCCGTCGTCAAAGGTGAGTGCCACCCGCCCGGAGTGGCGGCCGGTGCGTTCGACCACCCAGGGCGACGGTACCTGCTCGACGATCTCGCGGGTGATCGCTCCGGTCGCATCGACTTCGACGCGTCGCAGTCCAGTGCGCGGGTGGCTGGCGATCGCGAGGAGCTCGCCCCCACCCTTGAATTCGACATCCGATCCCGGCTCGATCACCCGCAGCGAGTCAGGGGGCTGCAGTTCACCGCGCCGGTTGATACTGCTCCAGAGCGACTGATCCTCCTCGCCCAGCCGCCAGACGGCGTGACTGGTAATCCCGAGCCCCCGGGCGGCGCGCATCTGGTCGAGTGCCGTCACGGCATCCTGATACCAGACGATATGATCGGTAGAGTCCGCCGCGGTCCACGAGAGATACGGATTGTGCGATACGGTGTCGTACTGGGGCAGCACGCCGTTCTCGCGTGCGAGGCGCCAGACGTCCTGGGTCGTCGCCGCGTCGCCCGAACTGGCCCCCGCATCGTTCCAGTCGTAGCCATACGCGCTGAACGCCGCGATCGCCTTGGCCGACGGGACGACCTGAAGCAGCGCGCGCGCCTGTTGCGCGTACCAGGCCCGGCTCGCCACCGGCCCCGCATCTGACCCCACGCCCTTGCCGTAGTGTTCGTCGTACAGCATCAGGATCACCCGATCGCAGCGTGCCGTGAATCGGCGCACCCAGCCGAGATCCAGCGATGGCTCGATCGCCATCGTGAGCAGGGGGCCCGGCCCCAGTGCCCGACGCAGGTCACCGAGGAAGCGCTCCACATCCGGGAGCGATCCCGGCGGCATACTTTCGAAGTCGAGCGTGATACCTGCGAGACCAAGACGGCGGACGGCGCTCGCCGCCTGACGCGCTGCACGGTCTCGCCGTGCCGAGTCGGCCAACAGCCGCGGTCCACTGATTCCGCCAAACTCCCCAACCCCCTGCGTGACGTTGGTGAGCATCAGCAGCACGCGCGGCTTGACCGAATCCGGCAGCGACTGCACGAAGAAGAGCAGCTTCGGATCGACTTTGAGCTGGAGTGAGTCGCCACTCGGTGTCACGAACCCCCACTCGGCGATGACCCAATCGAGCTTCTCGACGTGCGCCTTCAGCGAGGCGAACGAGTTGTCATCCCAGTTGACGTAGAAGCCGGCGAAGATGGAATCCTTGTTGGTGCGCCCCGACCGGCTCGGTCGGAGCGGCAGCCGGCCCGGACGCACGGCGGGGGGCTGCCCCTGGTGGCGCAGCGCTCGGAAGAGACGCTCCCGGGCACTCTCCCGGAGCCGGGCCGCCCGCGATCCCACCACCGCCGGGGGCGCGCGCCTGGCAGCGGGCGTAAAGGCATCGTATCGCGGCAGCGCCGGTGGGAGCAGGGCCGCGACGATCAAGCCCAGCACCGCGATGGTCGAGAGGGCCCCGAGGAGGTAGGCACCGGCCCGGATGCGCTGCCAGCGCCGCCCGGTAGGCTCGGAAAAGACGTGTGCGGACCGACCAGCGGGCAAGCGTACCTCAACGGACGATGTCAGCCGGCCCCGGGCGAGGTTCCAGCTACGATAGATTCTAAGGGGAGCGCTCGCGATTCGTCCTGCGCGTGGAGTCCAGCAGATGTGCAGCCAGCCCGACCCGAACCCCCACCCCTCACCCGATTCCCGACGGTGACCTCGACGCCTTGGCTGGTGCGCTGGCGCCGTTTTCTCCCCCTTCTTGCCGCCGGGGCGGCCATCGTCGGCCTGCTGGCCGTCCGCCGCTTCCTGCACGAGACGTCGCGCCACGCGATCCGGGCAGCGTTGGCGGAGATCTCGATCCAGAGCGCCCTGATTGCCGCGCTGGCCGCACTCCTGGGCTACGTCTGCCTCGGCCTCTACGATGTGCTGGCGCTTCGCTATGCCGACGGCCGGGCCACCAGAATTCGTACCGCACTCGCGGGGATGATCTCTTGCGCCGTCAGCAACGCCCTCGGCTTTCCCCTGCTCACCGGCGGGTCGGTCAGGGTGAGGTTCTGGACCAACTGGGGTCTCTCCGCCAGCGCGATTGCGCGGGGCGTCGCCTTCAACGGGGCGACCTTCTGGATCGGCGCTGCTACCCTGGCGGGCGCCTCGGCGCTGAGCGATCCCACGACACTCGCCACCGCCCTCGGTGCATCCGAGCTGGCAGTGCGGCTCTCCAGCGTCGTCTACCTCGGGCTGCCGCTGTGCTACCTCTTCATCTGCGCGCGGCAGTGGCGAGTGCCCGCCCTGGGAGAATGGCGCTTCCCCCTCCCCGATATTCGCCTGGCCGCAGTGCAACTCGTGCTATCGGTCACCGACTGGACCTTGGCGGGGAGTGTCCTCTGGTTGTTGCTGCCCGACGCGACCCGCCCCGCGTTCGCTGGCTTCCTCGGATTGTTCGTCGTGGCGCAGGTGGCTGGTGTAGTGAGTCACATCCCCGCTGGTATCGGCGTTTTCGAAGTCAGCATCCTGCTTCTCCTCGGCGACCGCGTCGGCACTGCTCCGCTTCTCGGCGCGCTGCTGGCCTTCCGTGGCCTCTATTACGTCCTCCCGTTCCTCGGGGCGGTGTTCGCCCTGCTCGCCTGGGAACTGTCGGTGCGGCGTGCTGGACTCGCCCGCTGGATATCCCCGACCAGACGGATCCTCCGCGGGCTCGCCCCGACGCTGCTCGCCGCGGCCACCTTCGGAGGAGGGGTCATCCTGCTCACCTCCGGTGCGACTCCGGCCGACCCCGAACGGCTGCGCGGGCTCCGCCATCTCCTCCCGCTCGGGCTGATCGAGGTCGCCCATTTTCTGGGGAGCAGTATCGGCGTCGCACTGCTCCTGCTCGCGAGCGGGTTGCAGCGTCGGCTGCGCTCAGCCTGGTGGGTCACGACCCTCGCGGTGAGCGCCGGCATCATCGCATCGCTGCTCAAGGGGTTCGATTGGGAAGAGGCGGCACTGCTCGGAGTGGTCCTCGTCACGCTGTATCCGGCGCGCAGATTCTTCTACCGCCGCTCGCACCTCGAGGCGTCGGCACTCACCCCGGGGTGGCTGATTGCGGTCGCGATCACCCTGTTGGCGACCGTTGTCCTCGCCGAGTTCTCCTTCCGGCACGTCAGCTATCGCCACGATCTCTTCTGGCGATTTGCCATCCACGGCGACGCCTCCCGCTCGCTTCGGGCGTTGGTCGGCGCGTCGATGCTCCTCGCCATCGTGAGTGTGCGCCGGCTCTTCGCCCCGGTGCGCAGCGCCCGCGCGATCGCAATGACCAGCAGCGACCTCGACCGCGCAGCCAGGATTCTTGCGACCACCGGGAGTACTCAGGGAGCGCTGGCACTTACCGGCGACAAGACGATTCTCTTTGATGATCACGATAACGGCTACCTGATGTTCGATACCAGCGGGAGAAGCTGGATCGCGATGGGCGACCCCGTGGGGCCGCCCGCGACACAACGGGAACTGGTCTGGCGATTCCGGGAGCTCGCCGATCACGCCGGCGCCTGGCCGGTGTTCTACGAGGTCGGAGCCGAGCATCTCTCGCTCTACATCGACCTCGGCCTGACGCTCTCCAAGCTGGGCGAAGAGGCGCGCATCCCGCTGGCGAGCTTTTCCCTCGAGGGCGGTACCCGGCGAAAGTTGCGTTACACCCAGCGGAACCTGCTGGAACGGGAGGAATGTCGAGTCGAGGTGCTCCCACCCGAAGCGGTGCCGACCGTGCTCGATGAACTGGAGCGGGTCTCCAACAGTTGGCTCGCCGCAAAACATTCCCGGGAGAAGGGATTCTCGCTCGGCTTTTTCAACCGCAGCTACCTCTCTCGCCTCCCCTGTGCCGTCGTCCGCCAGCGCGGGACCATCATCGCATTCGCCAACCTCTGGCCCGCCGGTGATCACAGCGAGCTGACGGTAGACCTGATGCGATACGACGCGGCGGCACCAGGAGGTACGATGGAGTTCCTCTTTGTTGAATTGATGCTGTGGGGTCGCGCACAGGGTTACAGTCGTTTCAACCTCGGCATGGCACCGCTTGCCGGCTTGCCTGATCACGCGCTCGCTCCCCTCTGGTCGCGCATCGGACAGCTGATCTTCGAACGCGGCGAATCGTTTTATGGCTTCCAGGGACTGCGACAGTACAAGGAGAAGTTCGATCCGGTCTGGGTGCCGCGGTATCTCGCCTCGCCGGGTGGCCTCGCCTTGCCCCGCGTGCTGGCGGATGCCGCCACGCTGATTGCCGGGGGCGTGACCCGCGTGTTGGCACGATGACCCGCGAGATCGCGGTGATCGGCGCCGGCGCTGCGGGCCTGATGGCCGCGATTCACGCCGCGGGGCCAGGACGACGCGTCCGGCTGTATGAAGCGACCAGCGACGGCGGACGCAAGATCCTGATTTCCGGTGGCGGGCGCTGCAACGTCCTGCCATCGGAGCTCGAGACGAAAGCTTACGTCACCGCCTCTTCGCCCAATACGATGCGCAATATCCTGCGCCATTGGCCGCTCGCCGAGCAACAACGGTTTTTCGAAGAGGAAGTCGGTGTGCCGCTCGTGCTCGAACCCGAGACCGGCAAACTGTTTCCGGTCGCGAATAAGGCACGGGTCGTTCGCGACTCACTGTTGCGGCTCGCCGAGCGACGCGGCGTCGAGTTCGTACCCAACACTCGACTCGTTGATTTCGTCTCCGCAGGAGCCGGCTGGAAACTCGTCTTCGCGCAGGCGGCCCCCGCCTTCGTCGATGCGGTCGTCATCGCCACCGGAGGACTGTCGGTGCCGCTGACCGGCTCCGACGGCGTGGGGCTGAGCGTCCTCGAACGCCTCGGCCACACTGTACATCCGACCTACCCCGCCCTCACTCCCCTGACACTCGATCCACCAGCGTTCACCGACCTTGCCGGGGTCTCCCTCACCGTAACCATCACCGCGACATCGCGGCAGGAACGACGAACGGCGACCGGTGGCTTCCTCTTCACGCATCGCGGCTTCAGCGGTCCGTCCGTGCTCGATGTCTCACACGTCGCCGTCCGCGGGAGGCTTGCCGGTGATCCACCCGCCGCACTCACGGTATACTGGGGCACGCGGACGATCGCGCAGTGGGAGGCATCGCTCGCTCCGGGGGCGCAGTCGGTTGCAACGGCCGTGCGGCAGTGGTTGCCGTCACGGCTCGCCGACCGGCTGCTGACCGATGTCGCTGTCCCGGGACAGACGGTTCTGGCGCAATTGACACGGGGCGATCGCAAGAAGGTGTTGGAGGCCTTGACGCGGTATCCGCTCCCGTGGACCGCCGACGAGGGATACAAGAAGGCCGAGGTGACCGGCGGGGGAGTCGCGTTGGGGGAGGTGCAACCGAAGACGCTGGAAAGCCGCATCCTCCCGGGCGTCTTTCTGGCAGGCGAACTGCTGGATGCCTTCGGTCCAATCGGCGGCTACAACTTCGTCTGGGCCTGGACCACAGGCCGGATAGCAGGACTCGGTGCGTCCCAGGCCGGAGTCGCCTGACCCACACCTGCCACGCGGCAGCGCTGAGGAGCGGGGCTCAGTAGCCTCCGGTGATCGGCGCGATCGTGACGTGCACTGAGCCGGACATCCCGGAGTGCACTGTGCAATGGTAGGGAAAGTCGCCCGGTGTGCTGAATGTCCGGGTCACGTTCTTGTTGCTCGTGATCGCCGTGATATCCTCCGGTTTTCCCCCCACCGCATCGAACAGCACCGTGTGGCCCACACTGCCGAACGCAAACGTCACGGGCACGTTGGTGTTGACGGTGAGCGTCGCGGGCGTGAATGTGAGCGAGTTGGCGGCTTGAATCGTTGGCCCGCTGGTTGAAGAATTGGTGCCGGAATCGCCACTGCATCCCAGAAGCGACAGCCCCGACAACAGTGCCCATCCCAACGCCTGATTTCGCCGTGTCATGGTCCCTCCCCTGCGCCGAAGGTTACATCGACGCGCACGATGATGTGTTCATCCATTCGCAACATTCCCAGCGCTTTCGTGAGCCCCCCAACGCGGTATTCCTTCAGGTTCACCGGCACCGCGCCGCGGAACCGCAACCGGCCTCCCCGCCGCCACACCCACCCCGGAAGCCGAACCGGATGCGTCTGACCGTGGAGGGTCAGCCGACCCAGCAGCACGACTCCGGTAGAATCGCGCTGAGCCTCGCCTGGTGCGACCGAGTCCAGCTGAAAGCGCAGCGTCGGATATTTCTCAACCTCGAGCGACGACCAGGTATCTCGATCCCGCTTGCCGTTCTGGCTGCTGAGTGAGCGCGCGGGTGCCTCAACCCACCCGCGCACGCCGCTCAAGGTGGGTGCCCCTTCCAGCAACCCTTTCAGCGACGTCGTGGAGCCGGTGAAGGCACCCAGGGTCGCCTTGGCATCGAAAGAAAGCGTGCCGCGGGCCAGTGGAGCATCCGCATACGCCTGCGCACCGAGCGCGCGCGCCAGCAATGCAACGACAGCGACGCCCAGCCAGGAGCGACGCATCAGCGCACCAACGGGGCGCGCACGACCAGGCGCCCGATAATGGCATCGCCGACGGTAGCGTAAGCCTCGCCGGTGAGTCGGAGGGTGCCGAGCGGTACGGTCATTCCACCGAACAGTGCAGCACGATTCAGATCTACTTCCACGCGGCGAGTGTCGGTCTCACCCTGCGCGTTGGTGAAATTCACCTGAAAGCGCGATCGCAAGCGAGAGTAGCCAACACCAAAATGCGGACGCACTTTGCCGCCGCCGCCGACGACGGCCTCGAGCCCGAAGACCCCTGGCTGCCAGCGATCATCCGAGAGCGTACCACCCGCGCATTCGCTAGTCGGATCCCGCAACGCTTCCGCGTCGCAGACAATCGGAGCGTGGAGCGCGCCGAGGACCCCTTCGGCCCGAATCCCGAGGGTCCAGTGCGCCGAGAGGGCGAATGGCCGGGCGATCGCGAGACTCACCAGGTTCGCCTTGACGCCGCTCACCCGCACTGGCGGAATCCAGGATGCTTCGACCAGAAATCCCTGCACTGCCAACGACAGCCGTGGCCGCACAACCACCGGAGTCGGATCGGTGCTCTCGGGCCCCTTCCCCGGCCGACAGACGGTGGGCGTCGCCGTCGCGCGATTGACACTGGGCAGATTGGCGACTTCCACCCCGATGCTGACACCGCGCGGTGCCTTCATCGGCGCCCTGGCGCCGGTGAAGGCGATCGGCACCGAGAGGATGGCGAAAGTCTTCGCCTCGTTGGAATTCTTCGACGGGAAGCAATCGGCCTGGGCCGCGAGGTGCGCCGGCAGCTGCAACAGCACGACGGCGAGTCCAAGTCGCCGCCTCATTGGACGATCACCGTTCCACGCATTCCGCTGTTCGGACTGCCGTGCACGCTGCAGTAATACTTGTAGGTTCCCGCGGCAGCGAAGGTCACCTGATAGCTCTTCGGTGGATCGGCACCATTGCCAAAACTGGCGAAGCTCGGCGTCCCCGTGGAGAGCAGGTCGTGGAAGCCATCCTGCCAGACGAATGTCACCGTGGTGCCCGCCGGCACAACCAGGGTGGCCGGTTCGAACCGTGCGCCACCAGCGGTGAAGAGCTTCACCGTGCTGCTGCCCGGAGGAAGGGCGACGGCGGTGGCACTGAATGAGGCGGTTGGGCCGCTCAGCGACCCTGCGAACGTAGTCGCGCGCTGCGCGCCGGTCGCAGTTCCGAGGGTCCAGTAGGAGGTGGCGATTCCGTCCGCCGCACTGGTGGTCTGCGGTGGATCGAAGAAGCTGTTTGCGCCGTCCGTCTGCCAGATCACCAGTTCGCCTCCGGCAACCACGCCGCCGCGGGTCACCCGGACCCGGAGTTGATTCGCCAGCTGCGATCCGACGTTGCCGGTCTGACCGTCTCCGGTCACTCCGAAAGGGGAGATGCCGAGGGGGCCAGGGAGCGAAACTGTCGCGGTCGCCGTGAAGTCGGTGGACGAGGTTCCCGCTGCCGCCGTCGCAGTCTGGGTTCCGGCCGTCGGACCCAACACCCAGGAAGCGGTTGCGATTCCTTCGGAGTTGCTGGCGCCGTTGCCGGAAATAGCCCCCGCGCTGGCCGACCAGGTAATCGCCTGACCTGAAACCGGTGCACCGCTTCGCGTCACCCGGACCCGCAGCGGAGAGGCAATCGGCTGTCCCGCGATCACCAGCTGGCCATCTCCGCTCGGCGATGCCTTGGCGACCACGACTGGCGCCGGCGGTGGGGGAGGCGGCGGGGGGGGAGGCGGCGCTGTGCCACCCCCGCTGCCCCCGCCACAGGCAGTGGCGAGGAGGAGCGCGACAAATTGCAGAGCAGCCGGGGGTCGAGGAAGATTGCTCATTCGGGTCCTCGGGGTGCCGGAATGGAAGTGCTCACCTGGGGTACGATTCCAACGGCAGCACGGATCCGCACTAGCCCGGGGCGCACCTCACTCGGGAACTCGATCCCGACGCTGAATCGCCCGCCTCGCAGGTGCAGGACCCTGAGACTCCGGAAGGGTCGCGATCCTGAGTATCCTAGTTGATGAACGTCGTCTCGCAACCCGCCCACCCCACCCGGAGCCTCGCCAATGTCTCGACTCGGTTTCGCCCTTACCTGGCTGGGGCACAGCGCGTTCCACCTGCAGCTGGAGCCCGATGGCCCGGCGATCCTGATCGATCCCTGGCTGGAAAACCCCAAGGCACCCGGCAACGCCGTGGAGTTGGCGCAGACGGCGTCGCTGATCCTGCTGACGCACGGCCATTTCGATCACATCGCGGGGGTCGCGGCCTTGGCCTCACAGACGGGAGCCACGGTGGCCACCTCCTACGAGGTCGCGGCCGAGCTCGGCGCCGAAGGGGTACCCGACAACCAGTTGGTCGGATTCAACAAGGGCGGCGCCGCGATGGTGCACGGCCTCACTGTCACGCTGACGCAGGCCTTCCACTCCTCCTCCCTGCCGGGTCCCGATGGTCGGGCTCGCACCCTCGGCGATCCCTGCGGTATGGTGATCGAACTCCCCAACGGCACCGTGATCTACAACACTGGCGACAGTTGCGTCTTCGGCGATATGGCGCTCATTGCCGAGCTGTATCGGCCCAACGTGCTGATGCTCCCGATCGGAGATTTCTACACGATGGGACCGCGTCAAGCCGCCAAGGCGTGCCAACTCGTCGCGCCGCAGTGGATCATCCCCCAGCACTACGGCACCTTTCCCGGCCTGACCGGGACGCCCGACGCGCTGCGCAAGCTCCTGCCACCATCCCTCGCCGAACGGGTGCTATCGCCGTCACCGGGCGAGACGATCAGGTAAATTGCCGCTATGGCCTCCATCGCCTTGCTCGGTGTTCCGCTCGACCTCGGCGCCTCACGCCGCGGCGTCGAGATGGGTCCCTCCGCCGTCCGACTCGCCCAGCTCGCGGCCCGCCTCGAGTCACTCGGTCATCAGGTGCTCGACACTGGTGACGTGCCGGTGCCCACGCGGGAAACCCTCGGTTTCGCGCGGGGCATCGAGTTCCTCCCGACGATCACCGCTGTTTGCCGCGAGGTCGCAACCCGTACCGCCGAACTCGTCCGCTCCGGTCACATTCCGCTGGTACTGGGCGGCGACCATTCGGTGGCAGCGGGATCAGTGGCGGGCGTGGCCACCGCCCTCGCCGAGCGCGGCGAGCGACTCGGGCTGATCTGGCTGGACGCACACGCCGATATCAACACTCCGGGAAGTACCCTGAGCGGCAACGTGCACGGGATGCCGGTCGCTCACTTGCTCGGCCACGGCGATCCCGCGATGGCACGACTCGCCTCCCCCGCACCGGCGGTCCGACCGGAACACACCGTGATCATTGGCGCACGCGACCTCGATCAGGCCGAGCGCAGCAACGCGCGCGATTTCGGTGTCACCATCTATACGATGCGGGATCTGGATGAGCGAGGACTGCGGACGATTCTCGTCGAGGCGATCGCAAAAATCAGCCAGGGCACTCAGGGGATCCACGTCTCACTCGATCTCGACTTCGTCGATCCCCAGGAAGCCCCCGGCGTCGGCACTCCGGTCCGTGGCGGCGCGACCTATCGAGAAGCCCATCTCGCGATGGAAACGCTGTGGGACACCGGTCGGGTCGTGTCGCTCGATCTGGTCGAAGTCAACCCCGTGCTCGATCGATTCAATCAGACCGCGGAGCTCGCCGTCGGCCTGATGGCGAGCGCCTTCGGACAACGCATCCTTTAGCCAGGTGGTCCCACCGCTGGACTCCTGGAGCGCGTCCCGCCGAGCGCTCCGGCTTGCCCAGAGTCGCTCCCGCTCCCCGCAAGCCGGGGCGGGGCCCGGACGTTGCAGATCGCGACACTCTTCGGAGCTAGACCCTCCCTGTTGCCGATGCTACCTTGGTGAGCGACTGAACCACCCCTCATTGCGATCTGAGTGCCCGTGACCCTGCTGCGCCACACCCGGATTCCCGCCCTGCTCGCCACCATTCTGGTCGCGAGTGTGTCGGGTACCCTTTCGGCGCAGTCAGCCGGCTTCTCGAAGTCCGAGAAGCCCTTCGCCACCATCTCCAAGATGTTTCTCAAGGCGCCCGCCGAGGACTCTCTGGTGCAGCTCACCCGGGACCAGGTTGGTCTGCGCTACAAGATGGGCGCCAAGGCTCCCGGGAAGGCGTTCGACTGCAGCGGTCTGGTACAGTGGGTGATGGCGAAGTTCAACCTCGACGTCCCGCGCACGTCGCGCGAACAGTCGAAGCTGGGCCTTGAAGTGCCGAAGGACGCCAGCCAGCTGCGCCCCGGTGACCTGCTGTTCTTCGGAAAGGGAAAGAAGGTCGATCACGTCGGGATCTACGTTGGCGACGGCAAGTTCGTGCACGCCGCGAACCGTCGGAAGGGAGTGATCGAGTCGTCGCTGCCCACCGGGCGCTGGGCTACTAATTGGTGGAAGGGCGTTCGCCGGGTCTTCGATCGCGAGACCAACCCCGATTCCCTCCCCGGGACGATGGTCGATTCGATCCTCGGCGCGCACATCATCACCTGAGCCAGTCAGGTCGGCGGCGACTCCGCGGCGGTCCGCTCGGTCACCAGCCACGTCAGCAGTGCCGCCACCCCCAGAGTCACCGCACCACCCACCGCTTCCATCGGCCGATCGCGGATCACGACCAGCAGCGTCCAGAGCGAAAAACCCGCGAAAAAGATCGGCGTCCACGGATATGCCCAGACCCGGTACGGGCGCGGCAGATCCGGCTCACGGCGTCGCAGGATAATCACGCCCAGCACGGCAAGAAAAGTGAAAAGCGTGAGGGTGAATCCGGCATAGGTAAGCACACCATCAAACGAATCGGTGAGGACGAAGGCCAGCGCAAGCGCACCCTGCAACAACACCGCCCGGGCCGGCGAGCCGGTGGCCGTGCGTTCCGCCAGCGGACGGAGCGGCGGGAGATCTTCGGCCATCGCCTCGATCACCCGCGGCCCCGCCAGCGTCATCGCACTGATCGATGAGACGAGCAGCAGGGCGATCACTCCGCTCATGATATGTCCGCCCGCCGCACCGAAAATCTTCTCGCCCGCGATGGCGCCGACTTCGATCTGACCAGTCAGATCTTCGACGCGCGTGGTCCGCAGAAACACCCAGTTGAGCCCGACATAGAGCGCGGTGACCAGCAGCGTCCCCAGGACGAGTGCCCGCGGCACGTTCCGCTCAGCATTGGCAACTTCTCCCTGGAAGTAGGCCGCCGCGTTGAAGCCGGAATAGGCGTACGAGACAAACACCAGCGAGAGCGCGAAGGAGCCGCTGGCGATATTGCCAAGCGAGGCCGCGAGCGGGACAAACGTCATCCCTGATTCGGGACCCTTCCCCCACCCGACACCGATGAAGGCGAGAATCAGCAGGACCTTGAGGGCAGTGACAGCCACCTGTACCCGACCACCGACCTCGGGGGCGAGCAGGTGCACGCCGGTCGCCGCCAGGATCGCGATGATCCCCAGAGTGCTGGCCGGGATACCGACTAACGGTCCCGCGTAGCGACCGAGCGCCATCGCGGCGAGGGCCACGGGAGCGGCGAAGCCGACCGCCACCGACACCCAGCCCGCCACCGTGCCGAGTCCGGGATGATAAATCCGACCGAGGAATCGATACTCGCCACCGGATCCGTGGATCGCTGCCGAGAGCTCGCCGTAGGTGAGCGCCCCGGCCAGCGCGATCAGGCCGCCGACGAACCAGAGCGCGAGCAGGGTGAAGCCATCCGTGGTCTCCTGCACTTGCAGGCCGAGCGTCACGAAGACGCCTGTCCCGACGATGTTGGCGACGACGGTAGCGAGTGCGGCGGCGAAGCCAAGCGGGCGGCGGGCGGGAGATGTCGGCATAGTGGGTGGTGATCGGTGAAAGATAGTGGGAGACGGCGCTCCTCAGTCCGCACCGGTCGCTCGGCTGCCTCGCATCAACGGCGGCGATCTGCTAGAATCCGGCCGTGGCCGCCCTGCTCCCGGTCCACGCCGTCCCACCCCATTCGGATCCCGCCAATGCCGCACCGTTCCCCCGACGCGTCGCTCTCGCGCCGCGACCTGCTCAAGGTGGCCGGTGCCACCGGCGCGGCGTTCGCCCTCTCCTCGGAGCCCAGTGCCGCGACCGAACCGCCGGCACCGCACCGCGCCTTGAAGTCTACGATGATGGGCGTCCCGTTCGAGCCGCATTCCACGGTACGCGTGGCGATCGTCGGCACTGGATTGCGCGGGAAGTCGCTGCTCGGCGAGTTGCTGGCGGTCGAGGGAGTGCAGATTACCGCCCTCTGCGACATTGTCCCCGACAAGGCGCAACGCGCTGCCAGGATGGTGACCGACGCGGGTCAGCCTGCCCCGGCGCTCTACACGACCGGCGAACACGCCTTCGAGCAGCTCGTCACCCGGGACGACATCGATATCGTGTACACCGCCACACCCTGGCCCTGGCACACGCCGGTCTGTCTCGCCGCCCTCAAGGCTGGGAAACACGCGGCAACCGAGGTGCCCGCCGCGACGTCGCTCGAAGAGGCCTGGGCGCTGGTCGAAGCCTCCGAGGCGTCGCGGAAGCACTGCCTGATGCTGGAGAACTGCTGCTATGACTTCAACGAGATGCTCGTTGATACCATGGTCAAGAAGGGGATGTTCGGCGAGGTGCTCTATGCCGAGGCCGCGTACATCCACGACCTTCGCGCCCTGCTGTTCGAGGACAAGGACGAAGGGCTTTGGCGTCGCCTGCCGCACACCAACCGCCAGGGCAACTTCTATCCGACCCACGGCCTCGGTCCGGTCGCCTGGTACCTCGACATCCACCGAGGCGATCGCTTCGATTACCTCGTCTCGATGTCGACGGCGGAACGGGGGCTCTCGCGCTGGCGGGAGGAACACATCGCCAAAGAGAGCCCCAAGTGGCGCGAGCGCTATGTCGAAGGCGACATCAACAGCTCGCTGATCAAGACGATGCTCGGCAAGACAATCTTGCTGCAGCACACCGTCTCCTCCCCGACGCCATACGACCGCCTCAACTCGATCCGCGGCACCAAGGGAGTCTTCAAGGACTATCCGGCACGATTCTACCTCGAGGGGCAGAGCGGTGGGGAGCGCTTCAAGCCAATCGACGACTTCACGGCAGACTACACCCACCCCCTGTGGCAGCGCGTCGGAGCACTTGCGCGGGCCAAGGGAGGTCACGGCGGAATGGACTACATCATGGCCTACCGATTGGTCGAGTGTATGCGAGCAGGGCTCCCACCCGATTTCGATGTCTATGATGCGGCGGCGTGGAGCGCGCCGTGGCCGCTCAGCGAAGCCTCACTCAAGAAAGGGAGTGCCCCGATGAAGTTCCCTGATTTCACCCGCGGCGGCTGGCAGCAGAAGCGGGTGGGCGCGTGAACCCGACCACGCTCGACTGGGGGATTGTCATCGCCTCGATCGTGATCTGCTTCATCCCGGCACTCTTCTACCGCCAGAAGGGGGGCTCGAGCACCGCGGAATTCTTCACATCGGGACAGGCGGCTCCGTGGTGGCTGATCGGTGTGTCGATGGTGGCGACCACCTTCAGCACCGATACGCCAAATCTGGTCACCAACTTTGTCCGCACCGGTGGCGTGGCAAGCAACTGGCAGTGGTGGGCCTTCCTGCTCACCGGAATGATGACCGTCTTCTTCTTTGCCCGGCTCTGGCGTCGCAGCGGAGTACTCACCGACCTCGAATTCTACGAGATCCGCTACAGTGGTCGAGCAGCGCGCCTCGTGCGCGGCTTCCGCGCGATCTACCTCGGGCTGATCTTCAACTGCTTCATCATGGCTTCGGTCAATCTGGCTGCCGCCAAGATTGCCAACGTCATTCTTGGCTGGCCGATGTGGCAAACCCTGCTGATCTGCGCGGGGTTGAACGTGATTTTCGCGGCGACCTCGGGATTGTGGGGCGTGCTCGTCATCGACTTCATCCAGTTCGGTCTGGCGATGACCGGTGCGTTCGCCGCCGCCCACTATGCGCTCGCGCAACCGCAGGTTGGCGGACTCTCCGGACTGATTGCCCAGACGCCGGCGAGCGTCCTGAATCTGTTGCCCGATTTCAGCAACTGGGGACTGACGCTCACCATCTTCATCATTCCGCTCACGGTGCAATGGTGGTCGGTCTGGTACCCGGGCGCCGAACCGGGTGGCGGCAGTTACATCGCCCAGCGGATGCTCGCCGCCAAGTCCGAGCGGGACGCGGTCTCGGGCACCCTCTTCTTCAATGTGGCACACTACGCCTTGCGCTCCTGGCCGTGGATCGTGGTCGCGCTGGCGTCGATCATCATGTTCCCCACGCTCGATTCCATCCGGGTGGCGTTTCCCGGTGTCGACCCGCACCTCGTCGGACACGATATGGCGTATCCGGCGATGATGAAATTCCTGCCGCACGGCGTGCTCGGCGTGATGCTCGCGGCGATGGAAGCGGCCTACCGCTCCACCATTATGACGCATCTGAACTGGGGCGCCTCCTACCTGGTCAACGATTTCTGGAAGCTCTTCGTCCGTCCCAATGCCTCGGAGCGCCACTACGTGCTGATGGGTCGGGTCGTCACCGGACTCCTGATGCTCTTCGCGGGCCTGCTCACCTTTGCACTGGATACCGCACAGCAGTCGTTCCAGCTCCTGCTCTCCATCGGCGCAGGCACCGGCCTGCTCTACCTCCTGCGCTGGTTCTGGTGGCGCATCAACGCCTGGTGCGAGATTGCGGCGATGGCCGCATCCTTCG
Source organism: Gemmatimonadota bacterium (assembly GCA_031367105.1). GTDB lineage: Bacteria > Gemmatimonadota > Gemmatimonadetes > Gemmatimonadales > GWC2-71-9 > Palsa-1233. The sequence continues at coordinate 6,477 of JANLPG010000123.1, read as the reverse complement.
CCGTTGCCCTCGGCTTCTTCATCGCCGGCAAGAATGGCGTGGCGGTGGAGTCCCACGTCTCGTTGCTGTGGACGATTGGCGTGACCACGCTCGTCTGGATCGCGACCGCGTACCTCGCACCGACCACTGATCGTCCGACGTTGCTGGCGTTCTATCGCAAAGTGCGACCGTCCGGCCCGGGCTGGGCGGATATCCGCGCCGAAGCTCAGCTTGCTGCCGCTCCCGATTCCCTTCCCCAGGCCTTCCTCGCCTGGATGCTCGGCTGCCTGATGGTCTACGGAGCATTGTTCGGCACGGGCTCGTTCCTGTACGGCCGCAACGGAATCGCCGTCTTCTGGACAGTCGTGTTCGTTGTGAGTGCCGCCTGGCTATCGCGCCTGATGTCCCACCTGTGGAGCGGCGCCGAGCCCGGATGAGCGGACTCGCAACCTGCGCGATCATTCTCGCGCGCGGCCTCGGGACGCGAATGCGTCGCGAGGCCGCGGGAGTCACGATCGACCCCGCCCAGGCGGCAGCCGCCTCACGGGGTCTCAAGGCGATGATCCCCGACGCGCGGGGACGCCCCTTCCTGGCGCACCTGCTGTCGTCACTCGCCGACGGCGGCATCCGCAACGTCTGCCTGGTGGTGGCGCCCGAAGACGATGCGATCCGGGAGCATTTCTCCCGGCACCCCACCACTCGCGTCACGCTCGACTATGCCGTGCAGGCCGAGCCGCTTGGCACCGCGAATGCCGTGCTCGCAGCGGAAGCGTGGGCCGCAGGTCGCGACGTCCTCGTCCTCAATGCCGACAATCTCTATCCCGCGGCCGCCGTCAGCGAACTCGTTGGCCTCGGTGGACCTGGCCTGGCAGCGTTCGACCCCGTGGCACTGGTGACCGACGGGAACATCGAGGCGGCTCGGATTGCCTCCTTCGCGATCCTCGAGTTGAACCGCGACGGGTCGCTCGCGTTCATCGTCGAAAAGCCGGATGCGGCGACCCTCGCCGCAGCCGGACCGACACCTTGGGTCTCGATGAACCTCTGGCGCTTCGATGCCTCAATCTTTGAGTATTGCCGCAACGTACCGCGGTCCGCCCGAGGCGAATTCGAGCTACCGGAAGCGGTCGCACTGGCCATTGCGCAGGGCACCCGGCTGCAGGCAGTGACCATCCACGCAGGGGTGCTTGATCTCTCGGTGCGGGGCGATATTCGCACTGTCGCAGCGCGGCTTGCCACGTTGGAGCCGCAGCCGTGAGCAGCCCGTGGGCCGATCGCGTCGCATCCGTCGGCCTGAAGGGCGAGAGCGCCGTGATCGCAGCAGCTCGCTTCGCCGAAGTCGAACAACGCTTCGCCGAGCGCTTCGGCGATACGGCGCTCGCTCGGTCGTGGTGGGTGCCCGGCCGGATCGAAGTCCTCGGCAAACACACCGACTATGGCGGGGGGCGCTCGTTGCTGGCGGCGGTGGAGCGTGGCTTCCACGTCATCGCTCGGCCGCGAACGGACGATCGCATCCGACTGCTCGACGCCTCCTCTGGTAGCCTGCTCGGTGTTCCGCTCGCGCCTGAGGTCGCGCCCCGGCCGGGGCACTGGACCAATTATCCCCTCTCCGTCATCCGGCGGGTGGCGCGTGACTTCCCCGAAGCCACCACCGGAATGGACGTGGTGATTCGCTCCTCGCTCCCGACTGCCTCGGGGCTGTCATCGTCAAGCGCACTGGTGATTGCGACCTTCCTGCCGCTCGCCGCGTTCAATGACCTGCGCAGCAGTGCGGAGTGGCGTGGTGCGCTCCCCGATGACGACGCGCTGGCAGGCTATCTCGGCGCCGTGGAAAACGGTCGCCGCTTCGGACCGTTCGCGTCCGATCGTGGCGTCGGCACTCACGGCGGGAGTGAGGATCACACCGCGATCCTCCGTTGCCAGCAGGGGACGCTGTCGCAGTACCATTTCCTCCCCGTGACCCTCGAGGCAAATCTCCGCCTTCCGACGGGATGGGTCTTTGTCATCGGGGTCTCGGGGGTCCACGCCGCGAAGGCCGGACGGGCACAGGTTCACTACAACGCATTGTCCGCTGAACTGTCGACGCTGCTCGCGCGTTGGCAACAACTGACTGGCCGCGAGGATCCATCGCTCTTTGCCGCGCTCCGGAGTGATCCCGATGCACCCGGGACGCTCGCTGAACTCGCCGCAGCGGAGTCACCCGCGCTCGCGCGGCGACTGGCGCAGTTTCGCGATGAAGTGGAGGAGATTATCCCAACCGTGGTCGCAGCGTTTCAGGCGTCTGACCTTCACACCGTTGGGGCCCTCGTTGCGCGCTCGCAGCAGCTCGCCGAAACGACGCTGGCGAATCAGGTCCCCGAGACGATTCACCTTGTGCAGAGCGCCCGGACGCTCGGGGCGGTGGCAGCTTCGTCGTTCGGAGCCGGATTCGGGGGCAGCGTGTGGGCGCTGGTCGCGACGGCCGAGGCGGCGCAATTCCGCGCCGCGTGGCTGGATGAATACCTCGGTGTGTACCCACAGCATCAGTCGCGAGCGGATGCCTTCGTCTCCGCGCCAGGACCGGCGGCAACCGAACTCTGAGTCACGGCGGCGGCGCACCGCTGTTCTTCGTGACGACGTAGAAGTTGCGATCGACCGCGAACGCCGCCGGGTTCGAGAGGCGGACAGGTATCGTTTGCCACTCGCTCGTCGGTCGGACCACGGTGAAGCTGGAATCAGCGGTCGTGATCGGGAGCGGCATCGAGAAACCCGGGACGACTCCCGTCCAGCGATACGACAGCGTCGTGCCCACCAGCTGGTATTCGAACACTGGAATTCTGGTCGTCGTGAGGTACTGCGCGAACACCGCGGTCAAGTCGATGCCGGCCTCCCGACTGATGTAGTCCTGCACTTGCTTGCCACTCACGGTCTGGTGCCAGAAGGTGTGGTTCAATCCGCGCAGGATTCCTCGCCACTTTTCGTCGTTGTCGATGACGTGGCGGATGGTGTGCAGCATATTCCCGCCCTTCGGATACATATCGCCGGAGCCCTGATTCTGGACTCCGAACGCGCCCTGGACCGGGCGGTCATTCCGGATCCCGCGGCGCGTCCCGACCACATAGTCCTCGCCAGCCTGCTTGCCGAACAGACACTCGGTGTAGAGCCCCTCGGCATAGTTGGCGAAGCTCTCGTGGACCCACATATCGGCTACGTCATTGGACGTGATGTTGTTGCCGAACCACTCGTGTGCGCTCTCGTGCACAATGATGAAGTCCCACTTCATCCCCAACCCTGTGCCCGACGCATCGCGGCCCTTGTAGCCATTGGCGTAATCGTTGCCATAGGCGACAGCGCTCTGGTGCTCCATCCCGTTGTGGGGGGATTCGACCAGCTTGTAGCCATCCTCGTACCAGGGGTAGGGCCCGAACCAGTGCTCGAAGCACCGCAGCATGCTGGTCGCCTGCGGAAAGGTCCGTTGTGCCGCCCCAAGGTGATAGCTGAGCGGATAGAAATCCATCGTGAGCGGGCCGCGCTCACCCTGAAATAAATCGCTGTAATGCGCGTAATTCCCCGCCGACACGGCGATATCATAATTATTGATCGGATTGGCGACGAACCACTCCCACGTGGTACTGGCATCCGCGTGGTGGGTCACCGCGCGCAACCGCCCATTGGAGACGTTCATCAGTGGATCAGGTACCGTGATCGCCACGCGCTGACTATCCGGCTCATCCGTCTGACTGTCCTTGTTGGGCCACCAGACGGAGGCGCCAAGTCCCTCATTGGAGGTCACGATCCAGGGCCGATCGAGGGAATCCTTCACCCAGGTGAAGCCACCATCCCACGGTGGCCGCTTTGCGGGTCGCGGCTTCCCGTGGTAGTACACCGCGAGCGTCTTCCGATCGCCGAGGTGCTGGGGAGCCGACAGCATCACGAAGTAGGCATTGCCGTCGCGGCGGTAGCGAAGCCGACGCGCGTCCTGCACGACGCTATCGATCGCCAGCGGGGGCTGCAGGTCGAGCTGCATCTCCCGGGCGACACCCACGACCCGATAGCTGATCCGGTTGCTCCCGACGATGCTGCTATCCGCGGGTCGGACTGTTACAGCGAGATCGTAGAAGGCGACGTCCCACCAGGCGCGCTCGGGAGTCACCGTGCCGCGGAGGGTATCGGCGTGCGTGAAGCCGGTCGTCGGCTGCTGGGCGTCCAGCGCGTTGACCAGCAGCAGTAGCAGAAAAAAAGCGAGGAACCGGCGCATCATCGCATTCCGTCAGTGGAAAGGGTCGGAAGTATGGCGCTGCCGGGCGGCCCCCGTCCACCATCAGGCCGGGAACGGACCGAGTTTCCCCAGAGTTTCCTTGACTCCGCCCCCGTCGTTGCTACTCTCCAGTCTTCCCACTTCCCCCGGCGACCGCGTGAGCCAACCCACCCGCTCGTGCCCTACCTGCCATACGCCGCTCCCCGGCGTGGCGGCGTATTGCTACGTCTGCGGAACCGAGACGCCGGTCGGCTTTAATCGCGAGACCGGTGAACGGGTCGCGGTGACCCGCTCCGGGATCGGCCCAGCGGCCCTGCGGAGCAAGCTCCAGCGCGCCCTCGGCCCGGGCTATGAGCTTCAGGACCGGATCGGGGCCGGTGGCTTCGCCGAAGTCTTCAAGGCCCGTGATCTTCGCCTCAAGCGCGATCTCGCGGTCAAGGTGCTCCGCCCGGACCTCGGCCTGTCACCTGATCTGCTCCAGCGTTTCCGTCGCGAGGCCGAAACCATCGCCGCCCTGCGCCACCCCAACATCGTACCGGTGTACGACGTCGGCGAGGCCGAGGGTCTTGCCTACATCATTATGCCGATGATCCAGGGCGAGAGCCTTCGGGCAATCCTCGACCGCGATGGCGCCATGCCGATCCCCGAGGTGCGCCGCATCCTGCGCGAAGCCGCCTCCGGGCTCGCCGATGCGCACGATGCGGGCGTGGTACACCGCGACCTCAAACCTGAAAACATCATGCTGGAGGGGAAGGACAAGCGCGTGCTGTTGATGGACTTCGGCATCGCCAAGATCGTCGGCGCTGCCACCGGCGATGAGGGCGATCCGGCGGAAGCGCTGACGACTACCGGCATCATCATCGGTACGCCGCAGTATATGAGCCCCGAACAGGCCTGCGGCGACAAGACCATCGATGCGCGGACCGATCAGTACTCGCTCGCCGTGGTGGGCTACCGAATGCTGAGCGGGGTGCTGCCGTTCGAAGGTGAATCGACCCGTGCCGTGCTCTACAAACAATTGGTGGCCGACCCGAGCCCGATCACCGAAAAGGTGCCGGATTTGCCCGGCCCGATGGCGACGGCGATTCAGCGCGCGATGGCCAAGGAGCCGGCGGAGCGTTTCCCTTCGATGCGCGAATTCGGGGCGATGCTCGGCTCCGAATCTTCGATGGCCCCACCGCCACCGCTTGCCAAGGCAGCGGCTCGGCGGACGTCCCCACTCGCCGTCGTCCTCCTGCTGGTCGTCGTCGGCCTCGCAGGGCTGATCTGGTACTCGATGCGCACCGAGGCGGGCCTGACCGAAGCGCTCGCGACGAACTCGGTCTCCGGTGCGCCGGGCAGCCCGTCGCCGAGTGCCGCTCCCGCAGCTGCGCCGCCTGCGGCAGCAGGTACCGGGACGCCGCCCGCCGCTCCCGGGGTCGTGCCGCCGGTCAAGGCCGGCAAAGGCGCTGCCCTGCCTCCCGGTGGCGTGCCGCCGCTCGCCAAGGGCGCAAAATTGCCCGCTGGCGTGAAGGGCGCGGCCGCCCCCAGCGCACCTGCTTCAGCGCCGAGCTGCGCCAAGGCTTCGGACAGCGGTGATTGGGCAGCCGCGTCCATCGCCTGCGCCAAAGAGGCGGAGGCTGGCAACGCGACCGCTCAGCGCATCCTGGGCACGATGTATGACAAGGGGACCGGCGTCCCCCAGGACCCCGCACTTGCGGTGTCGTGGTATCGGCGCGCGGCTGCCAGCGACATCGAGGCGAAGTTTCTCCTCTCCCGACTGGTCGAGGTCGGGCGTGGCACGCCGCAGAACAACGGCGAGGCGATCGCCCTGCTGCGCGAGGCAGCCGCCACCGGAATGCTCAAGGCGCAGCAGCTCCTGGCCTTCCGCCTTGAGAACGGCGGGGGCGTGAAGAAAAACGAATCCGAGGCTGCGCTCTGGTACCGGCGCGCTGCCGAAAAAGGCGACGGCGCCGCAATGGAGAAGCTGGCCGAATTCCTGGCCAAGGGCCGCGGCGTGCCGAAGGATGAGACCGAAGGGCTGGACTGGTATAAGAAGGCCGCCGACAAGGGCTCGCCCGACGCCGCGTGGCAGGCCGCCCAGATGTACTTCAAGGGGAAAGGGACGGCCAAGGACGAGGCGGCCGGAATGGAGTGGCTGAAGAAGGCGGCAGCGAAGGGGCAGCCCGACGCGGTGAAGGAGCTCAAGAAACGGACGCCTTGACGGGAAGGGAGCAGCGAGAAGTATGAACAGCCGAAGGGCCGGCACCTCTGTGAGGTGCCGG